>JBLIIE010000097.1:0-20370 GCA_047634635.1 Granulosicoccus sp. | reverse complement strand
TTTCGTCCTTGGTTTGCATCAGTTGATCAAATGAAAGATATTTTTCGTTATCACTTAAAGAAGCATAGTGCTTGCCGGGTAGTTTCCATTAATATGATGTTTCACTCGATGGAGATTATTGAAAAGGCATCGCCTTATCCACAGACAGCTGATGAAGTTAAACGTTTTATCGATGATATGCAGCAGACCCTGGATTGGTGTGGTAGCGAAGGGGCACGATTTGCGCCCTTGTCAGATTTGTATGATGCCTTTCAAGGTATCTGACTCGACATGCAAATCAAGGTAACAACTTTATGTTGAGTCATCTGCGTAATTACGCATCGGCCGGAGTGGTAACCGGAATTGTAGGACTTATCAGTTTTCCGATTCTTACGCGAAACTTAAGTGTCGCGGAATACGGCATTGTGGGGTTGATCACGGCAAGTCTTACCTTGTTCATAGCGATTGGTAAGCTGGGTGTGCAGCACGCTGTAATTCGATTTTATGCTCAGATCAAGCACGGTAATATTGACTTCAGCATGAATCAATTGAATAGCACAGTGAGTGTTGTGTTTTTCTGTTTGGCTTTAATGACTACGTTACTTTGGTTGGTCAGTGGACTGTTTATATTGCCGAATATAATGCAATACGAAGGGTTGTCGTCTTTGTTTCTACTGGCATCAGGAATTGTCTTCATTCGCTTGTTAGGCAGTGGTGTAATTAATTTTCTACGCTCTCAACAGCGCAGTGGCGATGTCGCCGTAATTGAGAGTCTGACCCGTTGCCTCAATCTTGTTTTTATTGTGTCCTTGTTACTCGTTTCGGCCTTGAATCCCTGGTCAGTTATCGCTTGCATGCTGATAGCAGAAGTCGTCGCTGTGAGTTATGCCTTCTATTGCTATTCTTCTGATTTTCATTTGAAATTTGAAAATATTTCAACAACACTAGCAAAATCCATGTTGTTCTACGGTTTGCCGCTCATGATTTTGGAGTCGTTGGAGTTGGTGTTGCGTCTTAGCGATCGCTATATGATTGAATCAATGATCGGCGCAAGTGCATTGGGGCAGTATTCTGCTTCGTATAACCTGTCCACTTATATAGATCTGATCATACTCGTAGCGATGGTCCAGGCTCTCAAGCCTGCATACATGCAAATTTGGGAGGCTAAAGGAAAAGAGTCAACACAGGTATTTTTATCCAAATTTCTGCGGGTTTTCCTGATCGCTGGTATACCTTTTGTAACTATGTTTGCGATAACAGCGCCACATTTACTGGGTTTTCTGTCCGGCCCTAAATATGCCCCTGGAACTGTGATTATTCCCTATTTATCGATGACTTACTTACTGCAGGGTTCCATGCATATTTTTACTGCGGGGCTGTATATTTTTAAAGATACTAAAGCATTGGTAGTCTGGAGTTGTATTGCTACAGTAATTAACATTAGCCTAAATTTCATATTTATACCAAAATATGGGATTGCTGGTGCGGCCATGATGACACTACTTGCGTTCGCTGTTTTTGCAGCAGGTGTGTCAATCCGGGCTTTCCGATACGTTAGCTTCCCTATTGATTTACGAATTCCGGCACTGATGGCAGTTGCTAGTGTTGCTACCTTTATTCTTTTAAATTCTCTGACTTTTGGAAATGATGCCTTCGATTTTGTTACCAAGGGCCTTATTGGAACGACGGTCTTACTGTTGGTAATGTGGCTGGTAGAGCCGGAAGTCAGATTCTGGATTGCTAGTCGGTACGATACGTTACGTCGAATAAAGTAATCCGATGACTAATATAATTTGAGTACTGTCGATGTATGCTTTTAATGATCGGAGTTTCGAATGAGTGTTGTCCTGATGTATCATTCGCTATTTGAGGGTGATGATATAAGTGCTATAGATACAGAGGACTTACCCTATGCTGTGTCTAAAGATAATTTCATTCAGCAACTAGACTGTTTGGCTAAGGCGAAAACGGGCGTATTTGTTTCGGGTAACGCTGCTGATGTGGTTATTACATTTGATGACGGTCATCAAAGTAATCTTGATATTGCAGTGCCATTGCTGGTTGAGCGCGGTTTGTGTGCTTACTTTTTTATAACAACGGGTTTTATCGATTCACGGCCAGGTTTTCTTAGCGCTGGTGGTGTCGAGACTTTGGCAAATGTCCCTGATATGATAGTGGGTAGTCACGGTGTAACTCATCAGTTTTTCAATGATCTGTCGTCCAGTGCTGCACATCAGGAATTGGTCGAGAGTAAAATCTTTCTTGAAAAGATTACGAAATACCCCTGTGAATCAATGTCTTTTCCTGGTGGTCGCTATAATAGTAGAACGTTGGAGTTAATGAGATCCGCGGGCTACACGCAGTGGTTTGGCTCAGATGTCGGAATGGTGAAAGTTTCTAGAAGCTTTGATTCCACTTTGGCAATGGTTGCAGCACAAAGAGGTACGTTGTTGCCAATGTCAGGAATTCAGCCTCTGAAGCGTGTGGCTATTCGGCGCACTACGCAGTTGGAAGAATTTGAACGCATGATTACACCGGATCGTAGCTACTATCGCTCGCACCGACTTCGTAGTCAGGCAAAGAAAATTTTGCAAAGAACCTTAGGCAACCGGCTTTACTATGGCCTCTACAAATCCGTCTCCGCACGCCAACAGTAATACCGACGGTATTGAGGGCAGTGCTTCGACCCGAGCGGGTCGACGTAGAAATAATCAGAATAAAAAATCACGACGGAAAGGTTCAGTAGCGCCTGCACCACAGGAATCTGATTCGGACAGTGGTAGTTTTGATGGGTGGCCATCGCTGGAAAGTCTGAAGCCCGTTCTGATTTTTCTCTGCTTCCCCGCAGTAGTCGTGTTGGGGATAATTATTGCGGGAGGTTTGCCTAGACCGATCCTTTATTCGGCTGGATTTGTCATAGGCATCATTATCGCAATGAGCACCATTAAAACGGTTGAAATTACCGTTGTGTGCATTCTGCTCTATCTTCCATTTGCAAAATCCTACGTTATACCAGTCGCTCCGGGTCTGAACGGAACGAACATGCTGATCATACTTGGTTTGGGAACCGCGCTTTTATATGCATCGCGCGAAAAGGTCAAGTTTGTCGTCTGGCCACCGGGTAGCATTCTTGTTATAGCGTTTGGGGTTTATACCGCTATATCTGCGTTCACTATTTTGCAGCACCCTGGCGGTGCTTATCTTTTGAAATCAGAGATTCTCAGTTTTAAATCATGGCTTGATCAATTCATTATTTATTTAATACTGGTTGCATTGATACGCGATAAAGACGGTGCAAAGCGCGCTGTTGTTTACATTATGATCGGGTCAATGGTGGTGGTGATTTCTTCGATTCCAGAGATGCTGGAAAAAATGGGACGCTCCTCGATTGAAAAAAGTCGGATTCTAGGGCCGCAGATGCAAGCGAATAATTTTGGCGGTTTTGTGGCCTATACATTGTTACCTTTGCTCGCCTTTTTTTTGGTATTTATTAAGGACATCCGAGCCTGGATGTTGACGCCGTACTTTATTTTAGCCCTCAAGGTACTCCTCACCACTTTCTCGCGTGGTGCCTATGTGGCAATGGCATTGGGTGCTTTCGTGGTGGGTTATTACAGAGGTAAGATGTTCCTTCTCGCTGCTGTGATATTGTCGATCTGTGTCGTTGTAGCTTTCCCGACAGTTATGCCTGAATCGATTTCCGCCAGAATGGGTGGCTTGATAGCTAGTGAATCCGCAGTAAGTTCGGCACCCGAAGAGGAAAAGCTGGATAAAAGCTCCTCAACCAGATTTATTCTGTGGGAAGCAGCGGGTCAAATGATGGTGGAAAGCCCTGTTTTTGGTAAGGGTTTTAAGGGTTTTCAATTTCTGAAGGAACAGTATATCCAGGAGGAAATGACGGAAAGTGATCCTCACAGCATGTATTTTTATCTTGGCTCTCAGATGGGAATACCGGCCGTCGTGTTGTTCATCCTTATCATGGGGTATATGTTCAAGCTAGGTAGGTTCCATGCTCAGAACCAGACCGACAGGTTTATAAGAGCGGTTGGCATCGGAGGTACTGCGTTACCTGTCTGCTATGCGGTGGTCTGCATATTCGGATCACGCGCTGTGGCTCTCAATTTTACGATCTATTTCTGGGCTTACCTGATTATCCTGCAAGTGCTCAAAAAAGCCAGTGACGAGGATAAATTCGCTACGGCTGGCGTTAACGCAGGAAAATCAGGCCCTCGCACTAAACGACCTAGGCGCAATACTGCTAGCGTGCAGGCTGATACAGCATCCAGGGTGGAGGCAGAAATTGCCCCTCGGCTTGAATTGAAACCCCAACGGAAAAGTCGGGCGGGCCAACGTGTACCTAAACGGGGTGCTGCTGCATTCATGGCTCAGGAAGCACACAGAGAGGCCTTGGAGTCGCAAGCTCATCGGAATGTTGAAGCGCAACAGGCGGAACAACTAAGTGGAGGAAAGTCACTAGACACTTATCAGACAGAACAGCGGGTCTATGAAACTCGTGCTGTTAAAAGAGCACGACAAGCTGCGGAAAATGTCGCGGCAGCTGGAAGGCCAAAACGCCAGCGCAAGCTATAAACGGATTTTTAATGGGCATCAACTAGCAAATAGGGACTACCTGGAGGCTGAATTAACGGACTCGACTATCCTGACTATTGGTTTTTGAGAATCAATCTCTATAACGTTGGAGAGTTAGTCGACTATTCTTTCCCGAACAGTGTTTTAAATCAACTTTTCTCGTAATCAGCAAAGCTACACTTTCATCGCCCATGAGGGTAAGTTAGGAGGGTAAGGTCGATTGGCGCAAGTCGATTGAGTTAGGTAATTCAAACACCATGTTAAAGGGGTACGAATATTGCGATTATTCCTTCAAGCGTGATCATGACACCAGTCTCCTGTAATAAACGTACAAACGGTCGACAAGAACGATGTTTCCAGTCGATCGATCTCGCGGAAAATGAGTAATGAGTGAAGAAGACACTAACTATGAAGGTGGTTTAGCCATTGAGACGGCCAAACCTAAGCTGGCGAAACCGCCGCTTTGGAAGGTTGTTATTCTCAATGACGACTACACGCCAATGGAGTTTGTTGTTGAAGTTCTGGAGGTGTTTTTCAAGTTGGACAGGGAGCAGGCCACACGGGTTATGCTACATGTTCATCAAAAAGGGAAGGGTGTTTGTGGTGTATCTACTCGGGAAATTGCCGAGACAAAAGTAGCGCAGGTCACACAATTGGCACGCGAGCGCAATCATCCGTTGATGTGTGAGATGGAAAAAGCGTAAGAAAAGTATTTATGTAACGCTTCGGATTAGCCTAGCTTATCCGGAGTTGGTAAAGCGGAAAGGGAGACTATCTTCCTGACGCAACACGAAGTTTCATGAGCGGACGATTAAATAATGCTTAGCAAAGAGCTGGAATTCACTCTCAACAACGCGTTTAAAGAAGCGCGTGCACGACGTTTCGAATTCATGACGGTTGAGCATTTACTACTTGCTCTCATCGATAATCCTACTGCAGCACAGGTTCTGCGCGCCTGCGGTGGAGATCTCGAAACCTTGCGTGATGAGCTAGACAGCTTCGTTGAGGAAAATACGCCGTTGTTAGACGAGAACGATAGCCGCGAAACTCAGCCGACACTGGGCTTCCAGCGGGTTTTGCAACGAGCGGTTTTCCATGTCCAAAGCTCTGGGAAAAAAGAAGTTACCGGTGCCAACGTATTGGTTGCCATATTCGGAGAGCAGGATTCGCAAACTGTGTATCTGCTGAACAAGCAAAATATTACGCGTCTCGATGTAGTCAACTATATCTCCCACGGCATAGCCAAAAACTCTGACGAAGAGGCTGAAGAGTCGGAAGATAGTGCGGGTGAGTACGGTGCGGAAGATGCTGAAAGTGATGCCAAGCCGCTGGATAAGTATGCGACTAATCTGAACGTCAAAGCTCTGGCTGGGAAAATAGACCCGTTGATCGGACGTGATCACGAAGTAGAGCGTGCTTCTCAGATTCTTTGCCGCAGACGAAAGAACAACCCTCTGTTGGTAGGCGAGGCTGGCGTTGGCAAGACGGCTATTGCTGAAGGACTCGCCAAGAGAATCGTAGACGGCGAAGTCCCCTCTGTCCTGGCCGACGCTGTCATTTACTCTCTAGATCTCGGTGCGCTCGTTGCTGGAACCAAATATCGTGGTGATTTCGAGAAACGTCTTAAAGGTATTCTGAATCAGCTTAAAAAAGAGGAAGATGCGATTCTCTTCATTGATGAGATTCACACCATAGTAGGTGCTGGCGCAGCCTCTGGCGGCGTAATGGATGCATCTAATCTGATTAAGCCGATGTTGGCCTCTGGTGAACTCAAATGCATTGGTTCGACAACCTTTCAAGAGTATCGCGGGATTTTTGATAAAGATCGAGCCCTGTCTCGGCGCTTTCAAAAAATTGACGTGGCTGAGCCTACCGTTGACCAGACATTTGAGATTCTCAAAGGGCTGAAATCTCGCTACGAAGAATTTCACGAAGTTAAGTATTCCAACAATGCGCTCAAGACTGCTGCCGAATTATCTGGCCGCTATATCAACGATCGTTTTTTACCCGATAAAGCTATCGACGTTATTGATGAGGCTGGAGCCAATCATCGTGTCAAAGGCACTGCGACCAAAGGCAAGAAACAAATTACGGTCAAGGACATAGAGGCTATTGTTGCAAAAATTGCCCGAATTCCGGAAAAGAGCGTGTCGTCTACTGATATGGACAAGCTTAAAACTCTCTCCAGAGACCTTCGCATGCTGGTATTTGGCCAAGACGAGGCCATTGAGGCGTTGGGAACTGCCATCAAGATGTCTCGCTCAGGGCTGGGGCCTCAGGACAAGCCGATAGGTAGTTTCATGTTTGCTGGCCCTACTGGAGTTGGTAAAACGGAAGTAACGAAGCAGCTTGCCAAAATTATGGGAATCGAGCTCATCCGATTTGATATGTCCGAATACCTCGAACGACACACCGTATCTCGTTTAATTGGTGCACCGCCGGGCTATGTCGGGTTTGATCAGGGAGGGTTGTTAACCGAAGCGGTCATTCAAAATCCCCATGCAGTGATATTGCTGGACGAAGTTGAAAAAGCACATCCAGACGTTTTCAACCTGCTACTGCAGGTCATGGATCACGGTACGTTGACAGATAACAACGGGCGTAAAGCAGATTTCAGAAATATTATTCTGGTTATGACAACGAATGCGGGTGCAGAATCAATCTCTCGCACAACCATGGGTTTTACCCAGCAGGATCACAGTACTGATGGAAACGAAGCAGTCAATAAATTGTTTACCCCTGAGTTTCGCAACCGTCTTGATGCAATTATCCAATTCAAGCCGCTAGACAAAAGCATTATTCTCAATGTTGTCGACAAGTTCATTATCGAGCTTGAGGCGCAGTTAGAAGAGAAAAATGTGTCTATAGACTTCAATGATGAAGCCAAAGCCTGGCTGGCCGAGCATGGATTTGACGCGATAATGGGCGCACGTCCAATGTCGCGTCTCATAAGTGAGAAAGTCAAGAAGCATCTCGCAGATGAGATCCTGTTTGGCAAATTGAATCGTGGCGGACGGGTCAACGTTATCCTGAACGAAAAAGGCGATTTAGCCTTTGAATTCGAAAGCAAGGAAAACAAGGAGGCTATCGTCTAAACACGTTTGATCCTGGAAAGTATCAACTGAAAAGCCACTCGGCCCGCCAGGGCCGGGTGGCTTTTTACGTATGTCGTTAGCGACTACGGTACGTGATTCGTCCTTTACTCAGATCGTATGGGGTCATCTGAACGGTGACCTTGTCGCCAGTCAGGATGCGAATGTAATGTTTTCTCATCTTGCCGGATATGTGAGCAGTAACAACATGTCCATTTTCGAGTTCTACTCGGAACATGGTGTTGGGGAGTGTGTCTACGACTACACCCTCCATCTCGATGGGTTCTTCTTTAGCCATTAAATCTCTTGTAAGCCTATATCGGTATGGGCGTGATCCGCCCCATGTCCACCATTATGCCAGCCATCGGAGGCAAGGGTGAACTTTAGACTGCGACAGGGTGGGTATGGAGCGCGATTATAGGGCGATAAACAGTAGGTATTACAAGTGTTTTGCGAATACCGTCTAATTTTTCCTCTCAACAACGTCATCTGACGCGCAATTATTCGTTTGTACTGCGCAGTTTCGCCAACCATAATAGTCAAAATGTACAACTCATTATTGAACAGACCGAAAACCACCGAACGTTTCACTGCGTTGATGGAGCTGTACGAGAAAAACTACCTGTTGATGCGATTATTGTCACCAGAACTTAAAGTTCTGGAGCCTGGAGCCTACGTCTCACAGGTGGAAACGTCCTTGCCGCTGGAATTAACAGTACTCAGCCATAGTCGCTATACGTCGACATTCAATCTAACCTATCGATTTTTTGATACCTCGACTAAAGGACGAAACGATCGAGAGCCAGATCTGGCGATTCGCCTGTATCACGATGCCCGAACCTGTGAAGTCATGAGTGGCCTGATGCCGGAGGGCAGGGTGGAGGTAAGACGGACCCGTGACCTGGATGAAGGGCGCCGTCTTAACCGTTTCCTTAATAAATGGCTGAACTATTGCCTTCGACAGGGGCATCAGTTCTCTTATGCACCATCAAATCTAACCCGTTCTGACGCAGTTTATTGCACGCAATATTGATCGTAGCTTCGTTGATATTGGGACATGTGCACAACGGTGTTGTCCATATCAGCAGCGGTCAGAGTGGATTTTAATCTGCGTTCCAGAGAAACTACTCGTTTGCGCAGGTCTTCACACCGATTTTGTTTTTGAGCAGCTGCTGTCGCAGCTGCTGAGTATTGAATTGTCTGTCCAGAATGCTGCTTTACCATGGACGTCATAGAAGCCTGTTGCCCGGCACTCGAACCTGCCCTATCGATACTGGATGGATTTGTGTTCAATCGCTTTTCAGATGAATACGACGATGCCACCGGTTGAGTGAGACCAGAGGAGCTGTAGCTTGTTTGCAGAGCAGAAAATGTCTGATCGGATGTCATTGCGTTGACTATTGTGGGATCGCGCACGGCTATCCTGCTTGCGGTCACACCCTCCGCTGCGTTGATCACCTGAAAATCAATGCCTTTTTGAGGTTTTTCGGGAGAAAATGTTATGGACCCATCTGACTCTGTCCACTTATACAAGGGCTGGGCTAGAGCACTGCTGCAGCAAGCGAGAAGCAGCGCAAGGCGGAATGTACGGATCATCATGTTGGCGAATATGCGCTAAAGTCTTGCAATCAGAAGATGCAAGGTCGGTGCCCATGAATCTGGCAGTTAATTTTGCTTATGTAGGCTTTGGCGGAGCTTTGGGGGCTTGTAGCCGATACTCGCTCAGCTTAATGCTATCCACACAGCATTTCTCTGTGCCCTATGCGACGCTGATTACCAATGTTGTTGGTGCTCTGATTGCGGGGTTTCTGGCAACATTGTTTATGAGTAAAGCGATAACAGGGGGGGCTCTACACTTACTGTTGGTGGTTGGGTTTCTGGGCGGTTTCACCACCTTTTCGGCGTTTTCCGTTGAAACGCTGAGGCTGGCAGAGGGCGGAAACTTTCTTTTAGCTGCAGGTAATGTGGGCCTTAACATTTTTGGATCCTTAGTAGCTGTCACCGCTGGAGCCTATCTTGCCCGATGGTATGTCGGTGTGTGATCTGCACACTGAGCTGAAAACAGTGCAAACGCGCTGATATACTCTAAAAACATTACACTGCGCCGTGGCTTGTGCGCTGTGGCTTTCATCATAAATTTCGAGACCAACCTGACGCATGCTCGATCCAAAACTAATTAGAAACGATCTTCCGCACATTGCTGAGCGGCTTAGTATTCGTAATATCACTCTTGATCAGGCGTCCATTAGTACTCTGGATGCCAAACGCAAAGAGCTTCAGCAACGAAGCGAAGAGTTACAAGCTGAGCGCAATACGCGAGCTAAATCAATTGGGCAGGCCAAGTCTCGAGGTGAAGATATAGCGCCTTTGCTGGCGGAAACCTCGCGCATGGGTGATGAGCTGGAAGCAGCCAAGAAAGAACTGGCAGTTGTTCAATCATCTCTGGACGATATCCTGCTCACACTGCCTAATATTGTTGATAGCAGTGTACCGCCAGGTAAAGACGAAAGTGACAATCAGGAGCTGCGCAAGGTAGGTGAACCTCGACAATTCTCTTTCAAACCACTGGACCACATCGATATCGGAGCGCGTAGTGATGCACTGGATTTTGAAACGGCTACCAAACTTACTGGATCACGCTTTTCAGTGTTGCGTGGCGAGTTAGCAACACTGCATCGCGCTCTGATTCAATTGATGCTTGATACTCATACCCGGGAGCATGGTTACACCGAGATCAACGTGCCTTATATCGTTAATTCGGATTCGCTACGTGGTACCGGCCAGTTGCCAAAATTCGAAGAAGATTTGTTTCGATTAGTCTGGGGGGATGCGACTACAGAAGCCGAGGCAGGCGCTGATGGAACTGACTACTACCTTATACCCACATCAGAAGTACCGGTGACCAACACAGTGCGAGATTCCATTCTCGAAACAGTAAATTTGCCTATCCGATATACTTGTCATAGCCCGTGTTTCCGCTCTGAAGCTGGCTCCTATGGACGTGACACACGTGGCTTAATTCGACAGCATCAGTTCGAAAAAGTGGAGATGGTACAGATTGTCCATCCTGACGAATCTTTCGCGGCACTCGATCAAATGGTGGGTCACGCGGAAGCCATACTGCAAAAACTGAAACTTCCTTATCGAGTGGTTTCACTCTGTGGCGGTGATATTGGTTTTGCTGCTGCAAAAACGTACGACTTAGAGGTCTGGCTGCCAGCGCAGAACGCTTATCGTGAAATTTCATCGATCAGTAACTGCACTGATTTTCAGGCGAGGCGCATGCAGGCGCGCTATCGTGACCCCCAGACTCGTAAGACGGAGCTTTTGCATACTCTAAACGGCTCAGGGCTCGCTGTAGGCAGAACACTCATAGCAATAATGGAGAACTACCAGCGCGAAGATGGAAGTATCGAAGTACCTGAAGCTCTGCGCCCTTACATTGGAGATGTTGGTGCTGTATTGTTGCCGCAGTCATCCAACGCCTGATAGCCATGCAGACACTTCCAAGTCTTCCGCATTATCTGCTCAGAAATAGCGAGCAGTTTCCAAACCGAGCGGCTATGCGCCATAAGGATCTTGGCATTTGGAAAGAATGGAATTGGAGTGAAGTCTGTAGCGAGGTACAGAGCTTTGCTATTGGCTTGAAAGATCTGGGATTCAAGCCTGGTGATAAGGTAGCCATCATTGGAGCCAATCGACCGAGGCTTTACTGGTCATTTGCGGCAATTCAATCCATCGGGGCAATTCCTATACCGATGTATTCAGATTCTGTGGCTGAAGAAATGGTTTATGTCTTGGAACACGCTGGTGTCAAATTTGCCGTTTGTCAGGATCAAGAGCAAGTCGACAAGGTGTTGTCTGTGCAAGAGCAACTGCCCCTGCTTGAGAAACTCATTTACGACGAACCACGTGGCCTGCGTGAATATGATGCGGATTTTATTCTGGCAATCAGTGATGTTCAGAAACGTGGTAAGAAGGCCATTGAGCGAGACCGTACTCAAGATGTTGAATGGCGCATGGGAATCGACAAACTTGTCAGTGATGAGCTTTGCGTCATGCTGTATACCTCGGGCACCACGGGGAAACCCAAAGGCGTCATGTTGTCGCACAACAACCTTATCATCACATCAATCAATGCTAACGCTTTCGATAATCTTGATCATAAAGAGGAAACGATTGCCTACTTACCATTGGCCTGGGTAGGCGACCATGTATTCAGCTACACACAATCCCTGACGGCGGGCTACTGTGTTTGTTGTCCTGAGAGTCTTGATACAATCACATCAGACAGACGAGAAATTGCACCGACGTATTTTTTTGCGCCTCCTCGTGTGTTCGAAACGTTGTTGACCAACATAACAGTTGCCATGGAGGATGCGAGTCGACCCAAGCGTGCAATGTTTGCTCACTTTGTTGATGTTGCCAAGCGCCATGGCGAGGCAGTGCTCAATGGTGAAAGTGTTGGTCCAGTCGCAAGGTTGCACTATGCAATAGGCGAAATGTGTGTGTACGGTCCTTTGAAGAATCGACTAGGAATGTCAAAGGTGCGAGTGGCCTACACGGCGGGCGAAGCTATCGGCCCGGATATTTTCCGCTTCTATCGTTCATTGGGCATTAATCTCAAACAACTCTACGGTCAGACCGAGGCAAGCGTGTATATAACCGCTCAGCCAGATGGTCAAATCGATGTCAATACGGTGGGTACTGCCTCTCCTGGGGTAGAATTGAAAATTGATGATAGTGGTGAAGTTCTCTATCGCTCGCCGGGTGTGTTCCTCGGATACTACGAAAATGAAGCTGCGACCGCATCTACCAAGAATGCAGAAGGTTGGGTGCATACAGGTGATGCTGGATACATTGATGACAAAGGTCATTTGCGCATCATTGATCGTGCAAAAGATGTAGGCAAGCTGAACGACGGAAGCTTGTTTCCACCCAAGTACATTGAAAACAAGCTTAAGTTCTTTTCCACCATCAAGGAGGTCGTCGCCTTTGGTGATCAGCGAGACTTTGTCTCAGCCTTCATCAATATTGACTTGACGGCAGTATCCAATTGGGCCGAGAGAAATAATATCGTTTACGGTTCATACCAGGAACTGGCTGGGCATCCTCTGGTTTACGGCATGGTAGAAAAACACATCGAGCAAGTGAATCTAGATTTGCTCGCTGAGCCGCGGGTTGCTGGTGCCACAATCAAACGATTTTTGATTTTACACAAGGAGTTGGATGCCGACGATGGCGAGCTTACGCGCACTCAGAAGGTTCGTCGGGCATTTATCAATGAACGGTATGAACCGCTTATCGAAGCGCTATATTCTGATAAGGATTCCCAGTTTGTGTCCACAACTGTTGTGTATGAAGATGGTCGTAAAGGCACGATAGACGCAGACGTTGTACTTCGAACCTTGCCTGAATCCCCTGGATTTCGGAAGGCGTCCTGATGAGTGAGTCGAGCAACGTCGAAATCGTTACCAGCGCATCCGACATGCCCACAGAAAGTATCAATATTCAACCTGCTCAACGTTACACTGAAGAGCTACTCAAGGTTGAGAACGTGTCTTTGTCGTTCGGTGGAGTGAACGCGATTACTGACATTTCATTTAACATCGTGAAGGGCGAAGTTCGTGCTCTTATTGGTCCGAATGGCGCTGGTAAGACATCGATGCTTAATGTCATTAATGGTTTTTATCATCCGCAAAAAGGTGTCATCAGTTTCAAGGGCAAACCCAGGCGGCGCATGAAGCCTTATCAGGCGGCAGCGTCTGGAATCGCCAGAACCTTTCAGAACGTAGCTTTGTTTAAAGGTATGAGTACGCTGGACAACATCATGTCTGGCAGATCTTTGAAAATGCATCGTGGATTTTTCTGGCAAGTGCTCAATGTTGGGCCTGCAAGACGCGAAGAGATAGAGCACCGTAAGCGAGTGGAAGAAATAATCGACTTCCTGGAAATTGCGCATATACGGAAACAACCGGTAGGTAAACTTCCGTATGGGTTGCAAAAACGTGTAGAGCTTGGCAGGGCCATGGCGATGGAGCCTGAATTGTTGTTGCTTGATGAGCCCATGGCGGGTATGAACCTGGAAGAAAAAGAAGACATGAGTAGGTTCATTATCGACCTGAATACAGAGTTTGGAACCACGATTGCGCTCATTGAACATGATATGGGTGTTGTCATGGATCTGGCCGACCGAGTGGTGGTTCTGGATTACGGTAAAAAAATCGCTGATGGAACCCCTACGGAAGTGCAATCCAATCAGGACGTCATCGATGCTTATTTGGGAGTGGCACACTGATGGAATTATTGCACTCCATATTCGTTGCCCCCTTTGTTGATATGGCGGCCTATCCGGATTTCCTGATACAGGTTATCTGGGAAGGTTTTGTTGCAGGGGTTTTGTATTCACTGATCGCTTTGGGCTTTGTGCTTATTTTTAAGGCTTCTGGGGTTTTCAATTTTGCCCAAGGCATCATGGTGGTATTTGCGGCACTGGCGCTGGTTAGTTTGCATGAAGCAGGTGTGCCTGCCTGGTTGGCTGTTGTACTAGCTCTGGGAATCATGGGTTTGCTTGCCGTTGGCGTAGAACGCTTCGTTCTGCGAAAATTGGTCAATCAGCACGATGCAATTCTATTGATGGCGACCATCGGTCTAACGTTGGTTCTCAAAGGTGTTGGTGAACTGATTTTCGGTGGTGAACCGAAACCCATGATTACTGAAGAACTTGGATTACCAACGGGCTCTTCCGATTGGGAAGTCTTTGATGGCATTGTGATCTTTCAGCACATTGATATTGCAGCGGCTGTCATTGCAGTACTGATGGTTATGGCCTTAGCCATATTTTTCTCGAAAACACGAATTGGGCGAGCATTGCGGGCTGTGGCTGATGATCATCAAGCGGCTCTATCGGTCGGAATTTCATTACATCAGATCTGGGCTATCGTCTGGTTTGCATCGGGCATCGTTGCGCTAGTGACAGGCATTATGTGGGGCGCTCGATCAGAAGTATCGTTCGCGCTGGAAATTATTGCCTTGAAGGCTTTGGCAGTGCTCATTCTCGGTGGGTTTACGTCAATACCCGGTGCGATCGTTGGAGGCCTTGTGATTGGCATCGGTGAGAAATTGTTTGAAGTCTATTGGGGCTCGTTATTCGGCAGTGGTGTCGAGGCCTGGTTCGCTTATGTGCTTGCACTTATTTTTCTCCTGTTTCGTCCACAGGGTCTGTTTGGCGAGAGGATTATCGAGCGTGTATAACCACAATAGCCACAACGCCATGAGTGAGAATAATCATGTTCTATCGTGAAGCTGGGCAGTTCAAAACCAACTATGCAGCCGATCAGGCGCTTCTGCCGATACTGCAAGATCGAATTGGACTTTATGTCATTCTGTTAGTCGCTTTTATTGGTATACCATTATTCGCAACTGATTTTTTTATCGGATCAATCATGATCCCGTTTCTGGTGTTTGCACTAGCGGCAATTGGCTTGAACATACTGACAGGCTATGCGGGTCAATTATCACTGGGAACAGGGGCGTTCATGGGTGTGGGCGCCTATTCGTGCTACAAGCTTGCAACTATTTTCCCAGACACCAATATCATCATCCTGATACTTTTTTCTGGCGTTTTTTCAGCCATTGCAGGGGTCATATTCGGTCTGCCCAGTCTGCGCATAAAAGGTCTCTATCTTGCCATCACAACATTGGCTGCTCAGTTTTTTCTCGAATGGTGCTTCATACGCATCGAATGGCTCTATAACTACAACGATTCGGGTGCTATCGAGGTTCCGCAAAGGAAGCTATTCGATATGGCGATTACCGGAGCATCAGCAAGCCCGACAGCGAGATACCTGGTGATTGCAGGTATTGTTGCGCTGTTAACGCTAGTAGCTGCGAATGTGCTGCGTGGCAGAATAGGGCGTAGCTGGATGATGATTCGCGATATGGATATCGCCGCTGAACTGATGGGTATTCGACCACTGTATGCCAAGCTTTCAGCGTTTGCTTTCTCTAGCTACTATTGTGGGGTTGCGGGTGCCTTGATGGTATTCATGTGGCTCGGTTCTGCCGAAGTGGAGGCGTTCGATATCAACCATTCCTTTTTGATTCTGTTCATGGTTATCATCGGCGGAATGGGATCATTGTTAGGTTGCTTTCTGGGAGCAGCTTTCATTTGGGTGTTGCCTATCATCATGCGAGGACTTCCAGAACTTTTCGGTTTGGACATCCTTGCAGCTACCACCGAACACATCACGAATATTGTGATTGGTGTGCTTATTATTTTCTTCCTTATCGTTGAGCCTCATGGCTTAGCCAGACTTTGGCAAATTGGTAAGGAGAAATTGCGAACCTGGCCATTTCCCTATTCGAGTACTTAACCTGGGCTATTCATGAATAGTCCAGGTTATAGAGTTACCACCTCTGAGTCCTTGAGCTAGGAATAAATGAATAGATGAAGTGAGATGTACCGACGTGAGAATTATAGTAAAAACAAGACCACACTAGGAGAGAAGAATGAATAGAAGTACCCTGATAACTCTGGCGGCAGGTGTCATTGCCGCAAGTAGTTGGATTCCCGTTGTGCAAGCACAAGACAGCATGTATATGCCGTCGATGACTTACCGCACTGGGCCTTTTGCCGGCGGTGGAACTCCATTTGCTGATGGCTATGCAGATTACTTCAACATGCTCAATGAGCGCGATGGTGGCATCAATGGTGTCAAAATCATGGTTGATGAATGTGAAACTGCCTACAACACTCAGAAGGGAGTGGAGTGCTACGAGTCCACCAAAGGCAACGGATCTCTGGCCTACAGCCCGCTTTCTACCGGTATTACGCTTGCGCTGATTCCCAAAGCGCCAGTCGATCAAATTCCCGTTTTTTCGATGGGGTATGGTTTGTCAGCCGCAGCGGCTGGCGAACAGTTTCCATGGACTTTCGTGTATCCGGCATCTTACTGGAGCCAGTTGTCCTCCATCTTGAAGTACATCGACTCCAATGGTGGTGTCAAGGGTAAGAAAATCGGTTTTATCTATCTGGATGTTGGTTACGGAAAAGAGCCTATCCCATTACTCGACCAGTTGGCCGAATCCATGGATTTCACGGTTGCGAAATTCCCAGTGGGCGTAAAGGAGATGCAAAACCAGGGTTCTCAGTGGTTGAATGTTCGTAAAGAGCGTCCTGATTGGATGATTATGTGGGGTTGGGGAGCAATGAACCCTACGGCTATCAAGGAAGCTGCGAAAATCCGCTACCCTCTAGACCGCTTCATTGGTAACTGGTGGGCTGGTTCACACGCAGATCTTAATGCTGTTGGCGCAGCGGGTAAAGGGTATCTTGCAGCTAACTTTTCTGGTATCGGGCAAAATTTTCCAGCCGTTCAAGACATGCTGAAATATGTTGTCAATGAAGGCAAGAGTAAGGTGGGATCTGTAGATGATGTCGGTAACGTGTTGTATAACAGAGGCATGTTCAATGCTGTGATTCTCGCTGAAGCTATCACCGTTGCTCAAGCTACAACCGGCAAAAAAGTTATCGATGGTTCTGATATGCGCGATGGTTTGGAAGCAATAAATCTTAGTCAAGCGCGTCTGATTGAGTTGGGTCTAGAAGGCTTTACTGGAAACGTTAAGGGATCTTGTGCTGATCATGAAGGTGGTGGTGCGATCTTTATCCAGCAATGGAACGGATCCGACTGGGAAAAGATTACTGATCTTATTCCACCTATGACTGATGTAGTCCGACCAATGCTGGAAGCAACTGCAAAAGCTTATGTGGCGGACAAGCCAGAGTGGAAGGGGCAGACTTGTAGTTAAATACTAGCCTGGGTTATTCATGGAAACATCTGGTGGCATCATGAATAATCCGGCTTAGGCGGTTGGCCGCGTCATGGTTGACGCGGTCAACGGTATTTTTTTGAGTCTACTGAGCTTGAATTGCATGCAAGACGAAGTACCCAAATCGGAAATTCCAAAAGACATTATATTGAGTGTGAACAATATCGAGGTCATATACGACCACGTTATTCTAGTACTTAAAGGCGTCTCTCTCAGTGTTCCCAAGGGAGGAATCGTGGCAATACTTGGGGCCAACGGTGCGGGTAAAACCACTACGCTTAAAGCTATCTCAAATTTATTACACGCTGAGCGTGGCGAAGTCACTAAGGGCAGTATCGAATTTTGCTCCGAAGAGGTTCAATCCTTGTCACCTAATGAGCTGGTCAAGCGCGGTTGCATACAAGTGATGGAAGGGCGTCATTGCTTTGGCCATTTGAGTATTGAAGAGAACCTGTTGACCGGTGCATTTACGCGTAAGGACGGATCGGCAGCTATAAAACGTGACCTGGAAATGGTCTACAACTATTTCCCCAGGCTACGTGAGCGCCGAAGTTCTCAGGCTGGTTACACATCTGGTGGTGAACAGCAGATGTGTGCCATTGGTCGAGCACTGATGTCCAGGCCTAAGATGATCCTGCTGGACGAACCTTCTATGGGGCTAGCGCCTCAGTTGGTAAAGGAAATATTCGATATCGTTAAGCAGCTGAATGACGATACTGGCGTGTCCTTCCTGCTGGCTGAGCAGAATACGAATATCGCCTTAAAGTATGCCACTTACGGCTACATACTTGAGTCTGGTCGAGTGGTATTGGATGGAACAGGCGATGAGTTGCGTGAGAACGCAGACGTCAAAGAGTTTTATCTGGGCACGGGTGGTGAAGGACGTCGCAGTTTCCGAGAAGTAAAACATTACAAACGTCGTAAGCGTTGGCTTGCGTAAAGGGTGTATTGACTAGCTTGCGCGCATGCTGCGCTGAGGCGTGGATTCACAGAAACATACTGAATGAAAAAGGCATTTCTTAATGTTTGATGAGCTCGATACGCAATCTGTAAAAACGCGCGAAACTGCATTATTTGCCAGCTTCTCAGATCGTCTTGGGCAGATACTCCCACTTTGCCCGGGATTGGCAAAGCATCTGGACGGCTTTTCAACTGATGCAATTGTAAATAGAAAGGCATTGCAGACACTGCCAGTGCTTCGAAAAACGGTGTTGATGCAATCGCAGCAAGAAAACCCACCCTTTGGTGGTTTTGTTAACGAATCAGCACTGGACAGCTGCCGCGTGTTTATGTCGCCAGGTCCTGTATGGGAACCTCAACTGGCAGGCTCGGATCCCTGGCAAGCTGCACGCTCGTTAGCAGCTGCTGGTATCAAGCGTGGACAGCGGGTGCACAACGCGTTTTCCTATCATTTAACCCCTGGTGGTTTCATTTTGGATGAAGGTGCACGGGCACTAGGCTGTATCGTATTCCCAGCGGGTGTTGGTGGCACTGATACCCAGGTTGAGGCCATTCAGCACCTTCAGTCAGAGGTGTATGTGGGTACACCAGATTTTCTTCAGGTACTACTGAATCGCGCTATGGAACTGGAAAGCCCCATTACATCCATCAAACGGGCCATGGTATCGGGTGGTGCCTTGTTTCCCGCTATGCGCGTAAAATACGAGGAGCAGGGCGTCCATGTTCAGCAAAGCTATGCGACTGCTGACCTTGGTGTTATTGCCTATGAAACTGCAACGGATGGTATGGTTCACCCAGGTATGGTGGTGAACGAGGGGCTCATCGTTGAAATTCTGGTCCCTGGCACAGATAAACCAGTAAAACCTGGTGATGTGGGTGAAATAGTGGTTACCCGGCTTCATAAAGGGTACCCGCTGATCCGATTTGGCACGGGTGACCTGTCTGCTGAAATTCTTGAGCCAAGTCCTTGTGGTCGTACTCAAATGCGGCTTGCTGGTTGGATGGGACGAGCAGATCAACGGGTGAAAGTCCGCGGTATGTTTGTCGATCCGGTGCAACTGCAGTCTCTTCCCAAGGCTGTGCAGGAGCTTGATGGCTGGCGACTGCTTGTGCAACGAGACTCTGATAAAGATGTTATGCAACTACATGTCACCGTTAAGGCGGATATGGCCTCATCTGAACGCATACGTGCAGCCGTTGAGGCTCGACTTGTCGCTGCATTAAAAACAGCTACGAATTTGTCGGGAACTGTCAAAATAGTCGACTCACTACCCAACGACGGTATCGTCGTTGAGGATCAAAGAGATTATGAGACAAAATGATGTCGGAAATTAACGTTTCAGAGATTGTTCCTGATATCGACCGGGATAAGACGCCAGCATCGTTGCGTACCATTGCAATGCCTTCGGACACTAACCCCAATGGAGATATTTTTGGTGGGTGGATTCTTTCCCAGATGGATTTGGCGGGTGGTACACATGCGTTCTACGTGGCTCAAGGTCGAGTTGCAACGGTTGCTGTGACTGCAATGAAATTTCACAAGCCTGTTAATGTCGGCGATGAAGTGAGTTGCTATTGCGCCACTCATGTCATTGGTCAGACCTCGGTGACCGTGAGTGTAGAAACCTGGGTTCGGCGTCGTAGGTTGGCCGTGGAAGAACAGGTTACCGAGGGCCTGTTTACGTTTGTTGCGATAGACCTAGACGGTCAGCCTCGGCCAATACTTGAACCTGCAGCTGATTTTGATACGCGTGCCGGCGTATAGACTCTCAAGGCTACAATCTCACCACGAACACAGCATTGGGTGCCATCCATGCTGTAGATAGTTTGCCAAGGATATTGAACAATGATTTCCCAGAAGTGCTTGTGGACACCTTCCGCTCACCGGGTTGAAGAGTCTCATGTTGAGATATTT
>JBLIIE010000096.1:0-20746 GCA_047634635.1 Granulosicoccus sp. | reverse complement strand
TTCTGATACTGCAGATAATAAAAGGATCCGGATACTCAAATTTTGAACACCCGGATCCTCTGGTATAACTGCTTAAGAATTAAACGCCGTTGTTACAACTACCCAGATCACCACCAGCAAACATTGGATGATCAACTGCGTACTCGACCTGAGCTCGTGGAGTTACTTCTACCACTTCGAGTAAATCGAATTGTGAAGATGGGTTGTCCTTGCCTTTTACAACTAGTACATCTTTGAAGCACTGGTGATCTTCAGCTCGGTACTCAGTTGGACCGTTACCCATGCCGTCGAACTTGTGGCCTTCCAGCGCTGCTCCTACGGCACATGGCTCGAAAGAACCGGCACGTTCACAAGCGTCTGCATAAAGAAGAGTTTGTACGTAACAAGTGTGAGCAGCCTGTGAAGGTGGGAATCCATATTCCTGACCGAAAGACTTAACAAAAGCCTGGCTGCCTACATCACTCAATGACCAATGCCAGTTAGTGGATCCGAAGATCCCTTTAACATTCTCACCAGCACCCTGCGCCATTAGACGTGAATACAAAGGAACGATGATTTGGAAGTCCTTACCGTTAACCTGCTTGTCTTTCAGACCAAACTGGATAGCCTGAGTCAGAGAGTTGATCATGTCCTTACCGTAGTGGTTAAGGATCAAAGTATCAGCACCGGAGTTCAGGATTGGTGTGATGTACTGACTGAAGTCACCTGCGCCAACAGGCGTTTTAACTTTTTCCGCCGTTGTCCAACCGATGTTTTCTGTAGAAGCCGCAATAGAGGCTTCCTGAGTCCAACCCCAAGTGTAATCGGCGGTCAAGTGATAAGCGTTACGCTCGCGACCATATTCTTTCTCAAGTACAGGACCAAGAGCCGCTCCTGACATGTAGGCATTGAAGAAATGACGAAAGCCATTAGCTTTCTTATCTTTACCCGTTGTGTCGTTTGAGTGAGTCAGACCAGCCATGAAGATAATGCCTGCATCCTGACACAGACCTTGCACGGCAATCGCGACACCGGAGGAAGAACCACCCGTAACCATGACAACACCGTCTTTTTCAATCATGCGCTTGGCAGAAGCACGCGCTGCATCAGATTTAGTCTGCGTATCACCCGTTACATACTCAACTTTCTTGCCCAGGATACCATTGCCTTTTAATGCGCTTGGCTGCAGAGTATTCATCATACCGCCGTCGCCTTCACCGTTCAGGTGTTTTACAGCGAGTTTGTATGCACGAAGCTCGTCAGCACCTTCGTCAGCGTAAGCGCCTGACTGAGGCACGTTGAAGCCCAAAGTCACCGTTCCACTGTCACCCGGATTGTTCAGGAAGTCAGCGCCGTATGCGTGACGAGAGAAAAACATCGGTGCGCCTGCGATCGCAGTAGAGGCTGCACTGGCCTTGAGCACGTCACGACGTGACCAGTTATTAGTAGTTTTCTTACTCATATATTAAATCTCCAAGGGTACTTGTGTTGGTGGCTGATCGAGCCTGCATACCGTAAAGCGATTGCGAAAATCGCGCTTCTCGGCCGTGGTGTGCCGAAGAAAAGCTTGTGCTGGCCTACAAACCCGATTCCACGTCTTTTAGTGTTACCAAAGCACAGGTGCTATGCTGGACCTACAAAAGCTTCGCATAAGTATAGGTATACATTGGGATTCCTAATGTGATTGGATTAACGCGTTTAAATACAACTAGTTACTTTAAAACTGACTGTCACCGAGAACGAATCAACGTATTTGAAAAGCCATTTGTTACGAAAAGTAACAACTTTATTGACTGTTAATTGTCAACCGGGTCTAGTTTTCTGCCAGTGGGATATCAAATAGCCAACAGTCGAGAATGGCATGCACATCTTCAATACCCCGCCTCTTCAGAGCTGAAAAATCCTGCAGCGTAGCGGCAACGTCTGCCTTACTAAGCGCCTCTTGCACAGACATAACGGCAGCAGCAACCTGATTCTTTGATAATTTGTCAGATTTGGTCAACAAGATATGAAGCTCTGCTTGCCCTCTCTGATTTAACTCGATTAACTGCCAATCGCTGTCCGTTAACGGATGCCTGATATCCATCACCAGCACCAAACCACGCAAGGTATCCCGCGAAACAAGGTACTGAGTCATGGCAGCTTGCCATTTTTTCTGCTGAACTTTAGACACTTGCGCGTAACCGTAACCAGGTAAGTCCACAAGAAATTTACCCTCTCCCAGAGAAAAATGATTGATCAACTGGGTTCGCCCTGGCGTCTTACTGGTGCGCGCTAGCTTACCGTTTCGCGTAATCGTATTTATGGCACTACTTTTGCCGGCATTGGATCGACCAGCAAAGGCAACTTCGACCAGAGACTCCGGACAGTGGTAAGGATCACTCGCACTCGAATCGAATTGAGCCGAAAAATATACAGTGTTCATACGTTTGCCTTAATGTTGTCCGTCAGTCTGCTAAAATTCGTATAACCCAAGAGGTCCTGGCGGTACATGGTACCGGCTTGATCACCATCACGTAATTAATCGGAGTTTCCATGAATAAATGGGCCCTTACAGCAGCGCTCATCGCGGCTTTCTTTATCAGTCCTGTCAACGCAGCAGGCGATGCAGCAGCAGGCCAAGGAAAAGCAGCCGTTTGCGCCGCCTGTCATGGTGGGGATGGTAAAGCCATTCTGGGTACTTATCCCAATCTTGCAGGCCAGCATGCGACTTATACCGCCAAACAGCTCACAGATTATAGAGACGGCAACCGAGTTAACGCATTGATGTCTGGTCAGGCTGCCAATTTGAGCGATCAGGATATTCAGGATCTTGCAGCCTATTACAGTTCGATGGACAAAATCGAGGGTGTGGCTTCTGAAGAAAACCTTCAAGAAGGCATGAATATCTATCGTGGAGGCATCACGTCAGCCGGTGTTGCTGCTTGTTCAGCATGTCACGGCCCAGCAGGAAATGGCAATGGCCCAGCTACATGGCCTATGATTTCTGGGCAAAATGCCGAATACACAGCTGATCAACTACGTTATTTTCGATCTGGTGAACGAGCAAACGACCCTGTGGAAATGATGCGTGGAGTTGCAAAGCGAATGACGGATGCTGAAATCACAGCAGTAGCTAACTACATTTCCGGACTGCATTAGTCATTAGTTGAAAATCGCGTTTCGGTGTTGCGCAAGCAGGGCGACAGATGAATGCCCAACGGCCCCACGATGGGCCGTTGATGCTTTTTTGTCTTGCATCGGTCTTTACAATATGAGATCTGACCCAAATAATTAGGTGCGTATCCAGCATGAGCGCCGAACGTTAACCGATGGTTCAGGTCTGATCGGTCAATCTAGATTCTTAACTTCACGAGGTTACATACAATGCCCATATCCAGACGCGGCTTTTTAGGTACATTGACAGCCACCGCAATGAGCACCACAGGCATTCTTGCATTGCCTACAGCTGCACATGCTGCAGGACGCTATAAAGCTATTGACCCCCCCCTCAATACAGCCTCTGCAGAATCAGTAGAAGTGCTGGAGTTTTTCTGGTTGGGATGCCCACATTGCTACTCTCTAGAGCCCAACATGCTGGCCTGGGAAAATGACATGCCGGCCAACGTCTCGTTTATTAGAGAAGCACCCCCTCTTAACTCATCCTGGGAACAGCATTCACGTGGATTCTACGCCGCACAACTCATGGGCCAGGAAAACGCGTTTGTAGAGGGCATGTTCACCGCGATCCACCAAAACAAAAAGCGTATGCGCAGCCCTAGTGACATCGCAGAACTGGCTGGTGGCCTAGGCATGGACGAAGATAAATTTTTGAAAACCATGAAATCATTTGCGGTACAAACCAAAATGAACCGGGCTACTCAGCTTGCTCGTGGCGCTGGCATTACAGGTGTACCTTCAATTGTTATCAATGGCAAGTACCTAACCAGTGCCAGTCTTGCTGGTGGCAACGCTGGAATCATTGATGTAATCAATGAAACGGTTGCGATTGAAAAAGCTGAAATGGGTCTGGATTAATACCGCCAAATACTCGTTGCTGTACATCTGAGTATAAGCAAAAACAAAAAGGCTGCAAAAGTATGTGGCCTTTTTGCATCTAAGCTGTCAACCCTTACTGAATATGCCCGACCAAAGAAGGGATTACATTCTCCTCTTTGGCATCTGCAACATATAAACAACGCCGGTCACTCCAGCAGTGTTGCAAGTTCCATGATTTCAGGTGCATAAAAAACATGATGAAAAAATAATCCGGCGGTTGATGGGACGACTAAAGGCTGCTCGGTATTTCCAAGCCAGTTTAATCATCATCTGAGACCATCAACCCCAATAAATCTAAAACTGTAGCAAAGTACCTACAAGTTCAGCAATGAAACATGTCCTGCCAAAGGCAAAAGTCGTCCTGTAGTCAGCTCAATGGTTGCTTTGGCCAGAGTAGCTCCACAGCCTTGTTCGAAATTTCATACTGCTTGTTCATGGTGCTAACGTTGCAATGGGAAACAATTCCGTGCTCCACCCTGCCAAAATCCTCATGAATGTGACCAAAAACATGAAATATTGGCTGAACCACCTCAATCCTTTTCAGTAGCGATGGACAACCTGTATGCTCCTTTTCACCGCTTTCACGATCTAATTCGTCAAGGACGCCATAGGCTGGACCATGAGTTATCAGAATATCTGTGTCAACGGGAATGAGATCCCAGTGAGCCTCAATATCTTTACCCGGGTCACGCATAAAGGACCAATCTAAAAACCTGGGTGTTATTGGGGATCCCCATATTGACACTCCCTCAACATTGCAACCCGTGTCGTTAAGAAGGACTACGCCTTCTTCATTTGCCATTTGCTGAGATGCTAGTGGCTCTTGCTCGATGTACGTGTCATGGTTACCCGCAACACATATTTTGTGATTGTAGTTTTGCATTCCAAACCAGCGGAAAAACGCAAACGTCTCTTCTTTGGTTCCATGCCCAGTCAAATCACCTGCATGGATTAAGACGTCACCTGGCGGCAACGACACGTTTTTGTGATCACCATGCGTATCACTGATGCAAACCAATTTCAAACCACTAGCCCTCATCGTTGACCAATAACCATTTCCATGCGAAGTAGAACCCCAAAAGAGCGGTCATAATCATTAGTAGCTGGCCATGAAATTGATGGCCAAAATTCATAATAAAACCAGGGGCGCCAAATATTGTGACGCCAACGAAATCTAAACTCATGACCTCGAAAACGGTCTTCAACACCCGTATAGAGCGCTGTGCTGTATACCGCCAGCAGTTCAAAAGCCAACGATTTTCGTTCTCCAAACTGTGTATATAGCCCCAGCGTTTGCCCAATCAGGGCGCCTTTTCTTCCTTTACGCCAATTGAGCTCAGTGAATGATCTGAAGACCACATCCTCTCTAAAAGATTGCGCACGCCTAAAAGTAAATGACAGCTTATCTTCAAAACCAGACTTGTTGTAGTAAAAATAACTGTTGGACAATGCAACCGTCCAGTAATCCCCAAAGTCGTCACGAACACCCGTATTTAGTCGCGTAAAGTACTGAATATCACTGTCTCGCTGCCGCACACCTAGATCGATATTAATATTAGCCTTCGACCGCGCAGAGCGAATAAAGCGAATGGCAATCGATGCATTTTGATCACTGCCGTTAGCTACAGATTGAGAGCCCCCTACGCTCTCCCCAACTATACCCGCGTCATCTTCCTCAGTACTAAAAATCAATTTAAAACGCTTTTCAGTTTGCGGCAACGCAGCTCTAAGCTTTAATGATGGCTTCAGATCGAACTTCTCACCCACTGCCCGTCTGGCGTCCATCCTCAATCGCGCCCAGCTTTTATTGTCGATCTTCGTATTGTTCACACCAGTGTCGCCAAAAAAACCATCCACCTGAACCATGAAATCGTTAAACCCATCGGCTACTTGCTTTTGTGCGTTGTCTACATAGTCTGTGGCTTTTCGTACTATTCCAATGCGCCCGTTTGCCTCGCCTTTTTTGCTTTCAACATCCTCAAGCAACCATTTATCGGTGGGTTCCGACTCTTGAGCGTGACCGATTGCACTGATGAGTGCCAGCAGTATCGATAAGGAAAACAAAACACAACGTCTAAGCATCAATACAGCTCATCAGTTTTTGCATTTCTTCAGCGGTGCCTATAGATATCCGTAGCCATTGATCAAGCTTAGGTTTTGACCAATAACGCACCAGCACGCCTGCGTCACCCAGTTTCTTGAATAACTGATGCGCACTATCGTTTGCTACATTAGAAGGTGGACGTGCAAAAACAAAATTAGCCCTTGAAGGCAACACCTTAAACCCTCGCTTTTGCAAAGCTGCGACTGTGACTTGCCGAGTCTGCACAATTGTGTTTACCGTATTTCTATAATAGGGTTCGTCACACATAGATGCTACGCCCGCCACTTGCGCTAAAGCATCGACAGGATAGGAGTTGAATGAGTTCTTAACCCTGCGCAAACCTTCTATCAAATCTTTGTGTCCAAAAGCGACTCCCAATCGCACCCCTGCCAGCGAGCGTCCTTTTGAAAATGTGTGGCTGACTAGTAAATTGGGGTATCGCTTAATGAGCGGCACTACACTCTGTGCTCCAAAATCCGCATAAGCTTCATCTACTAGCAGCACTTGCTCTGTGTGCTTGGCAAGCAGTTGCTCTATGTTTTCTGTAGACACATCCATGGCTGTGGGCGCGTTGGGATTGGGAAATACAATACCGCCAGCGTTGGGCTCAAAACGATCTAGATTTATCGAGTAATCTGGCTCAAGCGCGATTTTCTGGGCGCTGATACCGTATAGGTCACAATAAACCTGATAAAAACTATAGCTGATATCTGGGAATTGCAGAGCTTTGTTGTTGGTGAAATAGGCGAGAAAGGTTAATGCCAGAATTTCATCGGAGCCGTTGCCAACAAACACCTCATCGAGACTCAAACCATGGTAATCCGCTAGAGTTTGCCTTAATTGCACACTCTCCGGATCTGGATACCGTCTGAGCTGATCGCCAGAGACACTAGCAATCGCCTGTAGAACATTGGGCGACGGCGGATAGGGGTTTTCGTTGGTGTTGAGTTTGACAATATCGACTCCACAACGCTGCTCCCCTGGCACGTATGGAGTAAGCCGGGTGATAGTATCTGTCCAAAGAGAGCTCATACTATTTTCTTTTTATCTGGATACCTTAAAGGAAGACTCTGATTATCTCATCAGGGCAAGGGCAATAGGCAGTTCCTATTACCTATTCGCTTAGCAATTCGGTTAGTTGCTCGCTGGCAGCAAGCAATTGCGGCAGAAAATCTAATACTGCTGAAAACGGTAACCGCATACAAGGGGCGTGGAAGGACAGTGTGGCATACAAACGCCCCCGTCGATCCTTGATTGGTACTGCCAATGCCACCATTCCCTGAATGTATTCTTCGTTGTCCAACGCATACCCTCTGGCCGACGTGGCAGTCAGATCAGCGGCCAATGCACTGTGACTCATCAATGTGTTGGCCGTGTAACGATGCAACCGAGTATTTAAAATAACTTTTTCACGGCGAACTGGAGTCATCGTACTCAAGTACATTTTGCCACCCGCCGTCGCATAAGCTGGAACACGGCTGCCAACTTGTAGATTCACGCGTACAGGCCAGTGCGTCTCGGCTCTATCAAAATAAATCATTTCCGCGCCATCAGGCACGGCGATATTACAGGTTTCACCGATATCCTGTGACAACGTGGATAGAATCGTACGGCGTTGAGCTTGGAACGGTGCGGCCGACAACACTCCCATGGCTAACGAATTCAAGCGATTGCCAGCTTGCAAACCACGACCGTTGAGTCGCGTCTGAAGATAGCCATGCTCCTCTAATGCTGAACACAGACGATGCACGCTGGCCTTAGGAATGGCGAGCTGTTCAGCGATCTCCGTGGGGCTCAGCGGTCGGTCTGCGTCAGCCACGGCATTCAAAATATCCAGTACTCGTGTGACAGTGGATCCCTTGGGGTTTTTAGTGTCACTCTCAATTTCAAAGGTCATAAACCACTTTTTTTCCGTCTTTTGACTACATTTGCACAACCGCTGATGTCTATGGGTATATCGAAAATGAGATTTCCAGTACCATTATCTGACTTTAGTATCTTCTACCTCAGCTTGGTATCCACCTACGCCATGTCAAATAAATTCGATTATGTAGTAATTGGTGCAGGTTCCGCAGGGTGCGTCTTAGCAAATCGCCTTAGCGCCGATGGTACAACAACCGTGGCGTTGCTGGAGGCTGGCGATAATGATTGGAATCCCTGGATTCATGTCCCAGTTGGATACTTCAAAACAATTCACAACCCTAAAACCGATTGGTGCTACGTCACCGAGTCCGATCCAGGACTCAACGGTCGAGCTTTGAAATGGCCAAGAGGCAAGGTATTAGGCGGGTCCAGTTCCATTAACGGTCTGCTATACGTGCGTGGACAACGCCAGGACTACGATCGCTGGGCCGAGCTAGGATGCACAGGCTGGGACTACCAAAGCGTTCTGCCCTATTTCAAACGGGCTGAAAATCAATCACGGGGAGAAGATGAATTTCATGGTGTAAATGGCCCCTTGCATGTCAGTGATATGACCTTCAAACGTCCAATCTGCGACGACTTTATCAAAGGTGTTGCGGAAATAGGCACTCCCATTAACGACGATATCAACGGCGAAGATCAAGAAGGCGTCGGCTATTTTCAGCTCACAGCTCATAACGGCAGGCGCTGCAGCAGTGCCGCAGCCTATCTGAAAGGTATCAAAACTCGACCCAACCTGACGATCATCACGAAAGCTATGGTCAAGAAGATCGGCATCACCGATGGTCGCGCAAGTCAGGTACATCTGGAGCGCAAAGGCCGACCAATGGATATCAGCGCAACCGAAGAGATCATTGTGTCAGCCGGAGCCATTGGCTCTCCACAGCTGTTACAGGTTTCAGGCATTGGCCCAGGTGGTCTACTGCAGTCACTGGGAATTGACGTGGCAGTCGATTCACCAGATGTTGGTGAAAATTTACAGGATCATCTGCAAATTCGAGCAGTTTACAAGACTCGCAAACCAATAACTTTGAATGACGAGCTGTCCAACCCGTTGCAAAAAGCCAGGGCGGGTATCCAATACTTACTGACTCGTAGCGGACCTCTCAGCATGGCAGCAAGTCAGGTCTACGCCTTCTCTCGCACTCGACTGGCTAACGAGCGACCGGACATTCAATACCACTTCCAACCCTTGTCAGCCGATTCCCCCGGAGAGGGTTTGCACCCGTTTTCTGCTATCACAGCGTCTGTCTGCCAATTACGCCCGGAAAGCCGCGGCAGTATTCACATCAAATCATCGGATGCGAATATACATCCGACTATTTCCCCAAACTACCTATCAACGGACTTGGATTGCAAAACGGCTATAGAATCCATGCGCTTCACGCGCAACATCATGAAAACCAATGCAATGAAAGATCATATTGCTGAAGAGATGCTGCCAGACCCAAAGGCTACGACTGATGAACAGTTACTGGAGCAGGCTCGCAACATCGCTAACACGATCTACCACCCAACGAGTACTTGTAGAATGGGGGCTGACGATCGCTCCGTTCTTGACCCCAGACTTAGGGTTCGAGGCGTCGATGGATTACGTGTAGTAGACGCTTCAGTGATGCCAGAAATAGTTTCTGGCAACACCAATGCTCCGACCATCATGATTGCAGAGCGAGCTTCCGACATGATTATTGAGGATCGCAAAGCTCGATAATTGCTGAACTTAAATATTATCCTCTAACTATTTTGCGCGCCACATTGAAAATACTGCAAGCCCGCAACTATTATTCCACAGGTTTGTGCATGCGGTTTTTGAATGTGAACGCATCCTGAGACGGACCGGTCTGGCCTAACAACTTAAGCTTTGCCTGGGCTTCAAACAAGTCTGGAATATGCCCTTGGGGCACCCACCACAACACTGCCGACTCACTTTGCACAGATTCAAACCAGTCTTTGCGCCGCCGCATTACTTCGATATGTGCCGTTTGATATACGTACTCATGCAGGGCCTCAACTGACTCCCAAACTGACATATTAACAACCATGTCGTCGCCAAACGGCTCGTTAAAACCAGAGGCGTCACCTGCTTCACCTTTGAGACGCCAGATAAAACCCGAGGACTTATCTGCCAGCGCATTAATGCGATCAAGATTAGCCACAAAGTCGGCCAAGGCAGGAGAATCGAAGGGCGCCACAGGTTGTGCGATATTGAGCTGAGCTAATTCCCACTGGGACATGACACACAGGACCCTGATCTTGATACCAGGACAATAGCAAATACACCTTGGCCACACAACGACATGCATTTTGTGTTGTCTTCTGTCTTTTTGTTATGTAACTTTCTATGTTCAGCCACAAATCACTCGTTTTCACTCATGCCATCTGCGTGTTGGGCTCGTTCCCTCCTATTAATTGCTACGCTCTTTTCAATACATGCAACAGCTCATGCAGCAAATAAGCCTTTCATCGTGGTTCAGTCGACAACTTCCACACAGAATTCTGGATTACTCGATGCAATCTTGCCGATGTTCACAAAGGCCCATGGTATTGAGGTGCGCGTGGTTGCTGTGGGTACCGGTCAAGCGATAAGAAACGCTGCCAATGGTGACGGTGATGTTCTTATCGTACATGCAACATCAGCTGAGGAAAAATTCATCGCTGACGGCTATGGAGTTCAACGTTTTGATCTTATGTACAACGATTTTGTGTTGGTCGGCCCGGCAAATGATCCTGCCGACCTCGGCAGTGGCAATGACATAATTGCAGCACTAAGAACCATCGCAAAAACCCGCTCTCTGTTTGCCTCCAGAGGCGATGATTCTGGGACACACAAGGCCGAATTAAGGCTCTGGAAAGATGCCTTGGTCGATGCCAAGGCTGAGTCTGGAAAATGGTATCGGGAAACAGGCTCCGGTATGGGAGCTACGCTAAATGTAGGAATTGGCATGGGCGCCTACGTGCTAACAGATCGCGCAACATGGATTGCATTTGGCAACAAAGGCGATTACAAAATTGTTGTTAAAAACGACAGCCGACTTTTCAACCAATACGGTGTCATGTTGGTTAACCCAGCAAAACACGCAAGTGTGAAAGCAGACGCTGGTCAACAGTTTATAGAGTGGTTGCTAGGCACTGAAGGGCAGAAAGCGATTGGCGAATTCGCAGTAGATGGCCAACAATTGTTTTTCCCCAATGCAGATAAACTGTAAATATCGCACGTATTACGGCAGGTATGTATGGATTCCCTTATCATCAGTACTCCACAACACGAGTAATGAACTGAATCATGTCCGTTTTTAACCGTGTGCTCGATGCTGCGAGAATGACAAAGCGAAGAGTCGTCCTGCCGGAATCACTCGATGAGAGAGTACTGAGGGCCGCAGTGATAGCGCACGAACAAGGCATAGCTCGTCCTATTCTAGTCGGCACCCACCACGAACTAAACGCGCTAGCAGTGCAACTGGATATTTCCATTGACGGAATCGAGATCGTCACCCCTGATATATATGAACGACGACCGACTTATCTAAACTCGCTTGTAAGGAAACGCGAGCACCGAGGCATGACTGTTGAGAAAGCTGACTTAGCACTTCAAGACTGCGTCACATTTGCCTGCATGATGGTTAGCGAAGGCGATGCTGATGCCTGTGTGGCTGGCGCAGCCACCGCCACCGCAATAGTTGTTCGTAACGCCATGCACTATGTCGGCAAGCACCCCGATGAATCATTGGTATCAAGCTGCTTTGTCATGCTGCTAAAACCCGACCACCCCGTCTCGGACGTCATGGTAATAGGCGATTGTGCGCTAGTGATCGACCCAGATGCCGAACAACTGGCAGGTATCGCGATATCCACCGCTGAAACCGCGAAACAATTGCTGCAAATTGAACCTGAAGTGGCGATGTTGTCTTTCTCAACAGCCGGCAGTGCCAGGCACCCTGCCGTGACCAAGGTTTCCCAAGCCACAGAGATAGTTCGGGAAAAACGCAGTGGCTGGAGAGTCGTTGGCGAGGTACAGCTTGATGCTGCGGTTATTCCCCAGATACTTGCCAAGAAGTCACCAGAGCAAGCCAGCGAAAACCCATGCAATGTGCTGATATTTCCAACACTGGATGCCGGCAACATCGGTTACAAACTAATTGAGCGATTTGGTGGCGCCCAGGCGATTGGTCCGATATTGCAGGGGCTGAAAAAACCTGTCAACGATCTAAGCCGTGGTTGTAGCACCGACGACATAGTCAATATCATTGCCGTCAGTGCTGCTCAAGTGACAGAGCCTTAAGGCCCTAAACAACAGCAATTAAGCGTTGAGGGTTTCCCAATCAGATGAGGGCTCAATGCGACCAATAGTTTCTCCTCGTGAGTTATTTACAGAGGGGCGAAAGTATTCGCCTAAGGCTTTGCTTTCATCACTCGACAGAACTCCAAGAGTTTGCAATACCGCACCCAACGCGACCCGCGCGGCGGCATCGTTACCATCATCAATCTTTATTGCCACGCCAAGCTCATGCTCAGGTATGACAGCTGTATAGACACCATCAGCCCCCACTTTGATCAGAATATTCGGTGCTAAACGCTCCATTAGCGATGTACAGAGCCGCTCTTTTCCAGCTACCAAATACGGATTACTGGTAATTGCTGCATGGATACGCTCTACAGCAGTTCGACGCTCTCCTTCGAAGCGTGCCGGTACACCAAAGCGAGCCATAGCTAATGCAACGCGTTGTAGTGGAAGAGCCAGAGTTGGGATAGCACAACCATCATAGCCCCACGGTAATTGTGCAACACGCGTATTGGTCAAACTTTCCAATACCTGAAACCACCGCTGCTGGGCAACGTGGTTATACAGTCGATAATTTTTAGTAGCATCACCCAGCTGTTTACATGTCGACAGAAACCCCAAGTGCTTACCAGAGCAATTATGATGATGCCTTTGCGGCCCTCGGCCCTGCGCCATCAATTCAAACTGTGTAACTTTATGCAAAGGTAACTCGGCTCCACACTCAAGATCATCATGAGCACAGCCAATGCGCTCCAGCCAGTCATGAGCAAGCCCAGCATGAATCGGTTCACCATTATGCGATGAACAGCTCAGTGCAATATGTCGATCATCTAAAGAATAGGCATCAATGGCGCCTGACTCCACAAAAGGTATCGCTTGAAGAAATTTGATCGCCGAACGAGGAAATACAGCACGCTGTACATCTCCTAGAGCTGCAAATACCTGACCCGAAGCTTCGACAACCGCTACCGCGCCCCGGTGTCGACTTTCAATAGCGTTACCACGCCAGCGGTTTACCAGAACCGGATTCATAAAATGCCTACCGCTTTACGTAGCTCAGCCAGATAGGGCCGACTTTGCGCCCGAGCTTTCTCGGCACCCAGACTCAAAATCGCGTCCAACTCAGAAGGATTCGCCATTAGCTCGTCGTAGCGTTCTCGTGGTTCGCTTAGCTCACTGTCAATCAACTCAAACAGTTGCTGCTTTGCGTCACCCCACCCGATTCCATCGGCATAAGCCGTGCGCATAGTCGTCGTTTGCTCAGTGCTTGCAAAAGCCCGATAAATTTCAAACACGGTATTTCCTTCAGGGTCCTTCGGCTCACCAGGTTCCTGTGAATTCGTTTTGATCTTCATAATCGACTTGCGTAGCTTCTTGGACGTCTCGAACAAGGGTATGGTGTTGCCATAGCTTTTACTCATCTTGCGACCATCAAGACCAGACAAAATGGCGGATCGCTCCTCAACTACAACCTGCGGCAATACCAACAAATCGCCATAGTGGTGATTGAACCTCTGTGCAATATCACGAGCCATTTCAAGGTGTTGAATCTGATCTCGCCCAACAGGAACATGAGTCGCCTTGAACATCAAGATATCAGCACTCATCAAAATCGGATAGCTAAACAATCCCATGTTGATCCCCTTATCAGGATCTGACGCTTCACTATCTACATTTTCCTGCACGACACCCTTGTAAGCATGAGCACGGTTCATCAGACCCTTTGCGGTCAGGCACGTCAGCATCCAGGTTAATTCCATGATCTCTGGGATATCAGACTGTCGATAGAAGGTTGCGTGATCGGTGTCCAGGCCAAGTGCTATCCAGGCTGCTGCAATTTCCTGCCTGGATTGGCGCAGCAGTGCAGGATCATGATTTTTAATCATCGCATGGTAGTCAGCAAGAAAATAGAATCCCTGCTGTTCAACATTGCGACTCGCTTCCACGGCTGGGCGAATCGCGCCCACGTAGTTTCCAAGATGCGGAGTACCTGATGTAGTGATGCCCGTTAGCCAGGTTTGTTTCGACATACCAATGCAATTCTTTATTAAACCTTGCCCATGCGGCAGGCTTCCCAGCTTCGATTGTAACAAGCTTCCACATCCTTAGAGCCTGCGCGATACGAGCAGACAGCCCTGATTTATTTACTACACAATCTGAACATGTGATCTATTCTTAATAAATCCGGCATAACTCTATTTGCATTCCTTTGAGATTGAACACGATTCTGAAGATCGGCTTCGGACTGCTCCTGCTCAACGCAGCGCTTTCACGTCCACTGCTGGCAGCAAGTAGCGATCTATTGATCATTATGGACCAGGACGGCAAGCACTACCTGGCACAACGCACACTGACAACCGACTCCAAGTTGCTCTTACTGGATCTACCCCTTGGCCGACGGACGATGCACCAACAGTTCAGCGGTCCGGAGAAACTTATGTTTTCGACAGCCCATGAACAGAACCCGAATATTCTATCGTTATGGTCTGGCGCTGTGATGACCCGGTATCGCCATTATTACAATGAAGGCTTCGAGGTTCAGGACGATGACACACTGAAAATCAACTTCTCTCAGGCACATTTACAGGTCAGTAGTGACGATGCAAGCACTTTGCACTCCTCGGTAACTTGGGTGTTACCAGAGGGCGCAACACTGATATCGTCTACTGACGTAAACGAAGACCCTCACGTTACAGGAACCTGGATCGAGAACGAAAACACCGTCAGCTACACGCAATCTGGTGGCTCCCTGTCATCACTTACGCTTCATTTCGCACTGTTAGAACAGGAACCGATAGTAATACTCGACCCCTGCGTAGCGGTCGTCGGCACTTCAGACAGGTGCTCCCCGGATATTGATCAGGATGATATACCAGACTACCGAGATGCCTGCTTACGCATTGACAACACAATCACCGCATCGAACAAACCTTCCGAAGACGTGCTGGGTTGCGATGGACAGTTACAGATACTTCTTGAAAGTGTGAATTTCCAAGTTGGCAGAAGCTATCTGGATGCTGCCTCAAGAGAAGCTCTGGACCGGGTGGCTATTGCACTCCAGCGTATACCAGAGCAGCTTGTTGAGGTATCCGCCCACACCGACAACCAAGGCACTAGCGAGAACAATTTACGACTGTCACAAAATCGGGCCGCAACCGTTCGACATTACTTGATGTTGAGAGGTGTCGGACCCAATCAGATCAGCGGTGTTGGCTATGGGGAACGACTGCCTCTGCACAGTAATGAGACATCTAACGGCAGAAGCGCCAATCGGCGCGTTGAGCTGAAAAGAATTAACTAATACGCGGCTAATGTGTGGTGGGCGAGGCCTCAGCGATCCTGTTGACCCCACCGATATACACGAAGAGTGCGGTATGAGCTTCAGCATCCACTTCTTTTAAGGCCATGCTGGCTGAGGTAAATCGCTTAACCTGTTCATCATGATCACGAAGCAGGCCACGAAGTAAATGTTGATCGGCCACAGTCGGATCAATATTGTAATTTTTCTTCTTGTTATCGATGATTTCCAACAATTCGAAATGTCGGCGCTTAGTGGTTTCCATCGCATTATAAGCTTGCCAAGAAAGAGCACCAACTCCATCCAAGACAGCGTCTGGACGATCCAGTAAAGCTTTGTCAATTTTAGTAATTGGTGCTTCAGTCATGATTTTACTCAAATTAATCTAAGTTTCAAGGGTAACAGACGCAGGATGGCCTTCACTAGCCGGCTTTCTTTATGACACACTCGAGATATCGATAATTTTTTTTAAAACCCACCCCTACCCTTGAATTCCACGGCTTCACAAATTGTCTCAAAAAAACGCTATGCCAGCGGAATCTCGGTGCTATGGAGTGAAATAGCGGACACAGATACCTTTTGTCGCGCCATTGCCGATGAAGCTGAAAAACACGAAACCGCGCTTGCGCTAATTGGCTTCTCATCAACTCGTCATGATTCGCACAACATAGTAGCTGCTATGGCAGAACATGCCCCTGGCCTGACGTTTAGTGGCTGCTCGACTAGCGGGGAAGTCACACCCGATGGTATGCAGGATCACGGTTTCATCGCCACGCTGCTACCCAAAAAATGGTTCGACGTCCATGTATTGCTTTTGAAAAACGTTGCATCAATGGGCATGGAAACTATTGCTCGCAAGACAGCAGATGCTCGTAGCTATCTTCTGACACGGTTAAACAAAAATAATGATACGTCTGGCTGCTTTGCTCTGAATCTTATCGACGGCCTTTCCTACTCTGAAGAGACAGTTACTCTAGCCATAGATCGAGGCTTGGATGGCATTCCGCTAATTGGTGGTTCCGCGGGTGATGATTGTCATTTTGTAAAAACCTGGCAAATCACTAATACCCAAGCTTGCTCCGATGCGGCGATTCTGAACTTAATTCATTGCCACCTGCCTTTTCAAGTGTTTACCAATAACAACTTCGTACCCACGGAACACAAACTAGTGGTGACAGAGGCAGACCCTGACAGACGCTGCGTCAGTGAATTCAATGCTGAACCTGCCGCTATGGCTTACGCCAATGCTATTGGCATGAACCAAGAAGATTTAGACGCAGGTAGTTTTGCTTCATACTCAGTGATTGTCCAATTTGGTGGGCAACACTATTGCCGATCCATTCAACAACTCAACGATGATCAATCACTGACATTTTTCTGCGCCATAGATAATGGACTAGTGCTGACGGTTGCACGCTCCGAAGGTATGGTCGCATCTTCACGTGCTGCTATTGAAAAAATAGAAAGTGAAATAGGGCAGATAGATATCCTGTTTGGTTTTGATTGCATTTATCGAAAGCTGGATGCCAGGCATCGTCAAACTACACATCGTATTGCAGCTTTGTATCGTGAAAAGAATTTTGTCGGTTTTAATACCTACGGTGAGCAATTCAACTCCATGCACATCAACCAGACCTTCACTGGTATTGCCATAGGTAGTCCGAAAAACGACCCTGCTATAACCAGCTTCGAGCATGAGTGATGATGACAAGACGGAGCTAGCCAAACTTCGGAAAATCAATCAGGCGTTAATGAACAGGGTCGAGCGTTCAGCTGACCACCAAAGTAATGCCTACTCTTTGTTTCAGGCTGCTATCAGTCTTGAAGAGCAAGTCCGGCGTCGAACCACTGAATTAACAAGTACGTTAGCAGACCTTGAACGCTCCAATATGCAGCTCATCAAAGCAAAGGAGGCAGCGGAAGAGGCCAATTTTTCAAAAACACGCTTTCTTGCAGCTGCTAGTCATGACGTTTTGCAACCTCTGAATGCAGCGCTGCTCCTCATGTCCACGCTAAGTAGCGTCCAATCCAGCACTGAGGGAGCTCACCTGTGCCGACAAGTTGAACGCTCCCTGGAAAGCATGGACACCCTACTCCGCAACCTCTTGTATATGTCACGACTTGATGCAGGTGATGTTCAGCCTCACTGGCAAACAGTATCACTGGATGAATTGTTTGACTCCATGGCGTCAGACTTTCAACCTATTGCTCAAGTAAGGAACCTTGAGCTTCGCGTTAGACGAACTGGATTGTCCGTTTGGTCAGATCCAACCATGCTGCGTAGAACGATACAAAATATTGTGGCAAACGCATTACGTTATACCAAAAAGGGTGGCGCACTTCTCACGGCAGGAAAGCGTGGTGATCATGTTGTTATACGTATTGCAGATACAGGTATCGGTATAGAGAAAAGTCGTTTCAAGGATATCTTTATTGAATTCCAGCGTTGCGACCAAGGCCAGGAAGAATCCGATGGCTCATCAGCTGGCTTAGGTCTGGGACTGGCGATTGTTGAAAGAATGGTCAACACACTAAAAATGAAACTCACACTCAGTTCCAGAATTAATCAGGGATCATGCTTTAACCTGAAGCTCATCTTTAAAGAAAACAAAACAGAAACACCAACAGCAAAATACGCCTATAGAAACACAGACAAACCCAGCGGTGCTAGGCTATCTAATAAACGAATATTGCTTATTGAAAATGATCTGGCAGCTCGGCAAGCACTTGAGCTTTTGTTAACGCAGTGGGGTTGCAATTTAAGACTTGCAAGCTCTACACAGGAATCGCTATCAACGCTTAACAAAGGCGACGATTGGGAACCAGATCTGATCATTGCAGATCAACACTTAAACAACACTGAGCGAGGCACATCGGTAATCCGTATTGTCAGACAATTGATTGGTCGCAGAGTACCTGCTGTAGTCGTAACGGCAGACCCATCAGAAAAGTTGTGGAAAATGGCAGATCAAGGCCGATTAGAAATCATGCAAAAACCGATAAAGCCTGCGCAACTAAGAGCACTGATGATGCATTTGACCGCCAGAGAATACGAATCGAACTCTTAACTCAAATCACTGAGCGGTACCTACGAAAGGCTGCGTAAGCAACCAATTAAAGTGTAATGATTAAGCTAGTTCTGAAAGCGTTTTTCCATATCGAAGAGTTCGTCCTGATCCAGCTTTGACACTTCAATGACGGCCTGTGTCCGGCTGTACACTTTGAGTTTCCGCAATATTTCAGACACATGCTTTTTAACGGTAGTGGCACCTACGTCAAGTTCATAGGCAATTTGCTTATTTAAAAGCCCCTCTCTTAGCATGAATAACACACGTAGCTGCTGCGGTGTTAGGCTCAGCAATCGTTCTATGATCTTGACTTTTTCCGCTGCACCACTCGGTGGCTCTGCCAATTGCATTTTATCAGGCACGTAAACATCGCCCACCATGATAGCGTCGATGGCTGTGGCGAGCACTTCGCGCCCCAGAGACTTTGGTAAAAATCCTGCAGCACCGTAAGTGATGGCCTCATCGATAATTTGCTCATTTTCCAGCCCCGAAACCACCAGCACTGGCAATCTTGGAAATAGAGTACGAAGCTTGAGTAGACCTTCAAAACCATGAACGCCAGGAATGTTCAGATCCAGCAGGGCAATATCAAACTCTCTGTCGGCTTCCAGCACGCTGATAGCCTCTTCAACGTTGCTGACTTCACGAGAACGTGTTTCAGGATAGTACCGACTGACAGCTGAACTCAGCGCTTCTCGAAATAGAGGATGATCATCAATGATCAATACCTGTGTTAGTTCGGTCATCGTTTTAAAATGCTATATAAAGCTTTCTTCGATATTACATAAGCGGTGGTGATGTTGCCAACAATACACTGACAGACGAGATCAAATAGATGACAGGAAATGGCGCGCTGCCCTCGCGCTGCCCTCGCGCTGCCCTCGCGCTGCCCTCGCCGCGGCAAATTAACTAGAAAGGTAAGCCAATATAATTTTCTGCCAGGTCTCGTCGCGCCGTTTCAGAACGGGACAGATGATCTAATGATGCCTTACGCATTTGTGCCGCAAAGCTATCTTCTCCATGAAAGTGATGAAGCATGGTGGTCATTTGCCAGCTGAATCGCATGGCCTTCCAGATGCGCTGCAGCGCCTTCTGTGAATAGCCTTCCAGTTTTGCGGTGTCATGCTTCTTAAGAGCATCAATTAATCCGTGATGCAAATAGAAAACATCTGAGACGGCCAGATTCAAACCCTTCGCACCCGTGGGTGGAACTATATGCGCAGCGTCACCGACCAGAAACAGATTCCCCCAACGTAATGGCTCACTAACAAATGATCGTAATGGCGCTATCGATTTTTCAATTGACGGCCCTGTAACCATATTGTTTGCCGTGTTGCCTGGCAGACGCTTCTTTAATTCTTCCCAGAATAGTTCATCACTCCACTGTTCAACGGTATCGGTCACTGGTACCTGAATGTAGTATCTACTCAGATTTTTGTTCCGCATCGAACACAGCGCAAAGCCCCTAGAGGAATTCGCATAGATAAGCTCGTGATTCGCCGGCGGTGTACGTGAGAGCATTCCTAGCCAACCAAATGGATACACCCGCTCGAATTCTGTGCGCTTCTCAGCTGGAATTGTTTTGCGACTGACTCCATGGAAACCATCACAGCCCACAACGTAAGAGCAATCGATGCGATGACGCTGAGCATCTTTCGTATATTCCACAAATGAAGTGTTCTGGTCAAGGTCGTGGATTGTCACGTTTTCAACTTCGTGAACGATGGTGGTGCCCATCTCGTCTTGTGCGTTGTACAGGTCTGTAGTGACCTCAGTCTGCCCGTACACCATGACCCGCTTGCCAGTGAGTTCAAAAAAATTGATGTGCACCATCAAATCATCATCAGTGAGATAACAACCATCGTGAGGTATCCCTTGCTCCTGCATTCGAGCACCCACACCCGCATCCTGCAGTAGTTCAATCGTTCCTGATTCCAGAACACCTGCACGAATGCGTGATAGCACTCTTTCACGCGATGTGCGCTCGAGAATCACTGTCGAGACGGATGCTTTGTTGAGTAGCTGCGACAGCAGCAAGCCCGAAGGACCTCCACCGA
>JBLIIE010000095.1:0-20969 GCA_047634635.1 Granulosicoccus sp. | reverse complement strand
GGTTTAAACGTTGTGCAAATGAGGTGGCTATTTATGGGAAAGCTATATTAAACAATGAGATACATTGATATTTCATGTGGCGAAAAAATGGCGAAAATATAATTGCGTTCGTAAGTGTCTGTAATTAATATAATTTTTAGCTGCAATCGTGAAAACGCACAAGGCACCCAATGCGAGAAGTAGCTCCTGTTTTCGTGCCAGATGTCAAAGCTTCTGTGATGTCGTTCTCGTTCACTTTTGAACCTGTGCCTCTGTTCGGGTGACATAGGCGCAGGCTTTGCTAACTACCGGTAAGAACATAGCGAATTTTGCGTAAGCAGAGAAACACTAATTGACTGAACCGAATCCTGTGCGTTCATGGTTACCAGCTTGCTTGTTTGCAGTAGCGCTTGTTAGCGCCTGTGGCGGAGGTAGTTCAGACACGTCTGATCTCATCCTGTCCGATCAGATAACCACGGTACTCTCTGCTGATCAGCAAGTACCCACATTGGTCTTGGAATCCAGTAGTGGCACATCTGTATTGTTTGTGGATGCTGAGACAGGCGCTATGTCTGGAAGCGTATCCGTAACCGGGCTATCGAGCGCTGCGAGAATGGCACATATTCACAGAGGTGCATTGGGCAGCAATGGGCCAGTGCTTATAGCTTTGAACATTAATGAAGATGGGACGAGTTTTAATGTACCCGTCAGTTCAGCTTTGGATGCAGCCGGAATAGATAACTATTTGAATGGAGAGCTTTACGTCAATGTGCACACCGATGACTATCCAGCCGGTGAAGTCCGTGCTCAGTTAATACCTGTGGATGCAAAAGGCAGAACCCGGTTCTCTGTTCAGCTAAGTAACGTGTCTAGAGTATCTACTTTATCTACACCGTCAACTGGTGGAGCGGTGGCAGTTCCTCTATCTCCAGGTGTCTATCTTGTTCATAATAATGGCAATCCGTTCATGCAGAACGGGAGTGCAAGCAGTGAGGCTCTTGAAGCGTTAGCGGAAGATGGGAATGCCTACTTTCTTCGTGCTGATGTTCCTGGTTCGGGGGTTTTTGATACTCCTGATGGTGCATTCATACCAAGACCCATTAGTTCGGGGGAAAGTTATACATTTACCCTAACTGCTGAACCCGGCGACAAATTGTCTTTGTTGACAATGTTTGTACAATCTAATGATTGGTTTTATTCCACACACAATGATGATAGCGGTATCTCTTTATTCGATGAAAGTGGTGCACCTGTTTCAGGGGATGTATCAGGCATGCTCACACTTTGGGAATCAGACACTGAAGAGGATCAGGAGCCTGGAACAGGTGCAGCGCAAGCTCCCAGACAGGATGCTAGCGGAGACGAGGGGACAACAACGGGAAACGGAACAGTGGGGAGTCTGGCAGAGAAGGGCAAGCTGAATGCCCTGAATTCTGTGCTCAATGGTGACGTAATTAGACTAACGATTACACCGTTGCCATAAGCCTGAAGTTTTACAAAGAGTTCAACCCAGTTCGAAGGATGTTACTCCGAATAACATCTGAAGTTGGTATTTTGGTGCCGCTCCGCGGTACATACGAGCGGTTTCAAAGGAGTACGTCAGCCCCAGGCGTTTTACTAAGTCTACCGCCGTACTGTTGGGTTCCGGAACATCCACAATTAGCTTATTGGTGCCGTAACTATTCGCTAGAGCAGAAATTAGCATCTGAGCGATATCAGCGCGCTGGGCAATGAGCGGTCCGATTTTGTAACCGTCTACGCAAGCGCGAATGGTTCCAAACCCAACAAGTTGATTATCGTGCTTACAGATAAGTGTTTTCCTAGTGGGGATATTTGTTAGCCAGCTTTGAAGATAATCATGGCGATGCAAACCATGGACAAGATAGTCGAGATTTTGAATTGACTCTAAATCATCTGGCTCAGGCATCCGAATCAACAAATTTGAATTCTCTGAGAGAGCTGTAATTTCAGCGTCTGAATAGATTCCGCTTGCCTTACCAGAAAACCTGACATTTCGATAATGGTATTCGAAACCTGATTTTCGGTAGTTGTCCTGTTGTTCCGGTACGCCATCTAAACCGATTGTGCGACCTTCAAGATATTGCATTCCAGCTTGCCATACAGTCCACCCGATTCCCTGTCCACGATGCTCTGGGTGACAAATATATAAGCCGAGAAAACCATTGTCTTCTCCTTGTTTCACCACAGATATGCCGGCAGCTGTTTTACCGTTGTTTTTTACCATTAAGAACCCAGCTGGATCTGCTTGAAAGAATGCAGAAGCATCATCAAGCCCTGGATTCCAACCTTCATCTGCTGCCCATTTGAGGACTAATTCAACATCTTCAATGGACATATTCTCGAGAGTAATCATGCGTGTATCTGAGTGTCAGGTTGTCAATATTTACGTTATCAGGCTGCTTAATAACTAGTTGGTATGAAGATTGACACACGTTACATGTGATGTGGCTGAAAGCCTCAATTAACGTCGATTCAATCATTTTTTCGCATCTATATGGTGCGGAGTGTAGAATTATTGCACCAAATTTGTTCATAACATGGAGTATCAGGCATTGCGTGGCAAGTTAGAGCTGTTGGATGTTTCAAAAAACTTTGGTGAAACGGTCGCGGTTGATCGCTTTACTGAGCACTTTGAACCCGGTACATACGTGTGCCTTCTCGGTCCATCCGGGTGTGGCAAATCAACCACGCTGCGGATGATTGCCGGGCACGAATCTATTTCTGATGGCCAAATCAAACTCGATGATCGAGACATCAGCAGCTTGAAACCTGCACAACGCGGGACTGCAATGATGTTTCAAAGCTACGCTTTGTTTCCGCACTTATCTGTGATAGACAACGTCGCGTTCAGCCTGAAGATGAAAGGTGTTGATCAACCCACGCGCCATCGCAAGGCAAAAGAGCTGTTGGACCTTGTGCATATGAGCGATTTTGCCGAACGTCTTCCAGATCAATTATCCGGTGGCCAGCAGCAACGTATTGCGCTAGCGCGGTCTCTGATTACCGAACCTTCATTGCTACTACTTGACGAACCATTGTCCGCTCTAGACCCATTTTTACGAATCCGTATGCGTGCTGAATTGTCGCGTCTACAACGAGAGCTTGGCATTACCTTTATTCATGTGACGCACAGTCAGGATGAAGCAATGGCTCTGTCAGACAAGGTTGTCCTCATGAATAATGCGGTGATTGAGCAGTCAGGGACACCTATGGAGGTCTTTAATGCACCTAAAAGTGAGTTTGTAGCCAAATTCATGGGTGGGCATAACGTTCTAGAAATTGATGGAAAACAATTTGCTGTGCGAACGGATAGAACACGAATTGGGAGTCCGAATAAGGTGAGCAGCAATACGCTGAACGATGCAGAAATTTCTTATTCGGCGATGGTAACCAATGTTGAATTTCTGGGCCGTAGCGTCGATGTGTCCATTAAGCATGGCGACACGGAATTGCTCGCGTCACTATCAGATGAAATGTACACCTGTAATGCAATAAAGAGTGGCGAAAAGGTGCATGTAAGTTGGGCAAGGCATGATCTCCATGAATTGTTGCCAGCTAAAGTTTGACTGGAAGGGATGCCTTAGGCATTAGAAATTTGTACCAAGTAAATATAAATATAAAACTAAGGAGAAAGGCACGACATGAGTAAAATTAAAAATACTGGTCTAACGGCGCATGAAAGACAACGACGTAACCTATTGAAGGGTGCAACAGCTCTTACTGCTGCATCAACAGTTTTTGGTGCTCCGGTAATTTGGGGCCAGAACATCAAGAACGTGACCCTTCGTCAATTTGGAACGGGTGTATCCAATCTGAATGATGTCGCGACCAAAGTTAAAGAAGACTTGGGCTTCACTCTTGAGATGACGTCGTTGGATTCTGATTCTGTTGCTCAGCGAGCAGCAACTCAGCCAAAATCTTTTGATATTGCTGATATCGAATACTGGATATGTAAGAAGGTATGGCCAGCGGGCAACTTACAGCCAATGGATACTTCCAAAATTGCAAACTACGACAAAATTGCCGGAACTTTCACAAGTGGAAAGTTGACGCCAGAAAGTGTTATCGCACAGGGAACAGCTCCTCATACAGTAGGATTTGTTGATGGTCCTGAAGGTACAGAATTCGTAGACGAAGAATCTGGTTGGATGACACTGATTCCAACTATCTATAACGCAGATACACTGGGCATTCGTCCGGATCTCATTGACGAAGACATCACTACCTGGGCTCAGTTGTTAGACCCTAAATATAAAGGTAAAGCGTCTATTCTCGATATCTCTTCAATTGGAATCATGGATGCTGCCATGGTTTGTGAGGCTATGGGTGAAATCTCCTATGGTGATAAGGGCAACATGACGCGTGAAGAGATCGACAAGACAATGGCAATCTTCACTGAAGCCAAGCAGAACGGTCAGTTCCGTGCATTCTGGAAGTCGTTTGATGAAAGCGTGAACTTAATGGCCTCAGGTGAAGTGGTCATACAGTCCATGTGGTCACCGGCAATTTCAGCAGTTCGCTCTAAAGGCATTCCTTGTGTTTATCAGCCATTGAAAGAAGGTTACCGGTCATGGGGTGGTGGTCTTGGTCTGTCAAGAAATCTGAGTGGGCTAGAACTTGACGCTGCCTACGAATACATCAACTGGTACTTGTCTGGTTGGGTTGGTGGATATCTGATGCGTCAGGGTTACTACTCAGCCGTTCCTGAAACCTCGAAAAACTTCATGTCTGAAGATGAGTGGGGCTACTGGTTTGAAGGTAAAGAGTCTCAAGGCGATATCCTCAACCCACAAGGTGTGAAGATGGAAGGGGCTGGTGCCGTACGTGACGGTGGTTCGTTCTACGATCGCATGGGTGCGGTAGCCTGCTGGAATTCGGTTATGGATGAAAATCAACATATGGTTCGTAAGTGGAACGAATTTATCGCGTCTTGATTTCGCTTTTATTTTTATAAGCAATCACATTGTTGTTTCCTATGCAGGATTTACCGACAGTCTCGGTAAGTCCTGTATGGGTGTAGCCAGGTTCACTCAGAACCCATTACCGCAGAGGAATTATTCTTGAAAACGGACGGCTGGAAAACCTCGCTCATGAGCTGGTTACAGTTATCACCCATAGTGCTGGTGCTGGGATTCTTCTTGGTACTACCTATTATTGCTATTGTGGCGGTTAGCTTCTGGGAGACAACGGCGTTCAGTTATCACTCAGCATTCATCTTCGAGAATTATCATTATTTATTTACGTCCAAAGTGACGTATAAGGTCTATTTTAAGACCATGATGTTTACAGCTGTCACCTGGTTCTTTACGTTAACGATTGGGTTTACAGTTGCATATTTTCTAGCATTTCATGTTCGCAATTTGTATGTGCAAATCGGACTATTTTTGTTGTGTACGATTCCATTCTGGACTTCCAATATTATTCGAATGATCTCCTGGATACCGTTCCTAGGGAGAAATGGTATTGCCAATAACGCGTTGATGAGCGCGGGCTGGATAGATCAGCCGCTTGATTGGTTGCTGTTTTCTGATTTTGCAGTCGTATTGGCGTTTGTGCACCTGTTTACTCTTTTTATGATTGTGCCCATTTTCAACACCATGATGCGTATTGATTCTTCACTCATCGAGGCTGCTCGTGATGCTGGAGCCAACGGCTTTCAAATCCTTACCAACATCATTATTCCGCTCAGTAAGCCTGGCATCATGATTGGTTCCATATTTGTCGTGACATTGGTCATGGGGGACTTTATTACCGTTCGTTTTATGAGTGGAGGGCAGAGTGCCTCTGTGGGGCGCATGATTTCCAACGAGATTGGTCTACTACAATATCCATCGGCGTCGGCCAGCGCGGTGGTTCTTCTGATTACTGTGTTACTGATGATTTCTATCATGATGCGCTTTGTTGATATTCGGCGGGAGCTATAACGCGTGTACGATAAACGACCGTTAAGTTTTTATATCCTTGCTATTTTCTTCGCAGTGTTCGTCCTGTTTCTTTATGGACCCACCATAACCATTGCTATCTTGTCATTTCAAGGTCCCACGGGTGGTTTAACGTTTCCAATGAACGGAACATCGCTGCATTGGTTTAAGAACTTGTTTGAACAACAAGCCGTGGGAGATATATGGGGGTCGTTCCGGCGTTCATTCGCATTGGGCTTAACCGTTATGGTTGTGACCGTTGTAGTTTCATTACTCGGCGGTATGGCATTTCGTAAAAAATTCCGTGGATCAGCATTTATTTTCTATCTTGTGATAACCAGCTTAATTATTCCCTCCATACTAATTTCCCTAGGGGTCGGTATTATTTTTAACGTGCTTGACTGGGATGTGCATTGGTCAACGTCAGCATTGGGTTCACAACTGACTTGGACGATACCCTTTGGCCTGTTAATCATGTTCGCTGTATTTAATCGCTTTGATGGGCGTTATGAAGAAGCAGCTCGAGATCTGGGGGCATCCAACTGGCAAGTGGTTCGTTATATCGTACTGCCGATCATTGCGCCAAGCTTAATAGGCGTTGGTTTATTCGGCTTCACCTTGTCCTACGACGAATTTGCCAGAACACTACTCACTGCCGGTACTTACAACACATTGCCGTTGGAAATATTTGGGATGACAACAAGTGTCACGACCCCTGTGCTGTATGCACTGGGAACACTGACTACACTTTTTTCGCTTGTCATCATTATTTTATTTATGGGACTGTTCTTGTGGACCAAGCGAAAGCACAACCGTGCACCTCTCATCGATGACATGGAAAAAGTGTGATGGTTATGGTTTGTAACACGTTATGAAACTTGTTTTTGTTAATCCCAATAGCACTGACTCGATGACCAGGAAGGTCCAGGCCACTGCAAAGGCATTACTTCCAGACGGTGTGATCGTCGAGGCTGTCAGCAACAAAAAAGGGCCTGCTTCTATTCAAGGCCAAGCTGATGGTGATTTAGCTATACCCGGTATGCTGGAGGAAATTCAATCAGCAATAGATCGTGGAGCTGATGGAGTTGTAATTGCCTGCTTTGACGATACTGGTTTGGATCAAGCAAGAGCCTTGTCAGACGTACCAGTCATTGGCATTGGACAGGCGGCGTATCATCACAGTATGTTGTTAGGCATGAAATTTAGCGTGGTTACAACCTTGTCCATCTCCATACCAGTTCTGAAAAATAACATTCAGATCTTTGGGGTGGACCCATATTGTTGTAGCGTTAGAGCAAGTGAAGTCCCAGTGCTTGCACTCGAAGTCGAGGGTTCCAGCGCTGAGCAAAAGATTTCTGATGAAATTGCGCTGGCAATAAAGGAGGACAGTTGTGAAGCCATTGTGTTGGGATGTGCTGGTATGACCGATTTAGCCAAGCGTCTTTCGAAGGTACACAATATTCCTGTCATTGATGGAGTTGCTGCAGCCACGGCTCTGGTGTATGGGCTAGCATTACTTCGGCCTTAGAGCCTTTGGGTTTTATTAGTTTAGCTGATAAGTCCATTTTTCACTGCTAGTTCACAATTAACGAAATAGGTCCCCTAATCCGGTCGATTATCCAGACGACTGCGATAAATGGGGTGGCCTGCCTGAGAAGGTCGCTACTTTTGAGTTCTTATTGTGTATAGATGACTCATTGCTGCAGATCACGCAGAGGGTTCGGACTGGGTCTTGTGGTCGGAAGAAAATGTATTCAATCGGGATACAAGTTTACTTTGGGGGCAGTACCTGTCTATCAATAACGAAGAACAGATGTATGTCGACACCTTAGGTATGCATAGCCCATTTAGTCACACACCTTTTATATTCACCGGAGACACGTTAAAGATCACAGCAAACAAAGTCACCGAGGATTTACAACCACCACCTCGGCCAGCGGCTGACAATTCCTCTCAACGGACGGGACAAAGAGTTTTCACACGTTTGGAATGGCTTGGTTGCCAGGCATATTGTCCGGTACGTGGATGGTGAGGGGAGTCATAGTTATCGTTATTAGGAACCTGGGTTGATATCTCAATCGTCCATAACACAACATCCTGATTCTTTATCAAACTATGCTGATGGTTTTCATACCTACGGAGTGCGTTGGAAGCCTGGCAAGATTACCTGGTATGTCGATGACACAGCAGTACGTGTTCTTGAGGATGAGACAGTTGCCTATAAAGTCATGTATGTGATCGCAAATTTGACTGTTGGGGGGACGTTAACTACGCCGTCACTGACCCTTCAATATTCCTGATAAGTTTTGATATTTACTATATTCGTGTTTATCAGAAAGCTGGGAATTAGTGCTGTCATGACTGCGTAGGTTTCGGGCTACGGCCTTCGATCGTACCCTCCAGATCCCGAATATGGCCGTCTTCCAGGCCGTAGACCCATGCGTGTATGCTGATCTTTCTACCTTGATCCCACGCATTCTGGAGTATTGGAGTTTTTGCCAGCTGCTGTACCTGTGCCTTTATAGTCAATTCGCACAGGCAGTTCATTTTTTGCTGATGATCATCTATTTCGTTAAGTTGTTCAGCGTGAACTTCTGCAGTATCCCTGACTGGTTGTAGCCAATGATCCACCAATCCATGACGACAACCGTCCATGGCGGCGTGAACACCTCCACATCCATAGTGACCACACAAAATTATGTGACTCACTTCAAGAACCTCAATGGCGTATTCAACCACTGAAAGCATGTTCATGTCGCTGGGATGAATCAAGTTGGCCACATTGCGGTGGACAAACACTTCTCCAGGTTCCAGGCCCGTTATTACATTGGCAGGCACCCGACTGTCAGAGCAGCCAATCCACAAATATTCGGGTCGCTGTAATGATGCCAACCTTTGAAAATAATCCGGGTCGACTGACTGTTTCTCCGCCGCCCATTTCCGATTGTGTTTCAAAAGTGCTTTAATCATCGGGTACGGGCATGTCCAATTTTCTTGTATTTCTATTGTGCCAGACTGGTGTTAAGAAAGTATTAAGGCCCGCTCCTTATTACTGATTGACAGCTGGGTGGTTTAATCGATTTGATAGCCTCAATGCGTCGGCAAAGCCGATGTGTTGAGGCCTGACCCACTCAGTGTGGGCAAATAAGGTAGCAGCTAGTGCGGTGAAAACCTAAGAGATAGGCATGACATGCCGCCGTCCAGTTTAGCGGCTTCTGTGTTGCCCACAGGTCGCACACTGTAACCTGAAGCCTCAAGCAGCTCCTGTGTTTTTGAAAATCCTGCCGGCATGATCACAAGTTCGTTAAATCGAATGGCATTTGCGCAAGCTTCTTCACCTTCAGCTGTGTGAATAACTCGGTAGTCATTGAAGCAGCCCGTTGCCGCAAGTCGTTTTGTGCACAGAATGGTTTCTTCGTCGAGCAAGGAGCAATCAGTTTTGAAGTGCAATATTTCTTTAGGGGTATCCACGATGCGCAGGGTATGCCCCCATTGCTCGAGCAGCGTGCGCAGTGCATTCACACCTGGAATGTCTGTTCGTGCAGACAAGCCGACTAGTACTTCTTTTTCGGTGCAAAGAATATCCCCGCCTTCTACATGTCCGGGACCGTTTAAGGCGACGATGTCGCTATAAAAGGACGATAGCTCAATGTGCATAAGGGCTGCCTCTCCAAATCGTGTAGGTGCACCGGGCCTCATCGAAATGGCACCCTCAGGTAAGCACAATGCTGAGTCCTCTACAAACACCGAGTCCGGAAATTCATCATTTACGGCTAGTTGGATAACCGTGGCGCCAGTCGATTCCAGAGCCGCTATGTAGTCCTTGTGATGCTGCTTGAATATCGAAAGGTCTGGTGTGCCTGTATCCACAGCTCGCAATCCGTCGAGTATGCTATTTCCTGGTTCTCTGACAATCGCATGAGTGAACGTATAGGATGCCTTATTCATAGTTTGACTGATGTGGCCATGTACTCGTAGAAATCCCATACACAACCTTCAAGATCAGGCGGGGCTAAATAGCCTCTAGTGGCAAAGCGGGACTGTAATCCCTTCTGCACTTCCATCAAACGCTCACGATCTTCCAGATTGAACGTCTTCGCAAATTCATGGCGTTCCTGAGACTCACCAGATTCGAACACATCCTCTCGGGCTATAACATCCCATCTTGTTTGTAGATGAGAGGGTCCAGTGGGTGTGATGCTCATATAGACTGCCGAATTTGGGGATATAGCTGCAACAAACGATGGATAGATCCAGACCATCATAGATTGTGATTTTTCCTCGTCTGTCATATCAGCGTGTACCTGAGTACGGCCTTTGAAGGCGTTGCTGTAGTGAGACTTATAGCCTGTATATCCTGAGCCCCCGGGTATCTTCTTGCACAACCTGGTGGGTGTCATGGGGTGAAGGGTCTTACGGTGTACAGGTGTCAGGTGGTAGCCTTCCATAAAGTTCTCGGCTAAACACTTCCAGTTCAAGTCCCAATATTCAGTAGATGGGCTGATGTTGCGCATATCTTCTGCGTGATAGTTCTGCACATAGGGGTTCAGGCCTTCAATCTCAACTTCGAAGTCGTTGGCTTTACCATCCAAATTAACAAATATCCAACCCATCCAGTTTGCAGTTTTAAAAGAAGGGAGTTTGCAGTGTTTGGAATCGAATCCTGGCGTTTTATCGACCAAGGGTGCAGCGAGTAGTCCGCCATCTAGTTGGTAAGACCAACGATGGTAAGGACAGGTGAATCGCTTAGTGTTACCGGACCCTTCCATAATACGACTGCCTCGATGCCTGCAGACGTTGGATAGCACTGCCACGGTGTTATCGGATTGTCTGACAACAATCAGAGGCTCATCAACTATCTCAAACGTGTAGTAGTCGCCAACGTTCGGCACCTCGTCTGCTCGACCCACGCAAATCCATGACGTTAAAAATATCTGATCGACCTCAGTTTTATAAACTGCGGGGTCGTTGTAGAACGAAGGTGGCATGCTTTGAGGAATTGCATTGGCGACTGTTTGCCGCTCTCTCAGTGCGCTGTACGTGTCGTATGGAAAATTCATATGGCTGGCTCTGAGGATAATGCTGTGGAACTGTTACCAGAAACACGACTGGATAGATAATGAGCAAAGTCGTAGTTGGGGCGTTCCAGATGAGACAAGGGACCAGGCACTGCGAAGTCTGAACACAGGCCGTTGTACACTTTTTCTGTACAGCCTTTATCTTCGACGTTAACGTCATCGAGCAAGGTTTTTAGTTCTTTGAAGTGTGCTTGTGATTCAGGATCATTCACATAGTCCTGTGACATGCCACCGCCGAACATAATTCTGACTTTGTCCACACCGTCCGGGTGTAACGACAGATACCAGAAGTAGCCAGGTGTCAGCGTGATCATCAGGCTAGGGTAGATAGCAAGCAGATAAGTGGTTCGTCTGCGATCTCCTACCAGTGCTGTGTTGCTCTCATGAGCCATCGCAATTTTCAGCGAATCGTCTTTGAGTATGGTGTGATAATTAAACGCAGGCAGACCAGGTGGGCAAATCATTTCGTTAAGTCTTGATAAGCCTCCAATGGTGCCTTTATGGCATACCGGTAAATGGTAGCTTTCCATGAAATTCTCAGCTAACACTTTCCAGTTGGTATTCCAGGTGTGAGTTTCGAAAAACGTTTCCTGATAGTTCTCCATTCCAAAGTCTCCAACAAGCTTTTCAACACCCGATAGAACATTTGCGACGGGTTTAGCAGATTGGTTAAGCGTGACCATGATCCATCCCAACCACTCTTCACAACGAACTGCAGGTAAGTGTTTTTCCTGTTTGCAAAATGAGACGTTCTTGTCCATGGCTGGAGCTGCGCGAAGCTTGCCGTTTAATTCGTATGTCCATGCATGGTACGGGCAGACGATGGATGACTTATTGCCTCGTCCTTCTAATAGCGTGGACATGCGATGGAGGCAGACATTGGACTGCGCACGGAGTTGGTAGCCTTTGTCCCGTACTACCATGATAGGCTGACCTGCTAATTCAAGAGTTAAATAGTCACCGATTTCGCTCAAGGTACTAGCTCGACCTGCGCAAAACCAATCCTGTTTGAAGATGGAATTCAGTTCCTGTTGCAGGAAATGCTCACTGCGATAAACGTTTCGAGGCATTGCGTGTGCTTCCTCGAATGGAACGCTGACATTAGTGGCAAGTTCTTCGGCGGCAGAATTCATGGTTTGCAGGGATTTTGACGGTGAAAAATAGGGTGCGTAAAAAGATAGTGAGATTAGTGAAAGTTAATCAATTCGCAGGCTGCGGTCAAGATGGCTGGGTTCTCTATTTACGTCACTATGTCGCAGCTGGAACACGATGTGGACATCGGGTTGTGTTGTGAACTATAAGGGTGCAGCATGCTTGAAAAAGATTCATTTACGCATGAATGTCGATTTGTGCATTTGCCGTTCGTCTATTAGATACAGGATCGAAAAAAATCACGATGCTGAGACTAATCAGGCACTAATACGGGTGCTGACTTAAGGAGACACATAATGCAATACCTGTGCTTAATCTACTCAGTCGAAGGTACTGGTCCTCAGCCAGGAACTGAAGCATTTGGTGAATATATGCAGGCATATCAAATATTCACTCAGGAATGTGTTGAAGGTGGCGTCATGAACGGAGGGAATGCGCTACAGCCCACCGCCACTTCTACAACGGTCACTCGTGAAAGTGGCAAAGTCGAGATTACAGATGGCCCCTATGCCGAGACGAAAGAGCAGCTTGGTGGTTACTACCTGCTTGATTGCAAAGATCTCGATGAGGCACTGGATTATGCTGCGAAAATACCCACTGCAGCTCATGGCCGGATAGAAGTTCGCCCTGTTAAGGTTTTTGACTGATCCAGGTATCGGGCTGATCACGCTATCTGAACTATGCTGCCTCCATTCCAGCTAGAGCGGTCAATTAATCGATTGGTAAGGGAAGAATGGGGGCGTATTCTGGCGTCTCTGGTTAACGTCGTGGGCAGTTTTCAATTGGCTGAGGATGTGTTGCAGGATGCGGTGGAAGTCGCGTTGGTTCACTGGAATGAAAACGGTATTCCCACAGAACCTGCCGCATGGCTTTTTAAAACTGCTAAACGACGTGCAATTGATCAGTTAAGGCGAAAATCCCGTTTTGACAAACTCCAGCCTGCGTTATCTTACTTAATGGACATGGAAGGTTCTGACAACTCGGTGTTTGGCGATGAGGATGACACATTGATTCCTGATAAACGATTGGAACTGATATTCACTTGTTGTCATCCGGCTCTAGATCAGAAAACCAGAGTTGCATTAACGTTAAGATCCTTGGGTGGGTTAACTACTGATGAAATCGCGAACGCATTTCTGGATAAGAAAAGCACGATGGCGCAAAGGCTGGCGAGAGCTAAACATAAGATCGCGTCAGCAGGCATTGCCTATGAAGTACCACCGCCAGAAAAATTACAGGAGCGGGTCAACGGCGTGCTGTCCGTTGTCTATTTCATTTTTAATGAAGGCTATTCGGCAAGCTCTGGTGAGCATTTGACGCGCACTCATTTATCTGATGAGGCAATACGATTAGGGCGTGTCTTGCGATCCCTGATGCCAGAGCATTGTGAAATTGCAGGATTGCTTTCATTGATGTTGTTGCACGAGTCTCGGCGCGTTTCCCGAAAGGATAACAACGGTGACATCGTGATGCTTGAGCACCAGAACCGCATGCGATGGGACAACATCAAAATTTGTGAAGGTACTGAATTATTAAAAGAGACACTACCAAAAGGACAAGTAGGTCCATATCAGTTGCAAGCCGCTATCAGTGCCATTCACACGGAGTCTGCAAGGTGGGAAGATACTGATTGGGCTCAGATAGTGGCTCTGTATGAGCTTTTGTACACCATGCAGCCGTCCCCGGTAGTGCGTGTTAATCAGGCCGTTGCAATATCTTATGCACGCTCTCCTTGTGAAGCACTGAAACTGCTCGATTCGCTGGCCGATCAAGCCGTCATCCTTGAGTATCAACCTTACCGGATTGCCCGTGCGGATGTCCTGTTAAGAGCAGGATTTAGAGAGGAGGCAGCTGCTCAGTTGTGTAAAGCCATTGAGTCTAGCGACAGGACCAGCGAGAAGCATTTTCTGGAGCGTCGTTTGGTCACAGACTATAAAACGACTTTGCACTAATCTCGATCGAGCGTATCCAGGTAGCGAATGATGCCGGAGAAATCCTCCGCATTGCCACCTGTGTTGGCATAGTCTTCGTAAAGAGCCAGCGCGTGGGCACCTAATGGTGTTGCCTGTGAGACAGACTCAGCAGCAGCTTGAGTTAATTTCATGTCCTTGACCATCATTTGCACCGCAAAGCCCGGCTTGTAGTCATTGTCTGAAGGTGAGGTTGGTCCAACACCCGGAACAGGGCAATAGCTATTTACCGACCAACAAGAGCCTGTTGATGTGGACAGTACGTTAAAAAGAGTTTGTGCATTCAAGCCGAGCTTACGACCTAGGTTGAACGTCTCGCCTGCGCCAATCATCGATGTTGCCAGCAACATATTATTGCAAATCTTTGCAGCCTGACCAGCTCCGCCTTCTCCGCAATAGATGAAGGTTTTGAACATCGGCTCAATGCGGTGTTTTACAGAATCCAGTATGGCTTCATCGCCACCCATCATCGTTGTTAGTGTGCCTGCTGCTGCGCCTGTGATGCCGCCAGACACTGGGGCATCAAGAAAACCGATAGCGGCAGCGTTTGCAATTTTATGCGCCTTACGTGCATCGTTGATATCGATGGTTGAACAATCAATCATGAGCGATGGCTTTGCTCCGGTATCAATAATTGCCTTTAAAACGTCCAATACAATGCCGCCATTTGGAAGCATTGTGATGACCAGGTTTGAGTCTGAGAGAGCATCCGCAAGTGTTGTGCAAAGTGTTAAGCCATCGGTAAGCGTCTGGTCGTCAGTATTAATCTGGGGGTCAAAGCCTTTAACGCTTTGGCCGGCATTGGCAAGATTCATGGCCATGGGTAAACCCATATTGCCAAGACCAATAAACGTGATGCTGTTTGATGTCATAGCTTTTTTAACAACCCGGGTAAAATATCTAGCAAGACAGTGTGCTCAGCGTCGGTGCCGACGCCAACTCGTAAGTATCGATCGTGTGGTGGCTGCATGGGCTTGCGCATAAAAACACCGTATTCGTTCAATAGCCCCAGCATCTTAGAAGCGCGTTCATTTGAGTCGAGATCAACTGCCACGAAATTAGTAAACGATTCAATGTATGGAAGATCGAGATCGGCAGCCATCGCATAAATGTGCTCACGCCCAGCCTGAACAGCGTTCTTGATATTAGGCAACATCTGCGTGTCTTCCAGTGAGGCCGTGGCGGCAATTTGTGCCAGTTTGTTTACACCGAAGTGATTTCGAATTTTGTCGTAGCCCCGGATGAGTGCTTCATTGCCAAACGCGTAACCAATACGCATTCCCGCCATGCCGTAAGCTTTGGAAAACGTGCGAAAACGAATTAGATTGTTTATTGAGGTGTTCACACTCAGCACGTCGTCTTCAGGCATGAATTCGTAATAGGCTTCATCGAGCATTAATACGCATTGTTCAGGCAGTTGATCAATCAACGCCTGTATGGCTGATGCACTGACTCGAGTGCCCATTGGGTTATCGGGGTTTGCCAGATATACCAGTCGAGCATTTTGTTCATTGGCAGCTTTTGCCAGTGCTTCAGTGTCTTCATGATTGCTCTTGTACGGAACTGTATGAACTATGCCGCCCACGCCGATCACGTGATAGTTCACGGTAGGGTATGCGCCTTTGGAGGTCACCATGACCGAGCCAGGTTCCATGAAAAGTCTGACCGTTAGCCCTAGCAAGGAGTCGATTCCAGCATCGACACAAAGCTCTGTCGTGGAAAGCCCAATACGCTCACACAGACGTTTTTTAACATTATAGCTCAGCGGATCCCCGTACCAACTACAGCCAGCAATACCAATGGCATCTTGCAAGGCCTGCGTAGCTTTTGGGCTTATGCCGAAGGCACTCTCATTCGCGCCCAGACGTGCTTTGAAGACAGAGCTGCGGTTACGTTCCAGTTCTTCGGGTGCTACAAACGGTACGGTGTCTGGTAAGGACTGCAGCACAGAAGTGAATCGGATGATGTTCATGGATGTGTTCATGGGTCAGCGGGATAAACGTCGTAGTGTCATCGTACACCGAGAATTAATCAGCCCGACTATTCGTTCTGCTACCGTCTGCTTCTGAAAGTCGAAATCGGTTGTTTGTGTATATACTTTACTTGCAATATTTGGCAGCTGTGTGGCGAGTGTGCAAAGTCGTTTCATCGCTTGCGGTACCGCCAAGCCGTTGGAGCTTGCCAATTGTTCCCAATGTCTTGGCATTAGGCCTTTAAATGTATATTGACTGCCAATTTTCATGGCCATTTTGGTCGTCAGCTCGGGATATACAGCGGTTGATACTATGTCGTAGAGCGGTGCGATGGCTGTACCCTTTGTGCCATAGAGCAAGGAAAAATTCTTGGCATGAGCGTCGTGGTTTCCCACCAGTGCATTGAAAATAATGGCGTCCAGAAGCTTTAGAACAGAGGGCGCACTGGGCTTTGTCTCTGCGCGAATCAATTCAAAGCAATCGCTTAGATCCGGCCCGCCCTCGTGCTGATATTTTGTCTCTGATGCTCGGCCCATAGCCTGACAGAAATCTTCTTGGTGAACACGCTCTGAATGTCCTTGACTACTGCGTGTACGATCATAGCGCTCGACAAGCAGGAAACGATGATCACCAGCTGTTCTTATTATTGATTTTGCTGTAGTGAGATTGAGTGCTGCCGCCAGCTCTAGACAAAAGTGTTCGTTCACCACGCTATCGTCCAGAGTGGCAATGGCAGATTTGAGTATGTGGGTGCTAGGCGTGCCATTCATTGCAAGACCAATACGGTCCTTGTCGACAACAACCGGGAGTTTGTCTTGAGCACCGGCGAGTGATAGCCGAAGCCCGTCATCACCCGCAAGCATTGGACGCCGTGGCAGATCGTTAAGGATGTTCACCAGTTCATCTTCGTTCAGCCAGTGCACGGTATTCGCAGGCTCGTCCCGGGGTGCTTGTCCCAGCTCCAGGAAAGTGACAGCTCCAGCGCATTCACCGCCTATTTCGTTGAGTAGGCCAAAGGAGTTTCCATCGGAGAGCTGGAACTGTCTTGCTAGAAGCCTGCGTAGTTCACCTTCAGGGAGCAAACCTGAGAAGAACGGTCGACACTCAGTATCTTCAAATTCTTCAGCTTTCAAAGGCAGAGAGCCTGATAAAGGCTGTGGGTTTAAATTGTGTAGCCAATGCTCGTGATATCTGAAAGAGAGCTTGCCACGATCTTGTGTCAGCATGCCTACCGAATGACCAAACAGGTAGACCTGTAGGTGTTTGATCATTTGGAATTGCCTGAGTCAGCTTTATGGTTTGAGTCAGCGCCGTCTTCCTGTGGCATGGGCAACCCGGCAAGTTCTACGTGACCACCCAAAGCCTCGAGAACACGAAGCACCAATGCGAGTTGAACTGTTGGCTTGCCAGCTTCCAGATCGACGATAAACCTCACGCCAACACCTGTTGCCAGCGCTAGTTGTGGCTGCGTCAGGTCCAGATGTTTTCTGGCATTGCGAATGGCTTTACCTAAATCAGTCGTATCTGATATCGGAATCATGATGTCCCGCTCGGGAATTAATTAGCAGTCAAGGAGCAAAATATACACCAAATTACCCGATCGGTAAATATGTATTTGAAACATGACTTAATCCTTGATAATTACCCGAACGGTAAATAATAATTCGATAGCATTTATGAAGGGTGAGTTTATTTCTCGCGCAGTTTGTATACGTGGTCAATGGCGAGCGGCATGACGGTCTTATTATCAAAGCGAATTTGACATTTAATTGCAGATACTTTCAACATGATTTGATTGGCAGTGCGCCGGCAGTTTCATGCTCCTTGCGTTAAGTTACAGTGATATTAAAGAGATGATGCAGGAGGGAGTTATCAGCTCCACAGTGCTTGTCGCCACAGCTTGAGTTTGTAGCGGAACCAATTGGGTGGTCCATGGTTCCAAAACATGCAGACCCAAAATGAACACCAATCCTAAACTCGAGAGTGTTTTTTCAATGTTATAAAATCTTCAACGAACATTTTAAGTAATTAGCCTTCTCAGCCGATACAAGGAAAAGGGTCTCCGCAATGCAGAGTCTCCAGCCACTTAATTTATAAACTGCAGAGCTCTGCTCATGGAATCCAAGCTTTGAGGCCTATCGCTCTACACTATCTAGTGGCTCTACTTGCAATGATATTTATTGCGGGCGTGGCTCCTCGCGCCATCTTACTCACCGGTGGCCCCGAATTACCTGGCTCGGGAGAGCTGTCATCACCACTGCCAGTCTTCATACTAAGCATGCTTGTCAGTGCCTTTCTTTTATGGGAATTGGTTCGCACACTACGTGGGAAGGCAACAATCGAAGCAGTACAACTCGAAAAACAACACGAAGCTCTACACGATCCACTGACTGGGGCTGCAAATCGTCGTAACTTCGAACTGAGTCTCAGAGAAGCGATTGAGTTGACGGATCCTCGTCACGCGCTTTTAATGATCGATCTAGACAACTTCAAGCCTGTAAATGATATCTACGGTCATGCGGCTGGTGATCAGATATTGTGCGGGATAACCGCTGGTATCAAGCGACTGTCGAGACCCAGTGATCTTGTCTGTCGGTTGGGTGGAGATGAGTTTGCAGTTCTCCTTTCAGACGTGGACTTGGCAGCCGCAGAAGGCATTGCATGTGAGTTACTGGACTTTGTGCGTGGCTATCGAATCATAAAGAAAGGCCATGCGGTGCAAGTAGGTACCAGCATCGGCATGGTACTGATTGATAGACCGGGGCTGGATCAAACCTCCATTCTCGAAGCATCTGACGTAGCGTTGTACGCCGCCAAGGAAGCGGGTCGAGGTGCTGTGATGATGATGGAGATTCCGGCAGATTTCAAAACCAACAGGCATTACTCTACTTCCTCGGCAAGGAGGGTTGACCTAGGTGCTCCAGAAACCGCTGACAGCGCCAACAGTCATCGGCCCACTGACGGGCGAGAACAAATTCTCAAAGGAATACCGACGGTGGCCCATGCCGAAACCACAGACGAAAGACGATCTGGCGCTAGGCGTGGTGGCACGGGTCCTGATCTTTGGATAACTGTTGAGCCAGCTACCGTTGGCAATGACTTTTCCCCGGGAATGTCAATGAAAGAGCTTGTGGCCGATGCGGAGGCAAGAGCTGATGGTGGTGCTGATTTGGTACGCTGGATAATTGCCATGGTATTGGCTGCTACATCTGATTTGCCCACTGAAAAACTCGCAAAAGTAGGTTTTTCTATTCCGATTCCTGCAAAGTCAGTTGTCGCTGTTCCAGCACTGGCGAATGAACTCATCGCAGTAATCGCACTGTCAAAGAACCCTATACGGCACCTTACACTTGTAATGCAAAATACAGAAAAGGTACACGACATTGCAGCCATAGAAGCTTTTATTTCAAGGGTGCATCTATCAAAAATCAACGTGGCTTTTCAGATACGCAGCACCTCCTTCGAACAGATAGCCCCACTTACCTATGGATCCTTTGACGAGATTCACATAACCCGAGAGATTCATCGCAGCATAAAGCCTGGAACATCTGCTCATGCAGCCATTAAAACTCTAAAGACAATGGCTGCTAATTCAGGCGTGGTGCTGGTCGCAAGCGAAGTTGACAATATTGCCTCACTGCAACATTTGGGTGAGCTTGGAATACACCGGATTGCGGGTCCAATTATCGGCCCTGTCGAACGGCTTGATACGGCTTTGATAAAATTGTTGTACAAAGAATAATCCGGTAATACGCACTTCTTGCTTGATCAGTAAACGTATGATCAGGATGCCTGATCCGATTAGCGGTGGCTTCCAATGAATTCGATTGATGTGCAGGTTTAGCGGATTAAATATAAAGCCGTGCTGTGTCGACCCTTACTTTCGTTTTCTCGACTATCCTGAGTTTCCAATAACTATCCAGTTAGTGTACTAAGCAAAGTGGTCTTTCCGACGCCTCATGACCTAAACAATGCAACCGTTTGACCTGCACCACACCATGATTCATCTCTAGTCAGCGTCACGCCGAAGCGGCTGACACATGCAGTGAACACCGCCTCCAGCCCAAGTGAACATGGTCATGTCTGGGTCATAAACGGTAAGACCGATGGCGCGCATTTTGTCGTTCAAGTCAGTGGCACCCAGTGTGGATAGTACTTTCTCGTTGCCAAGCGCCACAACATTACACCCTAGTGCCAGAGTTTCTTCAAAGGACGCTGGGACTATTTCTATCTGTTGGGCGCGCAGCCAATCAACGACATCATTTTCTGTTGTTTCAAGGCATACAGCTGCGCAATCCTTGGTTAGCATGCAAATCATTAAATCAATATGGACATAGAATGGGTCGATCGGTGCAAACTTTATCTCCCAGCCTTCATCAATGAACCATTTTGCTACTTGTTCTGCAGCACGTTGCTCCGAACGTTCGCCGGTATAGCCAACCAATGCCACACCGGGTTTGATAATGTTAAAGTCACCGCCTTCAAAGCTTCCGTTGGATACCATGTCGTAGATAGGTATATTGTTTTCAAGATAGAAGCGCAGAGCCGCTGCGTACTCACCGCGGCGACGTGGATTAGCCATCTGACAAATGACTGCTCCGTAGGGCGTCATAAAGGATGAGTCACGGGCGTAGACCTGATACGCGGTGCTTTCGTCAGCGGGTAAAAAATGGCATTGAGTACCAGCCTCTTCGTATGCTTGCACCATTTCAGCATGCTGACGCATTGCCAGCGCTCTATCAAACACGCGACCCTTGCGCAATGATTCGCGTACGAGTGAACTGTACTGAGCGTTTTCTTCACCTAACCAACGAAAGGTTTGCGCGGGGCCGAGCAAAACATCCTGCAAGGGACCTGTTTCAGATTTAAGATACC
>JBLIIE010000094.1:0-21743 GCA_047634635.1 Granulosicoccus sp. | reverse complement strand
TGGAATGACGTGCAGTGATCTTGAAGAAGATCTTAGAATGGCGAGGCTATCCGAGTGTGCGTACGGAAATGTTAGTTGTGAGCCTGAGTTCAGGTTGGTTGATGCTGCGGAAGTTGGGATGCTAAACAATCGTTTCAGCGACCAGGGATTCGATGCACAGCTTTATCATGATGCCAGCCAGAATCGTTATATATTAGTTTTCAGAGGCACTGATAGTATCGGAGATGACTGGGATGCAAATTTTGGCCAAGCTAGAGGGGAAAGAACTAGGCAATACCGTCTGGCTTTGAATTTGGCAAAAGACGTTTTACTTTCGATAGGCAATGCGAGTCTGGAGTTTGCTGGACATTCACTTGGTGGAGGGTTAGCAACACTGGCTGCTCTTGAAACTGACAGAACTGCGACAGTTTTTAATACAGCGGCCTTACAACCGTCAACTGCTGCAATCTACGGTCTGACTTCTGAGTACCAAAACGCTAACGCCAGTGTGAGACATATTCACACTGACTTCGACCCGATTACTGTCCTTCAAGAACGAGCCGATGATCTTAACTGGGGCAATTTACAAACAGCTCCAGGTGCAGAGATAAAAATACCTAATCCAGATCATCTTTGGATGAATTCGGCACATGCCAATGCAACTACATTTACGCAAGGCCTAGCACCGGTTCTCTGGCACCAGATCATGGCAGTTACACACGTACTACAATCCCTTATTAAATACAACTGCTCGCCATGACGAATCACATGAAATCTTTAGCTCCCAACGGACTTAAATTCACTTTTTTGCTGAAGGGCATACTCAGCTTGATACTCATGCAATCTAGCCTAACGCTTGCGAGTAAGGTTGAATCACTGGATCGAGAACTAATAGCTAGTCTTGCAAACAAAGACTACACGGCTGCAGAGAAACTACTAGACAAGGGTGCTAACCCTGAGGCAATTTTTGGATCTCAACTTAGTGACAATGCTGTTTGTACAGCAATAGATGATCGAAGTAGTAAATACCTGGAATTGTTATTGGAATATGGTGCTTCGCCAAACGCTTTTTTTGAAAGCGTTCAGCATGAGCTCCGCAGGACCCCGCTCGTTTGTTCTGTCTACTTACTCAACTTCGAAGCGTTTGAACTATTGCTACAAAACGGTGCAGATCCGTCTATTGACTTGCATCAAGAGTCAATCGAAGAGTTTCGTAATTCTTCCACTGCATTTACAGTTGCTTTGGGTAGCAAGACCTACCCTATGGCTATCAGGTTATTGAAACTCTACCAACTTCATCCAGCAGAATTAAAAAGACTCGTGTTCGAACTCGAAAACAGCCCATATGAAGAAGCCCACCCGTGGAACAAGGCGAGAAACAAACTCATTGCATGGACTCTAGAACGAGTACCAACATTAAATCCAAGACTCGCCAGCCCGAGGAACGGTACAGAACCCGACTGCCTATTCAGCTTCAGAGATCACGAAGAAGGGTTGAAAAAAGGAACCATCTGCTGGGAGACTGAGGACGAATAAAGACTTCAATAATTCCTGTAAATCGCTAAAACAACTGGAGCTTAAAACTGCCTTCAGACGGTCTAGCTATTCAACTATGGAAAACAACCAACCGCCATGGCTACAGAGGCACTTATCCACGAAGTCTTCAGTTTTCCAGTCGCGCAACGTTCAGTGATTCCAATACTTGCGGCTGTAGACGTTCAATCAAAGAAGATACTGGATTGCTCAGATATGTAGTTCATCAGGTCAAGGGCAATAATATTGACCCAGCTACATATCGCAGGGTGAGCCGCTGCGATATCACTAGTTTCAATTATCCTAGTTTCCCTATACCACCGCCCCAGATCTAAATCTGTAACGATGGTAGAGGAATTTTTCTAGGCGATCACGCAGTAGTGGTTCTTTTAGGCAATACCCAATCAGGCCTTATGAAATGGCAAGTGTACCCATGCGGTATTCGCTTAATGTAATCCTGATGTTCTGGCTCCGCTTCCCAGAAATCTCCAACAGGCTCTATTTCCGTAACCACCGGACCAGGCCATAATTTGGCTGCCTCGACATCAGCAATGGTGTCCAGTGCAATCTGGCGTTGCGCCTCGTTCTCATAATATATTGCTGAGCGATACGCGGTGCCACGATCATTACCCTGCTGGTTCATAGTGGTTGGATCATGAATCTGGAAAAAGAACTCAAGCATTCGACGATAGTCAGTCAGTTCGTCGTTGAATATTATTTCAATGGCTTCTGCGTGCGTACCGTGATCGGGATAGGTGGCGTTAGGTATGTCCCCACCTGAATACCCAACTCGCGTGGAGATAACACCAGGTAGCTTTCTGATAAGTTCCTGCATTCCCCAGAAACACCCACCAGCCAATACAGTTCGTTCGTTGCTCATTACCCTATCTCCTCAATTTGATCTAGGTATTCCGCGTAGCCTTCAGATTCCATACTGTCTTTGGGAACAAACTTCAAAGACGCCGAATTGATGCAATAGCGCAACCCACCTTTGTCTCGAGGCCCATCGTTAAAAACATGCCCCAAGTGAGAATCTCCGTTAGTAGATCGAACTTCCGTTCTACTCATACCCAAAGAGTTATCCACGATTTCTTGTACGTAAACTGGCTCTATTGGTTTTGTAAAACTTGGCCAGCCGCAGCCAGAGTCGAATTTGTCAGCTGAAGCGAATAGTGGTTCTCCTGAAACGATATCGACGTAGACACCAGACTCTTTATTTCCGAGGTATTCTCCAGTACCAGGCCTTTCAGTTCCTTCCTGTTGCGTAACCCGATACTGCTCCGGAGTCAGTGCGGCAACAGCAGCTTCAGTTTTTTCGTATTTTTTCATGTTATTAACCGTTTAAGAATCGGATGGGAAATAGGCCTCGACAGTTCTTACGGAATCACGTTGCGCCATGGCCTCCCAATGCGCCTTTATTTTTGGATAATCATTGATATCCACACCGTCTGATTCAGCCCAGGTAGATATCCTATATAGGTACGGATCACTAATCGTAAACCCCAAACCATGCACCCATGGCCCTTTAAGCATTTGCTGCTCGATCATATCGAAGCACAAAGCAACCGTTTTGGGTACGTTCTGCGTCATTGCCTTCAAGCTGGCCTCATCGTCAACCCATCGGGTACCGCGCATTTTGTGAGCATGGGCGACGTGGACTGTTGAACACAGATAAGCATTGAAAGATTGTATTTGCGCGCACTCAAACGGACTTTCAGGAAGCGCTAGTGACGAGTTAGGTGCCATTTGAGCCAGATAGGTCAAAATAGCTGGTGTTTCGGTAATGATTCCTTCATCTACCACTAAGGAAGGCACCCTTGCCTTGGGATTTATCTCAAGGTACTCAGCACTGGATTGCTGCTTATTCGCGACATCGACGGAAACAACTTTATAGGAAAGAGCCGATTCCTCTAAGGCAATGTGAGAGACAACGCCTACGCTGGTCGCAGAAGTGTAAAGGGTGATACTCATAGGTCTGATCCCGCAAATTCAGTGTTTGAATTACCGATAATACCGCCTATGGCCTGTTTTGCCGACAGATACCAGACACTAAATTCCAGATCAAGTTCTGTGAAACCATGAGGCTAGTTCTCACCCTTGGCCGAAATCGACAGATTTACTCACTATTTGCAGCCTTCACGACCACAAGAAAGAGCATTAGCCTACGAAGCAATTTGCATTCGAGACAGGCGTCCTTCTGCCAGAACCTGTTCAAAATCAGTGGGCAGCAATGGCTTGCTAAAATAGTAGCCTTGAATGTACTCACACTGGTATTCGAGTAACTTGGAGAGCTCAGCTCGCTCTTCGACGCCTTCGGCTACTACAGCAAATCCGAGCTTCTGAGAAAGCGTAATAATAGCCGACACCAGAGCTTCATCTTTACGTCCGTTAAGCAAATTTGAGACAAAGCAGCGATCAATTTTGATAGTTGAGACTGGCAAACTGAGCAAGTAACTAAGCGAAGAATATCCAGTGCCAAAATCATCAATTGAAAATTGAACGCCTTCGTTCTTTAGTTCCAACATCCAGATTTTAGTAGACTCAATGTCTTCGACAAACATACTCTCTGTCATCTCAAGAGTAAGCATGTCTGCAGGCACATCATAGTTACTTAGAATATCGACAACATTTTTCGTCGTCAAACCCATTTGTATTTGTTTAATTGACAGATTTATGGAGATTTTCAACGAGGTATAACTGAGTTTCCGCCATTCGGACAGTTGCTTAACCGCACTGTCCAGCACCCACAACCCTATCTCTCCGATATACCCGATATCTTCTGCAATAGGTATAAAAATATCTGGTGAGATCATACCTTTCTCCGGATGCGTCCAACGTAACAACGCCTCGGAACTGACAACCTCTCCACTGACACTATCCACTATAGGTTGGAACACGAGATGAAATTCGTTGTTTTCAAGCGCTGTGGAGAGATCTGACCTCAACCTCAGTCGATTAAGCACTAGTGCATCCATCTCCGACTTAAAGAAGGTTACGGTACCTCGGCCTTCAACCTTTGACGTGTGCAGTGCAGTATCGGACTTCTGCAATAAGCCTAGAGCGGTATCATCATCTTGTGGGAATACACTAACACCAACTGACGCTCCAATTAGCACTTCACAGTCACTGATATCAAAGGGCTTCTTGAAACTGTCAATAATTTTCTGAGTTACTATAGGTACAGCATCGATATGTTTTTCAGCATCAATAATTACTGCAAACTCATCACTTCCTAGCCTGGCAAGTGTGTCGCTATCACGCAGAAGCGACTGTAGCCGATCAGAGGCGCTGCACAACAATGCATCTCCAGCCAGGTGCCCCATAGTATCGTTAATTTCCTTGAAGTGGTCCAATCCGACAATGAGCAAAGATACCGGATCACCATTCCTCTTTGCCTTAGCTATTGCCAGTGTCAAGCGGTCAACACACAGATTTCTGTTGGGTAACTTTGTTAGTGAATCAAAGTGAGCTTGTTGTATCAGGCTATGTTCGTATTCTTTACGCTCTGATATATCCTGCAAGGTCCCAACAATAACTATTTCATCTGAATATGACGCTTTTTTTACAATGACATCATGCTTAAGATACAAAGGTTTGCTGCCTTCTTTCTGCAAGCAATGTTCTAGCGTAAACGAACTCCCCACACTGACTGCCGATTTAATTTTTTGCTCGAGTAAGGTAATATCAGAATCTGAGAATTTGCTGATAAAATCATTATATGTGTGCCCCGCTTCCGCGTCACTACGGGTTTCACTAGGTACCTTATTGAAATTCAAAATTGTATATACTTCATCTGAACACCACATCGCCTTCTTGTTTTCTCTAATCTCCCAGTTGCCAAGCTTGGCTATTTTCTGTGCTTCACTCAACCTGCTACTAGTTTCCTCAAGATCAGAGGTTCTAGCCAACAGCGAGTCAACAATATTATCGAAAGACACAAGTAATTTTCCTAATTCAGTCGGTATAAAACTCCCTTTATTCGATGAATACCTGCTCAAAGTTCCTGAGGCCACCGATTCACTGTAGTTGGCTATAGCGCCCAACGGCCTAGCAATATGTCTAGACACCCACCAGCTCACAACCGTAGTTAATAAAATACCGGCGACAGCGATAGATGCTGTCTGTTGCACCCACCCCATCAGCAACAAGACAGGTATCACTGAAATGAGCGTAAAGCATACAAACAAAATTGCTCGTAATGACTTTATTTTTGATAGGTTGACCATCTACAGTTTTACACTCATAAGCTTAGGACTTTGTTTCAAGGCTTTCAAACTACGTAATGGCAGTTAGCGAAACAACTGAATCACTAATGTCCTGTTGAATGAAAGCCTCCAAAATATGTCATTATATTTTGTGGCCTACCTAACACATGGTCAATTTTAATGAATTATTTAGCTAATCTACCGACAGTCCAGATAGGCTTTTCAATCATTTAATCCAGTACAACTCCATGACTCAAGAAAAACCCTTTGCGCCGTCTGCTGAGCGCAACAAACAAGCAATACTAGAAGTCTTGCAATACGAGCTAACAGAACACGACCGGGTGTTGGAGTACGGTAGCGGAACGGGTCAACATCTAACCCATTTCGCCACGGCTATGCCTAATGTGCAATGGATACCTAGCGACCTATCAGAGCAGCTATCCGGAATTCATCAATGGATGAATGAATCAAAGTGCAAAAACATACATCATCCAATAGAGCTTGATTTAAGAACATTTGCCCTCCCAAACATCGAGGTAACAGCGTGCTACACATCAAACACCTTTCACATTGTGAGTTGGGGATCTGTGCAGCAAGCGTTCAACTGCTCAGCGACATTGCTTGATGAGGGTGAAAAATTTCTGACGTACGGTCCTTTCTCAAACAATGGCCAACACAACAGTCAAGCCAACCGAGAATTCGATCAACAACTTCGAAATAACAATCCGGACAGTGGTATTCGCGACCTTTACGAATTAAATATTCTAGCGACTCATCATGGATTTTTACCCGCTCGATCTATAGCAATGCCCGCAAACAATCAACTATTAGTGTGGGTACGTGACAAAACTCATAATACGTAACAGTCTCGTTCACACCAGTCAGCCTCGTTCCCACAATTCACATATTTATTTATCGATGGCAAAGATATAGGCGAATGATAGCCCTGAATATGTGCTAGCACTGAATTATCAATGTCTACGTTAATTAGACTAAGGCACTGGCCTTGAGAGATCGCCTCATGCCAGAAGCGCCTTTATTCAGTGCATAAGCGATATTTTTTGACCTACAATGGCGCGTGCATAGCAAAAAACGACATGTAAAACCACTTATCTAATTGTTTTTATTACTTATTATTTAGGTGGCACAGTCGATGCTGTGTGGTATTACTGTTACTTCAACTCATTTGGAACATAAGCACTTATGACTAAAACACTGCTCCGAAAAAGCGCTCGAACGCTTTTCACACCCAAGACAGGGCTTATCGCCGCTGCGACCGCTGGCCTGGTCATGCTTTCCTCCGTTGCTACGGCTGCCACCACAGTGCCGTTTGCCTTAGATTGGAAATTTGAAGGCCCCTCAGCTGCATTCTTTGCAGCTATAGATAATGGCCATTTCGCTAATGTCGATTTAGATGTAGAGATCAGCCCGGGCCAAGGCTCACTAGCCGCCATCCCCAAAGTTGCCACAGGCGCATTTCCATTGGGCTTTGCAGATATCAATTCACTTATTCAATTCCTCGATCAAAACCCAGGGGCCCCTGTCACCGCAATCATGATGGTTTATGACAAGCCACCATTTGCAGTTGTTGGCAGGAAGTCACTGGGCGTCAGCGCTCCAGCTGATCTAGAAGGGCGCGTTCTTGGTGCTCCCCCACCAGATGGCGCTTGGGCCCAATTCCCAGCTTTTGCAGAAGCTGCTGGCATCAGCATGGATAAGATCAAGGTTGAGCCTGTTGGCTTCCCGACTCGTGAGCCGATGCTGGCAGAGGGCAAGGTTGACGCAATCACAGGTTTTTCATTTTCTTCCTATTTGAATCTTGTGCGATTGGGCATTCCTGAAGACGATATTTCCGTCATATTGATGGCAGATCACGGTTTGCAGCTTTATGGCAACGCCATCATAGTCAACACGGATTTTGCTGCCGCCAACCCGGAACTGGTAAAAGGATTCCTGGCAGCGGTTGGAGCAGGCTGGAAAGACGTAATTGCTGACCCTGCAATGGGTGCAAAAGCAGTTACTGCACGTAACCCGGCTGCTGATACAGCTCTGGAACAGCGTCGCCTTGAGCTAGCCATTAATGCCAATGTTGTCACCGACTACACAATGGCTAATGGCATGGGTGGTATAGATAAAGATCGTATGGCTGCAGCGCTAGTTCAGTTGGGCAAGAACTATGAATTTAAGAACACGCCTGATATGTCTTTGTATTTTGATGCTAGCTTCTTGCCTGAGGGTAACTTTCCAGTTCAATAAGCAGTAGAATCAAGTTTTACTATCTGTGGTTAAATTCTCTTGAATACATCAACGGTTGACGAGCCTCTCATCTCGATAAAGGCCGTCAGCCATACTTTTCATACAGATAGTGGTCCGCTGCATGTGTTGGACTCGCTGGATCTTTCAGTTAGAAAGCACCAGTTCACAGCAGTTGTCGGACCTTCGGGCTGCGGTAAATCGACCTTAACCCGTTTAATTGCGGGCCTCATGAAGCCAGACGAAGGCGAAGTCTGGCTTCATGGCGAACTAGTTAATAGCCCTCGTTCAACGGTAGGTATGGCATTTCAGAACCCCGTTCTTCTCGAATGGCGCTCCATACTCAAGAATGTCATGTTACCGCTGGAAATCGTACCTGGCAAAATGTCAAAACGAGACCAGGAAGAACGAGCACGATATTTACTCAACCTTGTGGGTCTAGAAGGCTTTGAAGACAAACGCCCCTCTGAACTCTCAGGCGGAATGCGCCAACGCGCGTCTTTATGCCGGGCGCTTGTACACAAACCTGATGTACTGGTACTTGATGAACCCTTCGGTGCACTGGATGCATTTACTCGCGAAGACCTGTGGCAGACCATGCATTCGCTTCGCGAGGAAGAGCCATTCACCGCACTACTCATAACACACGATCTACGCGAGAGTATTTTTCTTGCTGACGATGTCGTGGTTATGTCCGGCAGGCCAGCTCACGCTCAGTACGTACTCAATGTAGATATGCCCGGCAAACGCACACTAGAAGATCTGTACACTCCCGAAGCCACTGCCATGCTTGCCACACTGCGCCAACAGATTCAAATTGCTCAAGGTCGTAACACATGAGTATTCGTAAAGCGCTGATACCGCTATCGGCTATCGTTGTCTTCCTGATAGGTTGGGAATTGATGGTTTGGGTTAACCAATGGCCAAACTATAAAATGGCATCGCCCAGCGATCTCTGGCCCGCCTTCTGGAAGTTCAAGGAACTGTTCCTGATCTACGGATGGCAAACCTTATGGAGAACAGTAGTTGGCCTACTAATAGCGATTGTCTTTGGCACATTGATTGGCATGGTCATGGGATTTTCAAAAACTATGCGCGATGCTCTCTACCCGCTTTTAGTTGGCTTTAACGCTATTCCCAAAGCTACATTAGTGCCTATTATGGCGTTGATGTTCATTGGTCAAAGTGATTTGAACACCATCCTGATGGCGTTCATGATTTCATTTTTTCCTATTGCCGTATCAGTGTCAGTAGGACTCAGTACCCTGGAGCCAGAATACCGCGACATTCTGCGTTCGCTAGGGGCATCGAAATTTATGATATTCCGAAAAATTGCCCTACCCAAAACACTACCTGAATTTTTTGGTGCATTGAAAGTTTCCGCAACTTTAGCTTTCATCGGAACTAACCTTGTCGAGATAATCGAGCCTCACGGCCGTGGCCTGGGACACTTGTTTGATAGCGCTAGAATCAATTCAGACTACCCGCTAATGTTTGCGGTGCTGTTAGCATTGGCATTCATGGGGATACTCCTGTATTACGTGGTGGTCGCGCTGGAACAAATATTTGCCGGGTGGGCAGAACGCAGCCCTACATAAGTTCATTTGTTCAATATGTAAGCAGTACCGAGGGTGACTAAATATAACGACAGTAGGTAAAGCCACGACTCGAAGCGGAGTTCACAAACCAGCAGTTCATGTCTGTTCTATGAGTTGCTGTTTACACTGTATGAACATTCTAAATCAACTCGGCACAGAAATTCTGAATGCAAGATACCCCTCTGCAACCAGAGTCTCCCTAACCTCACTTAGGGATTTGTCACTGCTACTGTTAAGTGTGATTTGTCAAGCTCACGCCGCATAGGAACCCATCAACTGCGCATTACCTCATACAGATACACGCATCTCTGAGTGTACTATGGTTAAAAGTGTCAGTGAGTTTCCAGGTTGTCTGAGCGCAAGCGATATCACCGAACATACTTGCATCGTTATGGATACAGATCTAACCTTTTGCCCCAATCAGCAGTCTGTCGCTATAACAGCAATTTTTGACAGAAATGAGCGTACCTTGGATTGCAATAACGGAATCATCGATCATGGATGGGGCCGTACCTCGTTGCCCGGCGGCACTGCCACGACTCAAGAAACTCGCATACCCGCTGTCAGGTTTTACGACGGCCGGTCTTTGTCCGATATTACAGTGCGCAACTGTACTATTCGAGGCACAAATCATATTGGTATACAAGCGACCCGTCACTTTGGCGGAGAGTTCGGACCTGACGGAGTACTGGATGAGGGGGAAGCACTTCCTGTCGGCCATAGCAATATCGTCTTTGAAGATTTAAAAATAGAAGATACGGGGCTGGGAATCTATATTGGCACGTACAGCGAAAATATCGACATAACCCGCGTACATGTAGATAACTCACAACGCATAGCCAGCTATTCAGAAGCAGGCAGTCATGGGGTCAGAATTCGAGACTCAGTTATTACCAATAATAACACTCGTGAGGCAATCGCAATTGACTCAACCTACGACAGCGAAATTTCGAATACCCTTTTTATCAAAAAATCGTGAGGGCGGAATTAACCTTTATCAAAACTGCGGAGAACTTAAAGGCAATGTTTGTCCAGTTTTGCGTTCCACTCCGTCAAACAACAATAGAGTTATCAACAATACGTTTGTAAATATGGGTGTTTCTGGCGTTCACGTAGCATCAAGACAAGGCAGAAAACACTCATTGGGATGGTGTGCAACACTTGACGGCCAACCAGGACAGTTCACAGATACAGCCAAAGACAATGTGGTGTCCAACAACACGTTTGTATGTTCGGAAGGAACAGCTTTAATTGTGAACAACGGACCCAATACAGTATGCAATAACAGCACTATCTCTAGAGACAAATGTGTCCCGTTCGAAATATCGACTGGTGGACTTGGCCCGACTGCCAGCGCACTGCTTGATGGAATAGTTTTCGCCGGTAATTCGATCGACTCAGGCCGCCCTCCCAGGCTCAGGAGCCTGAGTCCAAATGTATCGATCGCAGATTAGCGAATTATTTAAAGGCCAGCTAAGGGTAGCTAAACTGACTCACATGCATTTGTGCACTACCTGAATCATAGGTCGCATTTCGAATACGAACCAGACCAACCACAAACTGTCTATTCTGAGGTAAAACTTGTTGGACAACGTCAGGCAAGATAAATTGACCACTATCATTCAGCCAGCATTTAACTGAGCTGGCACCTTGCTGTGTAGTATCACTTGCTGCCACGACAAGTTCAATTGCATCATCAGTAGCCTCTGAGACTTGCCATGCGAAAGCTGCAGATAGATCGCTAGTCACACCGTCAGTCGGCGCCGTACGAACCAATCGGGTCAAAGGGGAAACCGAGATCGGATCAAAGGTTGGGAATTCATCAGAGCCCATGATCATAATTTGAGCATCATCAGTCAATGGCTCAGCTATCCAACGCTCAGCCGATGCGTACAGAACAGCATCACCATAACGCTGTGCCAGTAATCGGGTAATCTCACCCGAACGAGACTCAATTCTAATAAATTCACGAGCGAACAGAGTTTCGCTACATCGAGTACCCACTTGAGTGGCTCGATTGTTATCAGAAAAACTGGCAGCCTGCAATTCAACACATCGGTTAACTCCTTCATCCCATAAAGTAGTTCCACTATTTTCTGGCTCTACCCCTTGGGAGAACCAAGCATCAAGAACACGCTTGTTAGCACGTTCCTCAATTGTTATGAAGCCTTGCTTTGGACCAGTGAGAATTTCATCGAGAACGCTGATATCTTAACCAACATCGCCACAGGCAGATACGCCTAAAACACATAAACAAACTAGAAGATGGGATTTCACAATCCTCATGACCTAGTAACATCGACGCTATAGGCGTTAGCACTAAGTGGCGTCTCGCCAATCTGACGACTTCATCACGCTCTTTTTCGGCTAAGAAACTGCCCAGCTCCTTTGTGGGCATTACCCATACTTAAACTTCAATAGCCTCACTGTCTTCCTCACCTCTTACTAAGGCTGGACGTCTGAGCACCTCACCTGTTAGCCAGTAAAGTCTATTAGATGCTGTGGCTTGTTTAACAGCTTTGAGCTTTGCACCGCGTTCTGCCAAAACATTCCATATAAGCTATTTTGCCTTATCTTCAGTGGATGCCGTTCGCCGACAACGTTCGGAACAATACTTAATGGAATCCCAAAGTCCGCGACTGCTCCATTTCTTGCGATTGTTGAACGGTCTGTGGCATACGGGACATACCTTCGATTCAAGAGCACCTTTTTTCAAGCTCACAAACCGACGTGCTTTCTAACTTGTTTCCAGTAGTGCGAGAAGCTTTGATAGTCTTCTGTAGAGTCAGGGTACACCCATCGCCTAGGTGTTTGCCGACCAGGCCACCCTTGGCATGCTGGGTATTCGCGGTAAACAGGCGTGGCATCGATACACGCGGACTTCAGTTCTTCAAGTGTCCCCGCAACGACGACCGTGTTTTGAGGAAGCCAATGACGAATTAACTGTAATCGATTTGGACTTAACGGCCATTGTTTAAGCACCTCTATGTCGAGAAATAGCACATGCTGGTCAATATTCCTCGCCCATTGCTTATCAAGATTCCATATAGAGTGGATCGCAACCTCACCTGATAAAGGGTACACGTCCTTAACATCAAAAACAGAACCCAGCTCAACCTCTTTGGGTTGCCATTTAGAACGCTCGCACAAGACCTCTGGCACTGCCATTTCAGCCAGTACCTCATAGGAGCAGTCCAGCCAGGTGCCAGTTTGTGTGCCACCACTAAATTTATTTAGGTTTGACTGATTAGCAATATATTGCTTATGACTAAAAGTACCTGCAACCCACTGCCAGCTCAGGGTATTTGATGCAAGATCTCCATCCAACAAATGGTAATGCATCCAACGTGCAGGTTCTTGCCACTCGGTTTTAGCTGTGTTGCAAGTAATTCCAGCGATCCACATTCTCGCGTGATTGTGCAGAGTCCCGTGTTCCAACAGCTGATTAATAGACTGATCTAGAACATCAATTCCGGTGCTTGCGTACTGAATCGCATCAGGGATTAAGTCACTGTTCACGTTTTGCCTGTGCAACAGATCGTTGAATATTAATTTTCCCCGACGCTGCCAGGTTCTATGGAAATACTCTCGCCAGGCCAGTTCAAACAAAAAACGATAACAATTCTTAGCTGCATAACGCTTTAGAAGTGATTCAGACAAGGTTGTTGTGTCGATGATTCCATGACATATAAAGGGGCTTAGCCAAGTTACAGCTCCGTGAAGATGGTTCCTTGTTTTATCGTAAACACGCGGATCAATCCGCGAGATGCGCTCTTGCAATTCACTATAGTCACACAGGAAGTGAGGGAGCTCTGGTGTCATAATATCTGTATTGATCGATTAGAAGAAAAGCCACGTATTAATCCGTATGCGAACCGTCGGCCTCATTTTTCCAAATCAGCTATTCCGTGACAACCCAGTTGTACGATCAAGCCCAGAAACTGTATTACTGATTGAAGACTCACTGTTTTTTGGTGATGAACAGTACCCACTAGCTTTCCACAAACAAAAGCTGGCTTACCATCGCGCCACGATGAACTCATATGCTTCTTCGCTGAGAAAAAACTCATTTTCGTCAAGAACTGTGAGTTGGCAAAATTCAACCTCCTCCCTGCCCTCCGTACTCAGCGAGCTGGCAAGTCAAGGGTTCGAAAAAGTGGTCTATTGCGAGCTAGTCGATTTCGAACTGGAGAAAAGGGTAGGAACAGCAAGCGCCAATGCAGGACTAACTTCCGAGATATTGCCTTCCCCCGGATTTCTTAATTCAACCGCTCAAAACACTGAATGGCGAGCTGGGCGAAAAAAATGGATGATGGCCGACTTCTATAAATGGCAAAGAACACGAACTAGCATACTGATGAACACGGGTGAACCCGTAGGTGGAAAATGGAGTTTTGACGAAGAAAATCGCAAAAAAATCCCAATAAAACAAATACCCTACTTACCGCTGCTGCCTAAGCAATCTGGCGATAGCTACGATGATCACGTCTTAGCCAGTATCAACGGACAGTTCACAGATAATCCAGGACAGCTTTCGACAAAATATTTCCCCACCACCCACGAAGAAGCCGAATCGTGGCTTAATTGTTTCTGCAACGAACGTCTAGAAAACTTTGGAACCTATGAGGATGCCATTGTCCGTGATCAGAATTGGCTCTACCATGGCATTCTGACCCCAATGCTAAACACTGGGTTATTGACTCCACAGCAAGTATTGGATACTGCGTTAGCAACAGCACAAGAACGAGATCTACCATTAAACAGCATTGAGGGTTTCGTCCGCCAAATACTCGGTTGGCGTGAATTCATGCGCGCGACCTATCAGGATCTTGGTGTTGCTATGCGAACAGGCAACCACTGGCAGCACCAGCGGGAACTGCCACCGTCATTCTATACGGGCACTACAGGTATCGAGCCCGTTGATAACGCGATTAAACGAACTCTGGAAACCGGCTACTGCCATCATATCGAACGACTGATGGTACTGGGTGGATTTATGTTTCTGTGTGAGATAAAACCGGATGCCGTCTATCGATGGTTTATGGAAATGTTCATAGACAGTTACGATTGGGTGATGGTGCCAAATGTTTATGCCATGAGCCAACATGCTGACGGCGGGCTCATAACGACGAAACCGTATTTTTCTGGCTCAAATTATATTATTAAAATGAGCAATTACAAGAAAGGCGAATGGTCTGAAATCTGGGATGCCTTATTCTGGAGATGGATATTCCAGAACAAGGATCGGCTTGCCGGAAATTTCCGATGGGCTATGATGTGTAAGAACGCTGAGAGAATGAGCGACGCCAAGCGAAACTCACACATTCAACTGGCAGAGCAGTTTCTAGCGCGTCTGCACAACTAGAAATGATTTCTGAGCCCTAGTAGCAAATTCCCAGTGGTGGACGATTGGGAATTTCAAAGAAATTGGTAAAACTGCACATCAATAGTGCAAAAAGGGACAAGAAAGGGACAAGAAAGCACTACGTTGAAACAATTTGCAGGCGATGCCATATCGACACTTGTAACGTGATAAAACTAGTTTAGTTTTAATCTGCAGTTGCCACCCATGGAATGATGTCTATTTCTGTTGCAGTCCCTCTAATCTAATTATCGGAAAACGAACATGAGCTACGACCTGATTATCGCAGGTGCCACAGTTGCAACAGCATCAGACATCACCGATATGGACATCGGCATACGCAATGGTCGCATCGTTACCTTGGGAAAAGATCTAGGTACAGCAACCCGTACCATCGATGCCACGGGCTTGCTAGCCTTGCCAGGGGGAATAGACAGCCATGTACATATCGCTCAGCCAGCAGCGCCTGGAGTGGAGATGGCTGATGACTTCCATAGTGGGACTTTATCAGCAGCCTTCGGCGGAAATACAACCATATTGCCATTCTGCCTTCAGGAAGGTGAGGAAAGCCTCCGAGATGCGGTAACAGCTTACGAAGCTAAGGCAAATGGGCAATGCCATGTCGATGTCGGTTTTCACCTTATCGTCAAGCAAGTAGATGCCGCAACTCTTGGGCAATCACTGCCAGCACTATTCGAAGCTGGATATACCTCGTTCAAGGTATTCATGACCTACGCAGATTTATCATTAAGCGACCGCGAAATATTAGATGTAATGGCAGTGGCCAAAGAGCATAATGCGCTGGTTATGGTGCATGCTGAAAATGAGGATGCCATTGAGTTTCTACGGGACATTGCTGACGACCAAGGCCAAATAGCCCCCAAATACCACGCATCAACTCGCCCTGTTGCCGTAGAGCGAGAAGCTACCCATCGAGCCATGTCACTGGCAGAGATAGCGGGTGTGCCGATCATGATCGTCCACGTCTCCAATGGGCAGGCACTGGATGAAATACGTCGAGCTCGGCAGCGCGGCCAACGAGTGTACGCAGAGACCTGCCCACAGTACTTAACACTTACCGCACATGATCTTGATAGAGCCGGTTTTGAAGGTGCAAAATATGTTTGCTCTCCGCCACCAAGAGATACCACTGAGCAAGCCGCTTGCTGGGCCGGTGTGGAGAACGGAGACTTCGATGTCTTCTCCTCAGATCATTGCCCGTTTCGATTTGAGGACACATCTGGGAAAAAAGTAGCGGGCAGCGAGCGCTCGTTTCGCAATATACCCAACGGCATACCAGGTGTCGAAACCCGATTACCTATCCTATTTTCTGAAGGCGTCAACAAAGGCCGAATCAGCTTACAGCGGTTTGTTGCACTCACCGCGACAAACCATGCAAAGCTATACGGTCTCTACCCCCGCAAGGGCAGCATTGCTATCGGGTCAGATGCGGACATCGTCTTGTGGGATCCGAATATGGAACGAACTATTTCCCAGTCAGACTTACACCACGGTTCAGATTACACGCCTTGGGAGGGGTATGCCGTGAAGGGGTGGCCAGTCACGACTATCCTCAGGGGCAATGTAGTGGTTGATAAAGGCCTTCAGGTTCAAGATCACGCCAGCGGGCAAGTACTGAAGCGCGCCCCCCCTGGAAACCCGTATTGATTCGCGTCGCTAGTACCCGACGGCAGCTCCATCACTACGCGGATCAGCTCCTGCTTCAATTAAACCATCAGGGTGACTCACCAGAGCACCCGCATGCCCCATGATCTCCTCAAAGTCGCCGACAACCTCCACGTTATGCCCTGCTTTACGCAGCTGCTTAATCATCTCGTCATCAAACCGGCTTTCGATACGCAAACTGGTCGATTCGCTGCCCCAGGTACGTCCAAGTAACCAACGCGGTGCGGTTATCGCTGCCTGTAAGGCCTGATCATGTAGAACATGCCGAGCAAACACCATAGCCTGTGTCTGTGGCTGACCTTCCCCACCCATGGTGCCGTATGACATGACTCGGCCATCACTCAGCTGAGCCATAGCTGGCTGAATGGTATGGAAAGGCCGACGCAGAGGTGCAAGGCTATTGTGATGTGTAGGGTCTAGTGAAAAGCTGGTCCCACGGTTTTGCCAGGTAATACCTGTAGACGGCAGAACCACACCCGAACCAAACTCCCAGTAAACACTCTGGATAAAACTGACAGCTCTACCCTCCTTATCCATAGCTCCAAGCCACACCGTATCGCCTTTGCTCGCAGCATCAGGCCATGGCGCAGCAACGCTAGGATTAACCTGGGCAGCCATGTCATCCAACACCTTGTCGTTCAGAAACTCGTTAGCAATAACGCTCATATAGGCAGGATCGCTGACATATTTATCGCGAACGCGAAACGCACATTTTGTCGATTCTACCAACGAATGTACATATTCAAAGTTGTCGAGCTGCTGCACATCAAGTCGGTCATAAACACCCAGTAACAGCAGTGAAGCCAGTCCTTGTGTCGGAGGTGGCATGTTGTAAACAGTGTGCCCGCCCACCTTAAGCGATAGCGGTTCAATGTCCAGTGCCTGATGCTGCGAAAAGTCCGATGCCCTTAGTGGGCTGCCAACAGCTTCGAGATCGACAGCCATAGCCGCTGCAAGTTCACCACGATAGAAATCACCCAGTCCATTGCGTGCCAACGCTTCCAGAGTATTGGCCAGTGTTTTTTGATAAAGGCGCTCACCTTCAATAGGCGTCTGTCCATTCTTCAGATACAACTCAGCGAACCCGGGCACATCGGCTAACTGTGAAAGCTTGTCCGCTGCATTGTTGGCTAGCGTCGCCGTAACTGCTACGCCATTGCGCGCATAATCAATAGCATCTTCAAACAAACGCGATAACGGCAGCTTTCCTTGCAATGTTTGACGACTGTATTCGTAGGCTGCATGCCAGCCGGAGACCGTACCTGCCATGGTCAGCGCCGCCTGAGGGCCGCGTGATGGAATAGCGTCCAGATTCTGATCACGGTAGTAGTCGATTGACGCAAGTCCAGCAGCACCGCCACAGGCATCAATTCCTTTGACGGGCTGACCGGGTGTGTGTATCAACCAGAAGTTATCGCCACCAAGACCGTTCATGTGTGGGTAGACAACCGCAATAGTACTGGCAGCTGCAATCATAGCCTCAACCGCATTCCCACCATCGCGAAGTACGCGTAAACCTGCTTGAGAGGCAAGATGATGTGGCGCTACAAGCATGCCGTTATAAGCGCGTTTCGTATTCAACATGTCGTAGCTGTCCTATGTGTTGTATGTAAACTGTACTGCCAGGCATCAATGACCATTACCGCGCCGCCAAGTGTATCCCAGCCGGATGTGCCGCCCATGCAATTCAATGCCGTCACAAGTGTAGTGGCTTCCATTTCCTCAGCCTGAAAAACTTCATTAAGAAGATCATTCATTGGCTCACCACAAAAGCCCTTTGCAGCCTGCTCTAGATGCGCTGCTGAAATGGCATTCGTCAATTCCGCCAATCTGGGTGCTATCGCGTTCCAAAGAGACTTGGTCAAATCGGAACGCTGGAGACGTGTTAGTGCAAGCATGACGCCTGCAATAACATCATCACCTGCGGGAGTTAATCCAGGCCCTGCTCCGAGCAAACCTAAAGCTGCGCTAGCATCGTGGCTGATACTTTCTCCACTCGAACAAAAAATTCCTGTTTGCAACCAATTAACCAAACCGTTCAGTGCAACTGAAGTTGATCGACGAAGGGCTGATTGAACAGCAGACTCCTGTCCGCAGGATATGTGATTACCAAGCAACCAAAAAAAGCCATCATCGGGCATCCCTCTCAACGTTGCCAGAGCCTTTCGATTACGCTGCAGGATTTCTGGCGTCGGCATTGCAAAGCTTACTTCACAATGGTAGGCACACGCCTGAGCTCCATCGATTATACGTCTATCGTCAAGAGTAATCTGGTGACTTGAGATACGCACGTGCTCGCCAGCAGTAACATTGAATGGCAGACGTTTATACTGAAAATCCAGTAAGGCATTCAACGGACCACGGCCAATTTCAGGTATCCCAACACAAAATATACCTGTTGCTGTTTTTACATAAAAACAGCGCTCAAAAGCAGCAATTACCTGCCCTTGATGGACACTATTCAACTGCTGCTCAGCGACCACTCCAACACTAGATATTGAAAACTCCCCAAGCCCTGCCACCGTGGCAACTGCATGCAGGTTAATACTCGAATCGGCTGTTAGCTTCACAGGGAGTCCGCGACGATATGCGTACCCGCATCACCGTTAAGTGCAGGTATTGCCTCATTCAAGTGGGCAATAATGACGCGTTGACCGCCGCCTTCAATAAACCGAATAGCCGCTTTGATTTTGGGGCCCATGCTACCTGGTGGGAAATGACCATCCGCAAGCAACCGTTTGATCTCGCTGACCGAGACCTGTTCAAGCAACTGTTCATCAGGCTTACCAAAATTAACAGCCACCTGGCTCACCGCAGTCAACAACATCATCATAGGAATACCAAGAACGTTGGCCATAAGCGCTGATGTCAGATCTTTATCAATAACGGCTGCCACCCCATTACGTATTCCTTTCGCATCGCGTACAACGGGAATACCGCCACCACCACCAGCAATGACAATAGTTCCACGCTTTGACAATTCCTCAACTAATGAGATATCACAAATATGCGTAGGTATCGGGGATGGAACAACATGACGCCACCCTCGGCCTGAATCTTCAGCCATTCGCCAACCCAACTCTGCGCTGATGAGACTGGCTTCTTCTTCTGAATAGAAAGCACCAATCGGCTTGGCAGGATTATGGAACGCTGGATCATCGGCGGCAACTTCCACCTGCGTGAGCAGCGAAGCCACATGCCTTGCGTTACCGATACTGCGCAGTGAATTTTCGATAGCCTGCATCAACAAATACGCAATGCCACCCTGACTGTGTGCAACACAGATATCCAACGGCATCGGTGCAATACGATCACGCGTCAATACCTGACGCATGAGAATCTTGCCAACTACGGGCCCATTACCGTGAGTGACAATCAGCTCATTACCTAATGACGTCAACGGTAGCAAAGACACTGCGGTTTGCTGCGCGATACTCGTTTGTTCCTGCGATGTACCCTCAATGTCCTCCGGGTGGGTTGCGTTACCGCCAATCGCTATTAGCAGGCGTTGCGGTAGTTCAAATTGAGTGTACATGCCTGCATTCATCCGGTTAGGGTTCGTGAAATAAATGGCAAGGTTGTTGTTTCACGAGCCCTTAGCGTTGGAGATGGGTCAATGCCATGCTTACAGCACTGGCATTAGAACTCGCAGCTTGAATACCGGCTCGCCGTAGAATATCGATTTGCCGACTGCGAACTTGTGGGTCTTGTTCGGTACCTGTAACCGAGGCTATGACAGGCACACGTCTCTTTGCCGGCAAACTGTTAACGAGATGTCCAGCAGGGTTCGCATGCGCACCATATCCAATGACAACATCAAGCAATAACACGGCGGTTCGATCATCTGCCAGTGCATTCTGCAGCTCCTGATCACGAACCGAAGGTTCGATCATCGGATGCGGTCTACCTTGTGTGTATTCATCAGCACCCAAATCAATCAGGGTATGTCCATCAGCGTCTACGGTGTTGCCCACCCCTGGAATAGCGGCATTCGATGACACAGCAACATTTGCCAGCTTGCAAATGACTTGAGCTTCTGCACACAAAGTGCCACCACAAAACAATCCACGTAACAAACTGCCGGTAACAGCAGGTTCGATGGCGTCAGCTGCTAAATTTTCATCCACCAGCAGCGTGTCGCCCGCAGACTCTGCAGCTTCAGCCAACGTTTTCGCCCAGAGGGCATTAGAGGGCAGAGTTGGCATATCACCACCGATAAAACATATCGTGAATGACTTGCTACTACTAGCCACTCGAGCTAATACAGCTACGGCAACATCAACAGCAGGTGGTTTAGAAATGATAATAATATGTCGAGTTGTCGCATCGGCTTCAAGCATATCCAACGCCATCAATGTGGATATACCGCCTACCTGCTGGGTTAGATCTCTGCCACCGACACCTATCGCGTGCGATATGCCTTTACCCATGCTCGCTAGCAAACAACTGACCTCTTGGATCCCTGTTCCAGAGGCGCCAACAATACCAATATCACCACGAGGCAATTCATTGGCGAAGGCTAGTGGAACACCGTTAATGATTGAAGTACCACAGTCCGGCCCCATGACTAACCGACCCAGCGCATAGGCTTCTTTTTTAAGGGCGACTTCATCAGCTAGTGGTACATTGTCGCTGAATATCATGACATGGAGTCCGCGCCTGATGGCTTTGCGTGCTTCACTAATCGCAAACGCACCCGGTACAGAAATCAGTGCGATACCTGCATCGGGGTGGTTTTCGACAGCAGTACGAATACTACGAGGGTGCCATTGTTCTCCACCGATTGAGCCTTTGGGTTTAGTGAGTGACGCTTCTGCCTCTGTAAGCGCCTCTGTGGCGCGCTTAGCTGTATCAGCACGAACTGCAATTACCAGATCACCAGCACCTACAGTTGTGTCCGAGCTATCCAGCAAACCAGCGTTAGAGAGAATGGCAATGTTGGCTGGAGTTGCCATCATCATTGCCGCATCTTGAATACCAGCGCCACCGGCTAGTGCCCGTGACATACGCATCAATGCAACAGAGTCCAAGTAGAACTGCGGCTTGACTCGCGACGCAAGATAACCACTCATACTGCACCTACCTTATGGGCGAAAACTCGAAGCGCATCAGTAAAACATGTCATCG
>JBLIIE010000093.1:0-21815 GCA_047634635.1 Granulosicoccus sp. | reverse complement strand
TCGCTCACTGGGTGCTGACAACGTCATTGATTACAACGATACAGATGTCACTGCACAAATGGATAAGTATGACTTGATATTTGATAGTGTCGGTAAGCTGAACTACGCACACAGCAAACGAATACTAAACAAGGATGGGTCTTATCTTTCGCCGGTACTCAGCCTATCTCTTTTATTTAACCTTTTAATGGCCAGGCTAAAGATCGTCAAGTCACGCCAGGCCTTATTCTCTGCAACGGGTTTCTTACCAGCACACACTCGACGTTCGATGTTACAAAAACTGAGTGAGCAGCTAGATACGGGAATCCTGAGAACCGTTGTTGATCGACGCTATCAACTTGTCGACATCGTGAGTGCACACCACTATTTGGATACAGGTCATAAGCGCGCCAATGTTGTCATTGTCATGGATGACCAACAAGAAGGTTGTCAGGCGGCATAGTTGGAGCATCTGGAGGTAGAGGTGTTTTCAACCTTTGGCAATGAAAGAACGAATAAACAATTATTTCGGTACTGTTCAATTAAATGCTATTGCTTCTGGAGCTGCTCAGATTAACCTGGATGACGGGTATCGTTCGTCCAGCTTTAGCACTATGTTCGAAAGACTTTGATAAAAAATATTCATGCTACCGTAAAATCTCGCTTGGAATATTATTCCAATGAAGTCTTGTTCACCCGAATTGGCAAAGCTAAGTGATTTAAAAATTAACACTTAAGAGATGCAAAAGGGGAATGCGAAAAATAGCGTGGGTCTGGAATACGATAAGGCTGTGATTGCAGTGAAGAAGCTAATGTGAAGTGGTTCCCTATAGCCACATAAAGTTCGGAAGGCTTTGTGCCGTGAGCTATATTATTAATGTGCGAGGTGACTGTGAACAAGTTCATCTAGAGTGTTGTTGGGTACATGTTCGGGCTGTCATCGACTGAACGAGCACCACTACATGCTAACCAAGCACTAGGCGAAGGCTACAACTTTAAACGAGGTTGTAATGCGAAGATTACCAAGGCATACGTAAGGAATATTCGTCTGCTTCACAAGGATGTATCCACACTAATCAAGCTGACTGAAATGTATGAGGTGGAATACCAAACGATGCATCTCATCGTACATTGCAAGTCTTGAAAACAGGGGGCATAGGGCTTCAAATATGGTTGAATAGAATCAATAATTAAATGTCAGGTTAGATTGTAGCCATCCAGATTGCCCCAAAGGGGTACCCTTTTGGGGCGGCAAGATATATCGCTCGTCGTTAGGAGCACCAGGGCAGGGGAGTGTCCCAAAATACACTGGTGTGACTCTCCCGCAGATGTCAGAAAAATATATTTTGTAGCAACTCAGGCTGACTGCAAATCGATGACAGTCATCTCGCACCGTGTTCCAAAACGCATGAGTGGCCCCCACGTGCCGGTACCTTGCGAAACAAAAAGATGACTGAGCGATGCCTGGAAATGGCCAGCAACATGTGCATAGCGCGCTCTAACCAACCACCCGAAAGGCCACACCTGCCCCTTGTGGGTATGACCGGATAACATTAGCTCGATACCATGGTGCTTTGCAGCATCCCAGATATCTGGCTGGTGGTAGAGCAACACTGTAAATGGCGACGTCTCTTGTGCATATATTTCCGCGTTTGAATTCATCTCGGCAGCACAAAGACTCATATGGTCGAGGACGGCCACCGCCTCCTGGGACTGCTGTCGATCTTCGACACCAATGACTCGCAAGCCGAGTAGTTCCACTGACTGGTCGGTTAGAACCCTGACTCCGTGTGCGGCAATTGTTTCCAGTGCCTTCGCATAGTCGATATACCTCTCGTGATTCCCGCTGCAGTAAAGTACCGGGCACGTCATTAAGGCCAGGGGTGCCAGATCGCTCAGGGATACATTTTCATCCACGAGATCACCTGTGATGACAAGCAGATCTGGAGAGTGGGTGCGTACCTGATCAATTACCTTTTGCAGAAAAGCAGGTTTTCTGGATCCGATATGAACATCACTGATCTGAACCAGACGCAGTTTTTTATCGATCTTAGGATTGGTAATACATAGGTTGACCGAATGTATTTTATGGGCCGAGTAGATCCCCCAGGCACAGAACAATAAAGCCAGCACAACAGCCCAGATACCCGCGGAGGCATCAGACATAAAGAACGAGAGAATCGCACCACTGATTGCCGCACTGAAGCAGACAGCGCTGATTCCTAAGTACTGAAAAACCACCCAGCGAAAAGTCCGGTTGCGAGATCGAAAAACCGCTAGCAGCAACAGGAAAACCGCCGGCACAATCCAGAGACTGAAGCCCCAGAAAGCGTAAAAAGAAGCACCAGATAACAGCGTAGCCAAGGTTACAAGAGGCGCAATCATACTAAGCCATAATAGACAGATAACGGTGACAGGCCACTTCAGCAGTAAGAAAAGTTGGCCCATTCGTCCATGCTTTGTGGTGAGGTTCATTTTAAAGAAACTGCCTGGTAAGTCTAACAAGACCCGTTATGGTACTACTCATCCAGCGGCAGATGTTACCGTACAATCAACATCAGCCTACAGCGTCAGAGGTGTTTCCTGAGACATAAAACGGTTCACACGCGTAGCAAAAATAATGAACAATTTGCAAATGAATTGTTCATGCGATAGCCGTCCGTTGCGATACTTGTAACAAGCTGGTGGTGGACATTGGTTCGCTGCGATCAAGCTCCCGGTATCAATGTTTAATTGACACTGGGAACTCGCGCGATTTTCATGTTAAACACAGCTATTTCGATCAGTAAATTGGTATTCATTCGCGCCAGAATGGTTTACGCGCTTCTTGCTGCACATCGTAAATGGACAGACCGACATCATTTAGCAAATCAGGACTGTCCGCCAACTCACGAAGTTCACGTCGTTGTCTGGAACGCTCATACCAGAGATTAATGGTGTGAGCAAAACCTCTGTTTTTTCGCCTCGTACCCTTACCAGCTGACTGCTCAGAAGAAAATTCCTGCAAACATTCCGCATCCATTAGACACTCTGTCGCGCGGTTCATCGTACTGTGACCCTAGATAATGTGTCGAGGTTGCACGTCAGAGATATCCCGTTGCGACTGCGATCCATTGATGCCATGGCATCTGCTGCGTCTTGACATTGAGTAGCGTTCGAGGCGGATACATCGTGAGTGCCAGACAGGTCTGGCATGGAGCCTATGATGGCCCACAGACTAACTCCAAACGTGAAGGCTAGTAGCGAAAGAGTGAGCCCTCTGCGTGATGATGAAAAGTGTGTTGACGACATCTCGTTTCCCCTGTTAATAAGCTTAAGGGGATAATCGGCTGTTGCAATAAATCAATCAAGCGAATAGTATTTATATATCACATCAATAATATTGATATAAAAGTATGCAAGGTAATCTTGACCTGGAGCTACTACAAACGCTGGTAGCCATCGCAGACGCTGGCAGTTTCGGGGCTGCCGCAAAAAACGTTCACCGTACTCAATCTGCAGTAAGCATGCAGATGAAGAGATTGGAGGACATCATTGAACAGCCGTTGTTCGAGAAGCACGGCCGACGCTCTGTATTGACATTACACGGGCAAAATTTGCTGCTTTACGCGCGCCGGATTTTGAACCTGCAACACGAAGCATTGGCTGCGTTTCGTAGTCCTGAGATTCAAGGTGAGGTTCGCCTTGGTGTCTGCGATGACTATGTCATGAGTTTCATGCCTTCCATATTGGCAAGCTTCGCCAAAGCGTTTCCAAAAGTATATATTCGGCTTGATTCACAGCCGAGTACGAAGTTGATAGAGGCCACTCAAGCGGGAGGGCTGGATTTTTCATTAGTCAACATTACTGGCAATAATGTGGCCTATGAAAAATTGACTGACGAACCGCTTGTCTGGGTAACGTCACGCAATCATTCCACACATGAAACATCACCTTTGTCACTGGCCATTGAAAATAACTGCCAGTGGGGCAGGTGGGCGCAAAAGGCACTTGATGAGGACCATCGCCTGTATCGTGTTGGCTACTCCACTTTCAATATCGCTGGAATTGTGGCAATCATAGAAGCAGGGTTGGCTGTGTCAGTGATGTCCAGAAGTTCTGTTCCACAGCAGCTTCGTATACTGCAGCAGAGCGATGGTTTCCCCGAATTACCTCATACAGAAATTGGTTTGGTATTGAGTACCGGAGAATTGTCACCAGCTGCAAAGAGTCTGGCAGACGCTGTGCGTCAAAGCATGACGGCGACAGCTATTGCAGCTTGATGGCCAGGTTTTCGATATAAATGCTGCGATCGCAATGAACCACGGTAGTAAAACCAGCCTTATCTATGCTGCTGGATCATCTTGTGGCCTGGTTTTCTGGGGTCAGATTGCAGCTACTGGAATGGGCGCAGTGATGCAAGGGTTACTATATTTTTGAACCAATGTGCGTCTTCCGTCTGAGTCTTGTGAGCGGCACTTTACAGATAAGCACAGAAATGTAGTCAAATATTGCCAAGCACGATCAGGAGAAAATAATAGGATAGAGCGAACTTAAAAGTAGCATCGCTGCGAAGATATTAAATACTCTGAGCTTTATTGGATCACTTAAAAAGCGCCGGACCTGGGTGCCCAATAGCACCCAAACTGTAATTGATGGAAGGTTCACCGCACCAAATATCAAAGCCACCATCAATACTCCGGGCAATGGATGAGAAGCCGGTGTGTATGCAGTGATAGCGGTCAATGCCATTGCCCAGGCTTTAGGGTTAATCCATTGGAATAAGGTTGCCTGAATAAAGTTGAATGGTGTTGCCACCGGAGAAGATTGTTTGTTACGTTTTTCCAACGCTGGTGCTGCAACTGTAGCTATTTTCCAGGACAAATAGATCAGATACAAAACACTGATAATCTTCAGTATCTGGTAGCTCGTTGGAAATTGGTCGAATAGCCGAATCAGGCCAACGCCGACCAGCATCACCATGATTGTGAATCCAATGGCAACACCGAACATATGTGGCAATGTACGACGAAAACCGAAGTTGGTACCTGATGCCAGCAACATCAAATTATTCGGACCAGGGGTAATGCTGGATACGAATGAAAATACAATCAATGCAGTTAATAAATCAAATGTCATATACGTAAGAATATATTAGAAAGTAGGGGGTATTATTGTGTTTATTTCAACTAAATCATTTATCAAGTAACAATCAGTGGAAATAGACAATATTAACCAAAGAGTATTGTGAATACTTGAAAAGGATGGTCGTATCAGCAATGCCGTACTGACTTTGCGACTATGAAATTCAACACACGGTATCGTGACTTTATTCTGCCAACGAAATCATGACGTTTATCGAATGAAAAAGGTCATCATTTTTTCAAAAGACCATCTCATGTTAACGCTTATGTTTATTGCTCAATGTAAGGGGTATTCGGGCTTTCGTTTTAGCTCAGAATCATCCATACAGCACTATCAATTAATATCGCTGTGAACACAATATTTGCAGAGGCAATAAGTACGGGTGACGCTGGACAAGAACTTTGATTGTGCCACCTGCTGTTGTCCATAACAGATGGGATACGAGATTCACTCCAATCAGTATCAGACTCAAAGGAGTGGTTTGATAGGGGCCATAAGGTGCGTCAAACGGTGGATTGGCAAGTCCTGGTTGCTTGATTCACTGATGAAGACTCGCAGTCCCGGACTGCGAGTCCCAATAACAGGATAGTTGGTCTTTTGGTGTGGCAGCTTGGCGGTGATGAGTAGTTTATGCGTCCAATCGTGATTCGCGCTGCCCTGTTCCTCTTTAGCGCTCAGGGTGTGAGGAGTCTGGCTATGGACTGAGTGCTAACGTGCGCCCCACCGACCGGCTGATTAAAGCCTGACAGATCGTGGTCCAGCCCGGCAAAAACCGAAACCAGTGGCAGGTTGACGCCGGCAAGACAGGCCATTGCCATACCACCTGACAAGCGTAAGTTGATCTCTAGAACCCTTTGTTGACCTTCACCGTCCTCTCGAGTTTGCAGGTTGCACATCCCATTCAAGCGGTAGCGAGCGGCAAGGTTTTGCGCCATTTCGATCGATGGGCTTGTGGTCTCGATCCGCTGCATTTTTCCTAGCTTGGCGCGGCTCACCGCGTACAGCAACTGGCCGTCGCGGGCAACAAAGTCGACACTTCGCTCAAGCCCTGGCAAAAAGGGCATAAGCAGATGAGGCACTCTCTTTTGCGAGGCCGCCAGGGCGTTCCGATAGGCCGCAAGTGAAATCCTAAAACGCGCATCTGAGTTATACGACACTATCTGCGCCATGTCGTCCAAGCCTGGTTCGATGCGACGAAACCCTGACCCAAAGATACCGTGTGCGGGCTTAGCGCATAGCCCACATCGTACGTCTTCGCTCATCTTGGCCCAAGCCGAGTCGAATTCGGCAAGCGTACAGAATTTACAAAAATCGTGTCCGATGACACCAGTCCGGGGAATTTCTGGAGATTGAATGTCAGTCTGGAATAGGATCTTGTTATCCAATAAAGCCCGCACTTCTGGCGTTGCCGCTATCTGCAATCGTACTCCTTGTGCCGCAAATTCGGCTCGCACGGTCCAGACCGCGTCAGCTTTTCGTTGCACAACGACAAGTGCAACCTTGTGCCGGATCGCAGTTTCCAGTACCCATTGTGCATAGTCTTGGCCGTTCAAACGCGTTGGTTCTTGCACGAATTCGTGAGCCGTCTGCCGCACAGGATTGTCAGCATCGACATGGCTCGCCATGAAAGTAAAATTTTGTGCCATGGGATCGGCGCGCATAATCGAGATCGCATCCCCAGTATTGGATAGGCCTTTTGTGAACCAGATTTTCGTGGCCATGCTTCCTCAATTCGTCTAAAATTCGACGCTATCACAACCTGTAAGTCGACGGGTGTCAAGCAGTGGGCGTTGCGCATAAAAAGCACGCTTGCAATCGATCAAGCCGATCACCATCTCATGACGCATGCGCTTACCCCATAAAACACCGTTTTTATCCAGAGTTGCTCGAAGGAACGGTGCGAACATTGATCACCAGTGTGTCAGTTTCAAGAGGCGGTTTTGCCACAAGAGATGCCCAATAGACAGACTTTTGATGGGAACAGGACAACGGCAGTCTCCTAAAAATTTACCGCTCTGGTCGACATTAATCGCCTGCTGTGATTCCTCGATGAGGAATCTCGGGTCATCACGATAGATCGCTTAGAGCATAGCGCTGGAGACGTTGTGGAAAGTGGTCACAAGGAAACTTGATCAACTGGATTCTTTTGACTCTCATGACGATCTGTGAGTGTCGCCACGCAATCGATTGGAAGCTCTCTCAACGAATAGAGTCGGGGTTACAGCATCTGTATTAACAAGCAATACCAAATCTGTTCTCGGTGGGGATCACGAGGACTGGAAGACGTTGAAGTAGTGGATTACCACTGATTAAACTATCTAACTGACTGTCGAGACGTCGGTGTGGCACTGGTTTGGTCCCCTTAATTGATGGGCGCGACAGAATTAGATTGCTCAAACTATTCGATCAGCAAAAGTGGCTTACACTGGTAAGCAGTGGGTGAGGAAATTTCGTTAGCAGGAATGCTCGCAGGGACATACGATCAAACTAATCCTGCTGTATGTCTGATTCGCACTGGCATCGGCAATCACCAAAGCCTGAACACTCATTTTATTTTACGGTTTATATCTTTCATGCATTCGATAACTTCTAAAACCAATGACACTATTACTTCCATGTTTGGTGGAAAAGCACTAATTGGCGTAGTCCACTGTCCCGCGCTTCCCGGGTCACCTCGATATGATGGTCGCAGTATGGAGTCTATCCATGACGCTTGTATGAGAGATGTAGACGCGTATGTGCAAGGAGGAATGAACGGTCTCATTATTGAAAATCATGGCGATATTCCATTTTTAAAGCCTGATCAGATCGGGCCAGAAACTACCGGTTTCCTGTCTGTCATTACTGATCGAATTGTACGTCAGGTTGACTGCCCAGTTGGTGTAAACGTATTGGCAAACGCACCAATTCCAGCGTTTGCAGTTGCTGCCGCAGCGGGTGCATCATTCATCAGAGTTAATCAATGGGCCAACGCTTATGTGGCTAACGAGGGTTTTATTGAAGGGAGGGCTGGCGAGGCCTTACGTTATAGAGCTAGCCTTCAGGCGAATCAGATCAAGGTGTTTGCCGACAGTCATGTTAAACATGGCAGTCACGCAATCGTAGCTGATCGTAGCGTAGAGGAGCTCACTCGCGATGTAGCATTCTTTGATGCTGATGCAGTTATAGCCACAGGGCATCGAACTGGCAACGCGGCCACCCTTGAGGAGATAACGAGTATCGGATCATCTTCCAGCTTGCCTCTGTTAGTGGGCTCTGGCGTAACACTAGACAATATCGCCAAAATACTGGAGCACGTTGACGGTGTCATCGTTGCCTCATCGTTGAAGCGTGATGGTGACTGGTGGAATGAGGTGCAACTGCCGAGAGTCAAGTCGTTAGTGGAAGCTGCAGAGTCTTAGAAATTGCTGTGATTCAGGTCGTTTAATAGTTTGCAATCGGCAAGTTTCCGGTAAATTGAAGTCGACTTGTTCGGAGGCCACACGAGAGAAAGTGGAAGGGATTCCTTGACTTTCGGTCGGCTGTCAATTTTTACATAATGGTGAAATCGGTGGTTATGGCGCAATCATGAGTTATCACAGTGACGCATGTCATTTCCTAGTCATATCCGAGATTACACCGTTACTAATTTAGTCCGATTCTATAAGCTGCTCGAAATTCACATTGGCCTTCTGAATGTACTCTGGTATGTTTTTTTCCCATTGGCTCTGTACATTGTCACTATAGTTCACGTACAGCTTGCCTTCTAGAATCGTCCAGTTCTCCGGCTCTATTTTTACTAGATAGCCCCCAGCGACTCCATATGCGCAATAGCCACCGTACTGCGGTGCGTACTTTTCTGGATCAGCTTCGAACAGTGCTTGATTATCGGCGGATGCGAATTGCCAAGTAGCGCCTTGCCATTGCAGAGTATGATCTGCGCTACCCGTTGCTGGTCTCGCTTCTGTGAAATATGCCACGGTGTCGTAGCCACGAACTGCGATTTCCGTAGCATCATAGCTTCCAAACAAACCAGTTTTTTCCAAAGTATTGATTGCTGGTGCGGCAAGCGCTGAGCCAGTCAAGAAGAGGACTAAAAGTATTCCTGCGAACGGCTGCAACCATCGAGTAATCATATGAGACTTTATGTCTTTGTAGAGTGTGCAGATTGGAACTGCAATTGCCAGTGTAGGTTCCACGGTATGCCGCTCTGAAAAAGAAAATATCAACTACGTCCGCTCAGAGTTAACAGAGCACACTAGACCTTTGGGTAACCTGCTTGGTAGTTCAACGCTGCCTATTTCGGCTGTTCGAGCTGTTCCCATAAGAGGCGAACAAACTGTGTAGATCAATTGCGGAATGAGCGCAGTGATCAAACCAATCTTCGTGAGTAAAGTCCAGTCTGACTTTTGGTTGGGTAAAACGTCTGTCAATTGTGATGAAGTCATCAATGGAGTTAACCCCAAAACCGCGCCTAGTGAAACGGAAGCAATCCGTGCTAGTGGTGTGATGCGTGATAACCGATGAACAGGAACACAAATTTCAAACCCAAAGCTGAAGGGTGCTGAGAGGGATAGAAGAAGTGCTGGAAGCTGGTCTTGAGAAATAGCTGCGGGGAATTCTATAGTGTAGCAGCTGCGATTATCTGAAAAGGTGCTGTGATTGCTCGGCTGCTAGAACGGTCACTGAAAAGCGCCAAGCAATGATCATAGGGTTGAACTGTTGTCTATCTGAAGTGATTGACGTATGTTCATGACGTGGCCTGGTACCTGAGTAGCTCACACAAACACCTGCTTTGAAGAACTCGATGTACTCGATTAGGCAACGCCATGCTTGACACAGTTGTGCTGGAAACAACCGTTTGTAGTGGTGCAGGCGAGCTCCGCTTCACAAGAGGCCACTACCTGCACGATGCCGTTAGAAGGGCTTTGATGGGTAAGCGTGCATTGAAAAAGACTCAGAAAAACTAGTCTAATATGCAAAATTTTGCAAGCTGAACCTGATCACATATATATTTTCGAAATAAAACGTTCAGATCAAAAGCTTTTAGTTTTGTATGAATACCTATACTCTGGAGAGCGTTGGGCGGGAAATACACCGGTTAAACCGCTGAATGAATTATGCGAGAAAAACTCCAGGGACGGGGTTGGAATTACTAATTTGATTCACCAACAAAATCGAATCTACCGGTAATTGGAGGACTAAAATGATACGCAATACCTCAATCTTTACAGTAGCCACAACTTTGCTGGCGCTGTCTGGGCAGGCATCTGCAGACTGTACAGAAGTCAGATTTGCAGACGTAGGTTGGACGGCGGAGACAGCCACCACAGCGATGACGGGCTTCGTATTGGAATCGCTAGGATACGATGTAGATATTAAGGTGTTGTCGGTTCCGGTCACCTACATTTCCATGGCGGGCGGCGACATCGACGTTTTTCTGGGTAATTGGATGCCATCCATGGGAGCCGACATACAGCCCTATATCGACGATGATACTGTTGAAATACTTCGGCCAGTAGTGACTGGTGCCAAATACACACTTGCAACCAATGCAGCAGGGGCCAAGCTAGGCATCAAGGATTTTTCCGATATCGCTAAACATCGCGATGCTCTTGAGGGCGAAATCATCGGTATCGAGCCTGGTAACGACGGTAACCGACTTATTCTGGATATGATCAAAGACAACAGTTTCGATCTTTCTGGATTCGAAGTAAAAGAGAGTTCCGAGCAAGGCATGCTAGCCCAGGTTGCGCGGTCCGACTCAAAAGGTAATCCCGTAGTATTTTTAGGATGGGCTCCACACCCAATGAACGACAATTTTGAAATGACGTATCTTACAGGTGGAGATGAGCAATTTGGCCCCGACTTCGGTGCGGCTGTGGTCTATTCTAATGTGCGGTCTGGCTATACAAAAGAATGCCGTAACGTTGGGCATTTCCTTAAGAACCTATCGTTTTCTGTCGAGATGCAAAATGTGCTGATGGCTGCCATCCTGGATGATGGGGCAGATCCGGAAAAGGCAGGTACAGACTGGTTGAAAAATAACCTCCAAGTTTTGGGTCCTTGGCTACAAGGTGTGACCACCATCGATGGTGACAACGCGGTAACTGCGGTCAAGTCTGCATTAGATATTTAAAAATCAGTCAAAGATACCTCCAACTAAATAGTTGGGGGTATCCCCCCTTATGATCTGTATTTTCAAAAACACCTGGAATCTGCGATGGAATGGTTGACCGACAATAAAATCCCCGTCGGGCGTACGTTCAAAGTCGGATTCGAGTGGCTGCGTGACAACGCCGGGTTTTTCTTCGATGGCCTTGAATCATTCGTGGATTCGCTGATCGAATTAGTTTTGTCGATACTGCATTTCCCCCATCCCTTCGTCGTAGTTGCAGTTTTTGTTGCGATAACATGGTTTTTGCAAAAAAGTTGGAAACCGTGCGTAATTGTTACCCTGTGTTTTCTTTACATTCTTAACCAGGGTTATTGGGAGGATACTCTGGAGAGTCTGACACTCGTACTAGTATCCTGTTTTGTGTGTATGAGTCTAGGTGTACCGATTGGAATTGCCGTAGCACATCGTCCGCGTCTCTATGCTTTCATGAGGCCAGTACTGGACCTTATGCAGACTCTGCCCACCTTTGTATACCTGATACCCATGATCGTTTTCTTTGGTATTGGTATGGTGCCCGGACTGATCGCCACTGTTGTATTTGTGTTACCGTCATCTATTCGATTGACACATCTGGGCATCAGTTCAACACCAACCGAGTTGCTCGAAGCTGTCAACGCCTTTGGCGCAACACCCCGACAAACTCTATTGAAAGTGGAACTACCCTATGCGATGCCACAGATCATGGTGGGTTTGAACCAGACCATTATGCTTAGCTTGTCTATGGTTGTCATTGCTGCTTTGGTCGGTGCTGACGGTCTTGGTGTGCCTGTGGTAAGGGCTCTTAATCAAGTGAATACAGCGCTTGGTTTTGAAAGCGGTCTGATCATAGTGGTTGTTGCAATCATGCTTGATCGCATGCTGAAAGTGAACAATTAGACTATGACCAACGCCGTTGAATTTGACAATGTGTCCATTGTGTTTGGTGATACGCCTCAACAGGCATTACCGTTAATGGATGAGATGAAAGATAGAGCTGACGTTCAGCTTGAAACGGGGCAGATTCTTGGGGTACACAACTGTTCAGTTAATGTTGCTGATGCGGAGATCCTGGTATTAATGGGATTGTCTGGTTCAGGTAAATCGACCTTGCTCAGGGCGGTGAATGGATTGAATTCGGTTGTTCGTGGAAGTGTTCGAGTTAACAACAATGGTGAGATGGTGGACATTACCAACGCCCATCCAAAGTTGTTGAGGCATATGCGTCAACATCAAATCTCCATGGTATTCCAACAGTTTGGTTTGCTACCTTGGCGAACGGTTCGCGAGAACGTTAGCCTCGGTCTCGAACTCGGTGGCATGGCAAAGACGGAAAAAATTGAAAGAGTCGACCGGCAGCTTGAACTAGTTCATTTGAATGGATGGGCTGAGCGTAAAGTGGGAGAACTATCTGGTGGAATGCAACAGCGTGTCGGTTTGGCGCGAGCCTTTGTAACTGATGCTCCGATTTTGCTGATGGATGAACCTTTCTCAGCGTTAGATCCATTGATTCGTACGCGTCTACAAGATGAGCTTCTTGATTTACAGAGAGATCTAAAACGCACGATTATTTTTGTTAGTCATGATTTGGACGAGGCTTTCAAGCTAGGCGATCGCATTGCCATTATGGAAGGTGGACGCATTGTGCAATGCGGTACGCCTCAAGAAATATACACCAACCCTATCAACGATTATGTGTCTGAGTTCGTCGCACACATGAATCCACTCGGTGTGCTTTGCGCACGCAATCTTGCGGAGCCTACTACTGAAACGCCGTTAGTTACTGTGAATGCGGACGCTAACATCCGTGAGGTTATGGCTAAGTTAGATGATTCGACGCAAGTAATAGGTGTTGTCGACGCGGACGGATTAATTGGACAAATTTCAAAAGACAGGGTATTGGCAAAGCTTGTAGATCCACGTACCTAAGCCGAGAAGAATTTTCAACAAAACCAACGCCATAACTGGCCGATGAAGATGCCGGTTGCTTGTGTGTAAAAAGATTCAAATTTAAGGAGCAATTCTATACATTCTGGTACAAGCAACACCGTGCGAATCAGTGCACGTTGGTCTGATATGTTGCCTTTCCACGAGTGTTATACAAATTCAGAAACCGTTGTCGGAGTCGTTGCAGATCGATATTACGGGGTTTTCAATGGTGAAGACACTATGGAAACGTACTGGACCCTACGGCGTCAGGCAGTGTCATACGATGTGCCTGAGAAACCGTGGCAGATCGAAGGCCTCAATGCCTTAGCTTTCCTTGAAAAAATATTTTCTTGCCATATCGACAACTTAGCCGAAGGGCGTGGTCGTTATGCGATAGCGTGTACCGATAGTGGTGGCGCTTTCATGGATGGCATTCTGTTTAAGATGGCTGAAAATTGTCACTGGTATGTACAGCACCGATGGTGCCTTAAACCCTGTTTGATAGCGCACAGTGCGGGTTTGACGTTATGGTGTCAGACCCGAAAGGTCGGGTATTGCAGATACAGGGTCTGAATTCAAAACACATAACGGCGGATCTGACAAACGGTGCGATCGACGAATCAATGAAGTATTTTCATTCGCGATATTTTGATATCGGTGGTCAGCGTTTGTACGTATCGCGAACGGGTTGGACCGGAGAGTTGGGCTCTGTCTGAATATGTGACAACACAGGTACTGCCTGGGAGATCATGGCAACTATCTCGGCTTTCACACTAATTCCAGCGCTGATTATGTTTAGATTGGCGAAGAAGCATATTGTCGCCGGCTTTACTTTTGGCGCAGTGAAAGGATGAACAACAAAATCATGAATATCAAAAAAGACCCTGCAACTCCAGTGGCGACATATGATTTCACTAGAAACCCCATTGCTGAAGAGAAAATAGGGTTTCTACCTATCGAAACCAATTGGTTTGATCGCCTATTTATATCGGTTGTTATCTGGGTGGCGCTGTCGCTGTTCTGGCTGAAATTTGCTGAACCACTCGGGTTTTCAGTTTGGATCAGTTAAGCTATCGCTTTTGTGATCGCTGTACTTACAATAATAAATGGGTAGCGTTATGAAATCATTGGTGCTTGAAAAGAAGGGCGAATTGTCTCTGCGTGATTTCCCTGCGATCGATGTCGTGGAAGAACTGCTTGGACCACGCGATGTAAGAATTCAAGTTCACACGGTTGGCATTTGTGGATCCGACGTTCATTACTACACACATGGAAAGATTGGTCCCTTTGTCGTGAATGAACCCATGATACTTGGCCATGAAGCATCCGGTGTCATAATGGAAGTTGGTTCTGAGGTCAGTACATTGAGTGCAGGTGACCGAGTCTGTATGGAGCCGGGAATACCTAATTCCAACAGCAAGGCAACGCAACTGGGTATTTACAATATTGATCCAGAGGTTCGTTTCTGGGCAACACCGCCTGTGCATGGCATTTTGCGTCCCAGCTGTGTTCATCCAGAGCGCTTCACTTTCAAATTACCTGACAATGTAAGCTTTGCGGAAGGTGCTATGGTGGAGCCATTAGCAGTCGGCGTTCATGCTGTAACAAAGGCGCGGGTTAAGCTGGGTGACATCGCCGTGGTTCTGGGTGCAGGGCCGATTGGTTTGGTTACTGCACTTTCAGCCTTGGCTGCAGGCTGCGCTCGCGTCTACGTGACCGACTTAGCCGATAAGAAACTAGAGATCGCGCAGAGTCTAAGCTCATCCGTTGTTGCTGTAAATGCAGCGACTGGTGACCTAACAGCATTGGTTAAGGCTGATACCAACGGTTGGGGGGCTGACATTGTATTCGAGGCGACAGGTTCACCTCGGGCAGCGGCAAACGTATTTGAATCTTTATGTCCTGGGGGTTGTGTCGTGATGATCGGTGGCCAGTCCGAACCTGTGCAGTACGACGCAGGGGCAGCGATGGTACGTGAAGCCCGGATCGAAAATGTTTTTAGATATGCCCATGTTTTTCCACGTTGTGTTGCCATGCTTAGCTCTGGCAGCATTGATATAAAACCCCTCATTACCAGAACGTTTGATTTCGACGACAGCGTACATGCGTTCGAGGTGGCAGCATCCCTACCACCAGCGGACGTAAAAATGCAGGTCATCATGCCACCGTTGGGAAAATAAACTGGCCAATGTCATTACAGATAATGTCTTAAAAAGCTATGGCCGCACACAAGTGTTACATGGTGTAAGTGTTGATATCGATGAGGGAGAGTTTGTCGTATTAGGCAAACCGTCAGGCTGCGTAAAATCAACTTCATTGCGTATGGTGGCAGGGCTTGAAGAGGTCACTGAAGGCACCATTCCGATTGGTGACCGGGTGATCAACGATGTGCTACCCAATGATCGGGATATAGCGATGGTCTTCCAAAGATACGCTCTGTATCCACACAAGACGGTTCATCACAATATCAGATTTCCATAAAAAATGGCCAAGTGGCCCAAGAATGAGATTGAAGAAAAAATCAATAATGCGGCTGAAATTCACGACCTGACAAACTATTTAAAATGTGTGTAGAGCTGGTGCGAGTCAAGTCACAGAGCGGAGTTCTGGCACAGTGACTCTCACCTCCTGGCACCATGACACAGTGGTAAGGGGGAGGGGGAGGGGAGCACAGGGTGCTTTTTGAATGCAACATCACAATATTCGCGTTCGATCGGCCGGCAACCTGTGGTTAGTGCCTATTTGTTCAGCATGGTTGCGGGACTTGTTCCAATATGGGTGTTGTGCACTGCAACATTAGGCCTATATTTGCCGCAGTCCCAGCCGATAGCTAAGGCTGCTTTTAATAAACCACTAGACGTAACGACCCCTTACACAGGAAACCATCATGTCCGCCAATGCTGTACTAAAATTTGACGCCTATCGTGCTCTCGCAGAAATGGGTATTACTCGCTTCCATGAGATCTCACACTACAGTCTCCGTCAGGACGGTAAAGACAAAGACGTGTTGCGCGTTAATTACAAGCGCGCAAAAGGATCGTTGCTCCCTTATAGTCGTAAATACAATTTTGGTCGTTCACTGAAAACGGTTATCGCCGACGGCGGTACTGCTCGTATGGAAACCACCTACGAGATTTCTCCGTTTCTTCTCAGAGCTGTATCTGAACTCGAAGCATTGGTAGATTCCAATCAACACAGTGGGAATAAACCTGCGAAGGTTGCCGATATCAAATCAGATTTGCTAAAAGAGATTAATGAGCTGGCACAACTGATTCGTGAATCACAATGTGATGACAAAGCCGTAGTGGCAAAGCTTGTCAGTGTGCGTAAAAACGTCGAATCATTGTAAGCTTCTCCTTTTTATGGGTAGCAGGACCAGGCGGCAGTCCGTGAGGTAGGGTAAGACTGTCGTCTGTGTCGCCGCGTAATATTGACCCCATTGACCACTGTGCGCTTTGTATGCTCCGTTTAAGAACCTAGCACCGCCTTTTACACAATAGAGTCGATAATTTATGATGCCAGGTATCTAAAAAATTACAAACGAGATCGTTATGAGACTGGTGTCATTTTCACGAGGCCGTAAGAGCAGAATCGGTTGCCCAGTTGACGGTCATATCGTCGATTTATCAATTGCCTCCCCGTCTCTACCGACTGATCTTCTCAGTCTGTTAGAAATGGGAGCTGACGGCATGAAGCAAGCGCAAGCGGCGGCAAGATTAGCTAGCGGCGATGCATTTGTCTCAGTGGAAGACATCACCTATCTACCATTGATTCCTAGGCCACCGAAAATCATTTGTATCGGCCGTAACTACGCAGCCCATGCAATTGAGGGTGGAGCGCAACCACCAACGTATCCAGAGATATTCTATCGTGGCTCAACGTCACTCATTGCACATAACGCCCCTATCATCCGCCCGAAATGTTCAGATAAACTGGACTACGAAGCTGAATTAGTAGCAATCGTTGGTCGCGCAGCAAAGAACGTTGCTAAAGTAGATGGCCTTGATTATGTCGCGGGTTACTCCCTGTTTAACGATGCCACTTTACGTGATTACCAGAAGAAAAGTTCGCAATGGACAATTGGTAAAAACTTTGACAATACGGGTGCTTTTGGACCTGATTTTGTATCGGCTGACGAGCTACCGGCAGGTGCATGTGGCTTGCGCATTCAATCCCGCCTTAACGGCCAGATTATGCAAGACGCTAACACCAGCGACTTCATTTTTCCCATTGATGATTTGATCGCTAAGCTTAGCGAATGTATGACTTTAGAGATTGGTGATGTCATCGTTACAGGCACGCCAGCAGGTGTTGGTTATGTCCGCACCCCTCCTGTCTTTATGAAAGATGGAGACGTCTGCGAGATTGAAATCGAAGGGATTGGCGTGTTGAGCAATCCTGTTATGGATGAGGTGTAAAAGACCATGCTTCAGATGTCTGATAAATAAGATCGGTCAGAACCAATAAGTTTACTTAGAGACCTCCTCTTAAAAGTCACAGACATTGGTATAAGCATGGACGCGTGCAGACTTATGTCTGAAGAGCTTACCGTGAAGCACGTCTGAAGAAACTTGGAGACTAACCTCTCTTACGCTGAGCAGATTGAGCGGCTGCGTGAATTAAACTATGACTGGCCCAGCAGCAGCATAATCGAACGACTAAAAGTGCCAAAAAAGTCAAACAGATGGCTGAGGGTAAAGAGCCATAGAGAATTGCTGTTGGTGGTTCAAGTTAGGATGAGCTAACGTCATCAGGTCATCTACTGTCGCTGCTTGTTAAGAAATCATGTTGATTGTCACCGCACATTCATCGGTTTATTCGAATTTTAACATCTGATTTACCTTATAGACATCAATCAGTTCTTGTTGGTACCTTTATTAGATAAGTTATCGATATTGATAAGCCGTTTTCTGCAGAATAGTTATTCGTGAATTCTGGTGATTTCCCAACACGGATAAATATATTCATGAGAATACGATCATCAGCTGACACAAGTTTAGTACTTGATGGCGTTGAGCTAGACATTAGTAAAAGCCACAGTATAAACCGACTGGATATGACAGTCAGTATCGACTGGATTGATGGAACTAACGAGCGCTTTACTCAGGCTACTGACGTTCGTTGGCAGGTTGCATCTTGTAGCTATGTGCGAACTATTGAAATTGGATCCGACATTCTCAAAGCTGGTTTCAGTGCAGCCATTAATGAGGTGCGTGTACTGACTATAACCACTGGTAAGAGGCCCACGGCATACCTCAACTAGTTTTCATGGCCATATTTTTTAATCGGATGCTGAGAGTGCAGAGTACGGTATACAGGTGACATGAGTCTGATCTGACCCATCCACAGGACCCGCTAGACCACCAGCAATAGATAGCATTTTTTGCCACAGTAACTTATATCGTAGCTGACATGCAGCCTGCTTCAAGACTCTCGCATGTCCGCTTTGACGTTGGAGCGTTTCAATTGCATCTTAGGTATTCCTGAAATACCGTTTTGGGGAGAATAGTCCATTTTCTAAACTATTGAGCATAGTGTTGCAAACTGAGGCATAGTGATTATCGCCAGCACGGTCATCTAACAACGTACCCGAACATGTTTCATTTGTACTTTATCGTAGGGCAGGGTATTGACTATTAATTGTGGCATTTGCAACTGCAGGAATAGTGATTTCTGACCTTGAATCAGATTCCGCACTGTCTGTAAATAATAAAAACACAGGTATTGTTTTTTGAAAAGTCCGAAAAGGTTCTTCTTCGGTTCCCGGATTGCCATCATCACCGTTAGTAGTCACATATTTTTAATTGTAGTGAAATGATTGGTACTGGCAAATGTGCCTCACCCCAATTAATACCTTGACGGGACGTAGGTACTCAACGTGTGCTCGAATACAGTAGTCTCAGCACGGATGGGCACTACAAGGGCTAGCGGTGAATGCTGGTAGCGTGCCATGAGTATTTATAAGAATGGTATAATGGAGGTAGTGCTTTCATTACTCTGACTTCTTTCGACGATGGTTGTACCAATCGCCTTAATGCTCTTCGTAGATGGATGGACTAAATTGTCTACAAAGGAGCTGGCTTCGCCTGTTGGAACCACATCACTAGCAAGTACTAACCAAAAGTTTTCAGTGTTTACAGCGAACTGATTTATCCGATACTCTACGTCGATAAACTCCTCCACGCATTCGTCAAAACCGTATTCAGCACCAACTGCAATATTCGGGTACGTCACAAACACCACATTGTTTCCATTTTGTTGCATCTGATTAACCGGACTAGGTAAGTGTCCTGTGGTTGCATCAACACTGATCAATTCATCGATGACTGCCTCACAAGCATTACAACCGCATTTGTCGTTTACATCGTCGCCACCACCATTGATCATAACCCCATCCTAATTGTCCGCTTCGTATTGATCTTTGACGGTCACTAATTCAACATCATCTTCACCACCAACACCGTAAAAATTGCACCGCTCATGACACGATTGTCGACGTTTGCTTGGAGTGCCTTGCTAATTTCGTCATAGCGTAGAAAAAGTAGATTCAGGCACTAGTTACTTGAGCCAATCTGGAAAAATGCTTGAAGAAATAGTTGAGTCTGTGCAGAAAGTTATTGAATTAATTTCGGAAATTTCATCAGCTAGCCATGAGCAATCTCAAGGTGTAGGTGACATTAATGCGGTGATGGCACAGTTGGACGAAATTACTAGGAGCAACATGGTGATGGTTGGTGATGTGGCTGTGGTGGGACAGAGCATGTGTGAGCAAGCCGTAGAGCTCAATCAGGCAATGGCATTTTTACGGTTTATGGAGCAATAACGGATAAAGCGGAATGATTGTAATTCGACTTCAGCTCCACATTACCCTCTGGAGGCCGCGCAGGAGTGGCTTTGAGCGGGAAAGATTCGCAACGAAGCGTAGTTCCGACTGTTCCCCCCTATAAAGCTGGATCCAGAGTTTGGTTTTTTGGGCTATTCCCCGTTTACACTACTGACTCTTAAAAATAAGTAGTGGATACCAGCAGCTTGAAAGCTAATCGCAACGACCTTTGTCCCTGTGGCAGTGGCAGGAAATACAAAAAGTGCTGCTTACAGACAGCCACAGGCCTGCCCCGGAAAGATTTACTCAGTACTGTTCGGCAGTTGCAGCCATTGATCGAAGAATTTGGTCGCAAGCGTTATGGCGCAGCTGCAGCTTCTGCTGCATGGCAAAATTTCAGCCGTTGGGGTGGTGCAGCGATTGCCCGCGACGAACAGGCTTATCAATCTGCATTCGCCGCTTGGTATCTGTTTGCCTGGTTGCCTGATGATGCGGAACTGGGTGAACAACGCTTCAACACGCAGCCGTCTGATCACGCAATTGCCTTTGACTACCTGGAGGCACATCGGGATAGTCTGGAGCCCCTAGAGACAAGTGTTATAAAAGTCAGTACCAAGTCGCCCTATAGTTTCTACTCAGTTGTCACTGTGATCTCTGAAGACCGTCTGCGAGTCCAAGAGATCTATACCGGGCAAACCTTGATTGTGGATGTTTTAGCGAGTACCTCTTATGACCAAGGCGATGTGTTGTTCACTGCTGTGTTGAGTATCAATGTCATGTCTGTGCTGTTGGGCTGCATGCCTGTACCACTGGATGCGAGTGTGCGGGTGAAGGTCGAAGCACATCGAGAGAAGTGGTGTGCCGAAGAGGGTAAACCCATAGATCGCCGTCTACTCTACTTGCATGACACAGAGTTACGGCGATTCTATTTTATGCTGCTTAGTCAGGTGCAGAGGGCTCAACTTCATTGATTAATACCGTGGGCTGCATGCTATCAAGGCTCAAATTACAGTGGTTTTGGTCGTTTGTTGGATCGTAATTGGTATGTTCCCGGTAAATTGATATGACTGTAAATGGACTGAATTCGAATGTTGGAAAATGGTATTCAAAAAGATAATCTATTTTTCCGCAATGTTGACATCAACCATGAGGCTTTGAGAGAGCTCATGCTGTAAATCCTGGATTTTATCCTGGCTCATATTTTCGGGTATGTTCAGTATTGCAAACGCACGAAAGAGCGTGCCTCCGGACATAGGTGCATTTTCTGTGCTTGTCTTGAGCTCTTCTATGCTGAGTTTCAATGATGTTAGAACACGTGTTATTTCGTGGATAATGCCAGGGTGGTCCTGTCCCAGCAATTCGAGGGTTACTTGCCGCTGCGCTGATGCTGAAGCGGGGACAGGTAAAGCTGTTTGTATTTGCAGACTGCTATCTTCAATTGAGTTCAGGCTATTAAGCAACGCGTCGCGTTGGTCTGGATCAACTTCGATTTCAAGGATGCCAGCAAATTGTCCGGCTAGATTAGCCATGCTGCTATTCACCCAATTGGCATTATGGCGCGAAACGGTTTGTGAAATAGTTTGAACGATTCCAATTTTGTCAGGGCCGATCAACGTAACAACTACGATTTCTTTTTTCATAATATGCACTCTTGAAATTGGCTTTTTTTGACAATAGACAAACTTTGCTGAAATATCTGTGGCAGATTTACTGATCTAGACTAACATTCGCAACCGAAAAATGGCTTTACCATCATCGGCAGCCGCTTTCAGCGCTGGATATCGTAATTCATCACGTAGGCAACCGTCCGCCAGGACGTCATTGGGG
>JBLIIE010000092.1:0-21818 GCA_047634635.1 Granulosicoccus sp. | reverse complement strand
CCGAGCTGCAACTACCAAGTGCCAGGACACCTGTTAGTAAAAACAGCCGGAGACCCAACATTTTCCGAGGGGAGAAAGTATCGTTCTTGCAGCTCGTCATGGGCAGCGTTGACTATAGTCCTTAGATTCAGCGCATCAGTGTAACATTCTGGAATGCCTGAAATTTCAAACGAATTCCTATGAAGCAATACCTCGTCGGTGGCGCACTGCGCGATGAATTGCTGAAACTGTCCGTTGTTGACCGTGATTGGGTGGTCGTCGGCAGCACACCCGATGAAATGCTGAACGCAGGCTTTAAATCTGTTGGCAAGGACTTTCCCGTGTTTCTGCATCCAGAAAGTTATGAGGAGTACGCGCTTGCCCGAATAGAACGCAAGACCGGACCAGGTTATCGAGGGTTTGAATTCAATACTGATTCTACAGTCACTCTCGAAGAAGATTTAAGCCGTCGTGATTTAACAATCAATGCCATGGCTCGAAGGGATACCGGTGAAATCGTCGATCCGTTCAACGGCAGACAAGACTTGGAAAACCGTCTTCTTCGCCATGTCTCACTGGCTTTCACCGAGGACCCAGTTCGCGTGCTCAGAGTAGCGCGCTTTATGGCCCGCCTTTCTCATCTGAACTTTAAAGTTGCTGAGGATACTTTAGGACTCATGCGATCTATGGTGGATAATGGTGAAGTTGAAAATCTGGTCGCCGAACGAGTATGGCAAGAAATGCAAGGCGCATTGGCTGCACGCTGTCCACGAGCATTTTTTGATACGTTGCGACAATGCTCAGCTCTGGCAAGCATACTGCCTGAAGTCAACGCGCTGTTCGGAGTACCTCAACCAGAAAAATGGCATCCTGAAATAGACAGTGGATTGCACACCATGATGGTTCTCGAACAATGCACGAAACTAAGCGAGGAAGTTGATGTACGTTTTGCAGGCGTTTGCCACGATCTGGGCAAGGCCACAACACCTGCTGACGTCCTACCTTCACACAGAGGTCATGAACAACGGGGCGCCCTAATCACCAAAACGTTATGTCAACGCTTGCGAGTACCTCGTAAAACCACCGAGCTTGCAGTATTGAGCGCCCGATACCACACGCATTGTCATCGAGTAAGGGATTTGAATGCAAGCTCACTTGCGAAACTGTTGCAAAGCCTGGACGTCATTCGAAAACCCCAAAGGTTTGAACAATTTTTGTTGATATGTATAGCTGATGCGCGCGGCCGCTTAGGTTTTGAGAACGCACTCTACCCACAGGCCGGTATCCTCAGAAATGCAGCGCAAGCATTTCGCGAAATTGATGTGGCAGATATTGCTCGGCAGATCGCGGACAAATCAACGATAGCGGACGTTGTTACACAAGCCAGAGTCAACGCCATGAAACAGTGGCAAATAAAACAAAATTTCAACGGATAAACAATTCTAATCCAGGGGGCTGTCCGTGAATAGCGATCGTGACGAGGGCCTGAGAATTGAATTGGTTTTTCTAGGGCAGCCTCCTGGCCGATACGCGAGTTATTATTCAAGCCTGATGATTGTGGCCTCAGGATCAAAAGCCAACCAGGCGAAAGCGAAATGCACACCGTCGTCCAGTTGTTCCAACTGTGCACCGCTCAACTCACCTTCTGTACTTTGGCCAAATGCATTCCAATGGCTGCCAGTCTGCTCATCCACAATAGTGCCGTCCAAGTAAGTAAAACTCAGGGATTGTTCATCCACCTTTGCCAGATAAGCCGCTGCAGAGGGAACCTTTCGCGATTCTGAAATCTTTCCAGCATCCAAAGCAGACGAGGCAGCAGAAGCTGCGAAAACGACGATAGGGCGCTCATCAATATTTAAGTGAACCAACGGTACGTCAGCTAGCTGGCTAAGGGGTATAAGCTGTGTTTCAATAAGACTTCGGATACTGAGCACACGCTCCATCGCCGGTAGCCTTGGGTCTATATCCCCTCGAAAAAGAAACGGATTGTTGTCGATAGCATCATAGCCCCGATACGGATTATTTCCGTAGGGTCTTGAAAAGCCTGTCTCTTTGGAAAGCACTTCAGTGCTGGGAAATGCTGCCCGATATTCACCAAAACTGATAATTTGTGAGGACAGGCGAACAAGCTCGGCATCAACATACTCACCGATGATTCCTCGCCCTGTAAATTGCTGCCACCAGCTTTCGGTTTGCCGATCGTACATTACAAGGTCACTTTTTCTAAGACGGCCTGTTGTACCAAAATCCAGAATTCTCTTGCCAGCACCGAGCATGACTTCACGTTCGAATACGATGGACGCGTTGCACAAAGGGCAGAAGGTCACCGCAACTGGCACGCCTGCAATCACATCATTGACAATTTCGTGATACATCAGAATCTGCAAAGGATAAGCACGAGCCTCATCATTCACGATTAATGCGATGACGGGTTCCTGATCCTGCAGCCAGATCTTTGCAATGGCGGTGCCGACAAATTTAGGAGCATCAATAGCAGGAATACCATCGCGGGGCGGCCCCCCTGTAAGAATTTCATCAATGGAAACAGATGATTTTTGATGATTCGTGAGTGGAAATTCCCCCTGCGGGAACTGCAGAATTTGCGCAGCTGCCGATCCTGAGACATTCAATAAAAAGACGAATGCGCAAATGTTACCCATCCGGCGAAGTTGCTCACGTGACCTACTCGCATGTTGCATAAGCCTTAAAACCAAAACGACAGTTAAGAAGGTTGACTGTACGGAAGTGATTTGGTTCTATACCGCTAGATAGCGGCCCACTAGTGGGGTATGAGTCTCTCGAAGCCGGCGAATATTCGACCCAGCCATGTGTATGACAGCAACCAGGCCAGCAATACGCCAGAACCATTAGCCAGCATATCCATTGTATCAAATTGCCTATGCGCCACCATACCCTGCAGATACTCGACACCTACTCCCATAACCACAAGGGCTACGACCAGAAACAAGCGTGCCATAAAGTGCCGGTAGATTTGCGCAAACCACCCCATCAATAGACCATAAGAGAGCATGTGCATGAGCTTATCTTGCAGCAAGACCCCTTTAATCGGTGCTAAATTGACCAAAGAGAGCACCATTACAGTGCAGATCAACAGCACACCAAATGAAAGCCAAATCCATTTAAATCGTAAGTGAGAGACAGCAAACATCCTTGAAATTCCTGATCCAAAACTCATGAAACGTACGGCTTCCCTGAAATGCAGGCCCATGGTGAGTGAGCAAAGACCATAAGGCAAATTACAGTTCCTATACTCGAATTGGTCCACTAACACGCAGACGACGACACAACTGTTCAGCCTTAACAAACATATTTCGAACCCAGGTATACGCCAATCCCCAGGAACAAACGATGCCCGAGGTGTTGGCAACCGCATCTTTGTAGTCGAATTGTCTCGCAGGAACCAACCCTTGTGCAAACTCAATCCCCAAACCGAACAAAACAAGGCCGGATACTAAAAACAAGCGCGCCAAGTCATGCTGGAAAATTTGTGCAAACCATGCCACTAACACCGCGTAAGCAACAGCAGCTTTGTCCTGCACCAGAATGGTCTTTGGTCTCGGAGGGATCGTGTTTATCGACAATGCGAATACTACAGATAGAATCAGTGTACCCAGTGCAAGCCACACCCGCTTGTACTGAAGGTGGTCCAGGCTCAGCATGCCCTCGGCACTAACCTAAAGCTCACTGTGAACTGGCACCCCCAAGGCGGAGATGGACGACACAACTGTTATTTGGTGTAACGGAATCTGAAGCGCCTGTCTTGAGGCTTTTCTACAACTTCACCGTAATATAAATGGAGATTGTGAGCAGCACGGCAATAACCATATGACCCACGCTCGATATCACCAACGGGTGCCAACGATTGCCTCCACGAAAGAGGGTGTACACACAAACCAATACACAATATACAACAATGCCTACCAACACCCAATAACCAACAGTTTCGGCTTCGAGTGACCAATTTAGTTTATCTCTTCCCGAGAGAATCCACCCGGTTAGGGAATAAACCATGTAGAAGCAGTTCATGACAACGGGTACGATTAGCAGCGAAAACTGCATCACAGGACCCACAACTCGGGCGTCACCAAAAAGATTTCTTGTCATAGTTATTGATCAATCATTCGAATTGGCGACCCAGCCGTCGTTTTCACGATTGCTTCAAGTACTGAAAGGAGAATTCCCAATGCACATCAAACCTGACAATATGGGCAACCGAAAAACGAGCGTTACTCGCATTGTCCGCTGCGTAATAATTTCTTTGTCCATTATATCCATGAACTACGTGCAAGCAGGTGAAGCAGATGTTGTAAACGCTAAAATCAGCGCTAAAGGCGGCGGTGTTTTCAGAATCGACGCCACTGTCAAACATGACGACGCAGGCTGGGAACATTACGCAGATCGCTGGGACGTGGTGGATCTGGACGGTAAAACCTTAGGCAGCAGGGTTCTAGCCCACCCTCACGACAATGAGCAACCATTTACCCGATCGCTGACGCTGAACCTACCCGAAGGAATAAGCGTAGTCATTATTCGCGCCCATGACTCTGTGCACGGTTTAGGTGGAACTACCGTCGAATTGAAAATACCTGACGCGTAGACCTTCCACACAAGTGCAAATTTTAGAAAATTTAGAGTTACCATCGTAGTTTACAAAAAAATCCACAACAACAACGCTCCGAGTAGCAAACGGTAGATAACGAAGGGTGTCATACCCATCTTGTTGATAAATGCCAGAAAGAAGTGGATACAAAAGAAAGCACTGGCGGCAGCTATACTTGAACCAATAACAAGCGTCACCCAATCCACTGGCACAGAGCTTTCAATAAGATCTTTCGTTACACTCAGGCCTGAGAGAACAATAATAGGGATTGATAGCAAAAACGAATAACGAGCGGCCGCCTCACGAGTCAAACCCAGCAACAATGCCGCAGTTATGGTTATCCCCGAACGGGATGTACCAGGTATCAACGCCATAGCCTGAGCACCACCAATGACTAGAAAATCCTGCCAGCCCAAGGAATATTCGTCGCGATTTAATTTACTGCGACGATCAGCAAGCCACAGCAGCAAACCAAATACGATGGTTGTTATAGCAATAACCAGAGGGGAGCGAAGATGCACTTCAATGATGTCTTTAAAAGCTAGCCCTACTAACCCTGCTGGAATTGTTCCAAGGATAACGCCCCATGCAAGCCTCGCCTCAGGAGTCATCACTCGCTGCGTGATGGACTGAATCCAGGCCAGAAACAGCGTGACGATGTCGCGGCGGAAATAGGCAACAACTGCGAGCAAGGTGCCCAGGTGAACAGCAACATCAAACGCCAGCCCTTGATCTGGCCAACCCAATAATTTGGGTACGAGAATCAAATGGGCTGAACTTGAAACTGGAAGGAATTCTGTCAGGCCCTGAACCAATGCCAACCAGATAATATGAGTGAGTTCCATAGCCTTTTTAAATTGGTGACTGTAAGTTGGTTGGGCAGAGCTTTACGCGAGCGCTACAAACGGTATGTCAGATCCTGGGAACGAAATCCTCGCAACTGCGGATCATAGCTTTTGCCCAGAGCCATTACCTGAAACCTCTCGCCCATCTCGCCTGGCAAAGTCAATGTTTTGATCATCCTGGAAAGCTCAATGCGATCAGATTCGCGCTCAAGACTACTGAGCTGCTCTTCCATTATTTCGAGCAACCCGTTGTCGAGTAAGAATGCAGCTTGGGATGCATAGCCAAGCAATTCCAGATCATTTTTTATGGCACTTTCCACTACTGCCGTAAAATCGACGTGCGCTGTTATGTCCTGCAATCCTGGCCATAAAAAAGCATCGTCGTGCGCCCGATGTCGGTAGTAGCAAGACAGAGTTCCTTGCCGCCGTTCCTCCGAGTAGAACTCCTGACGAGGGTATCCGTAATCGATTAGCAGGACGACACCTTCATCCAGAGCGTCCGCCAGACTCGCAATCCAGGGTTCAAGTAACAAACACACCTCAGACAGATAACCTGATTCAAACTTTCGATCTAGATCAGTCTCAATAGCTCTAACCGCACGAACCAGGGCTTCTGGCGCCTCACAAAGTTCAGACTGTAGTTCCATGTTGACACACATCTGACGGACAGCCTCATCAACCTGAAATCGCTCAACCGGCAGCGCATCCATTACTTCGTTGGCGATAATGACGCCTTTGAAACCTGATGGAAGAGAATCGATCCAGGTAACCCGTGCAAACTGATCATCATTCAGCTCAGCCTTTAAAAGCTGCTGCTGCCGCTGTGAAAGCTCTGCGCTAGGTTCAAGGATGGTGTAATCGATGATTTGCTGATCAAACGACTTCAGCAAACCAGTAGCTAACCTGCCACTCCCAGCTCCAAGCTCCAGAATACCTCCTCCGACTGTGTCGAGAATCCCTTTCGCCTCACGCCCCAAGGCCGCTCCAAACAAGGGTGTGAGCTCAGGTGCCGTAATAAAATCACCGTCTGCTCCGAATTTTACAGAGCCTGCCATGTAATAGCCCAAACCAGGTTCGTACAACGCCAGGCCCATATAATCAGCAAACGATAAAAGCCCTCCATTCGCATTTATGCGATGGGACAGTAACTGGCACAACTTGTCGCTGTAGGAACGGGCAACATCGTCGGGCTCAGGCAGCGAACCGGGATCAAAATCATGCATTCGAGCGAGAACCACGTTCAATAATGACACCCACATCCGTATCACCGTCGAGCGCATCTGGCTTGTGCAATGTCAACTTTACCCAAGCCACACCGAAATCCTGTGTAACAATCTCGCAGATTTTTGTCGCCATGGTCTCGATCAGTTGAAATTCACTGTTTTCTATATATTCTACAAGTGTGTCTGACAGCGTTTTATAGTTCAAAGTACTTCCTACGTCCTCTACTTTGGCAGCCGCTGCGATGTCAGCGGACATTTCCAGATCCAGCACAACCCGCTGACGAGTGATTCTTTCCCAGTCATAAACGCCAATGATGGTTTGAATCGACAATCCTGTGATAAATATTCGGTCCATTTTGGTTCCAGATAGCTATTAGTTGAAAATTGTACCGACAACGGCTTGAGCCTTGGCCAGAAATTCGCTACACTTCTCAGGCTAAGCGTTGTATAAGTCCTAATTCGGAGTAGTTTCGCATGTCCAGAGTGTGCCAGGTAACCGGCAAGAGCCCAATGTCAGGTAACAATGTGTCGCACGCCAAGAATCGGCGTCGGCGTCGTTTTTTGCCTAATCTTCACACCCATCGTTTTTGGGTAGCGGCAGAAAAACGTTTTATCTCGTTGCGAGTTTCCGCAAATGGAATGCGCATCATCGATAAGCGTGGAATCGACAAAATTCTCAGCGAGCTTCGTGCTCGCGGCGTAAAAGTTTAGGAAACAGAATCATGCGAGATAAAATCAAACTCGTGTCTTCAGCAGGCACAGGACATTTCTACACAACGTCCAAAAACAAACGCACCATGACGACCAAGCTGGAAATGAAGAAGTTCGACCCAGTCGTTCGAAAGCATGTCATGTATAAGGAAGCCAAGATCAAGTAAGTTCAACTTACTGTTCTTGAATAAAAAAAGCCTGGCTAGTCCAGGCTTTTTTTGTCTGATTTACGCGCCCCTCGATCAAGAAAGGCGCCGATTGCAATGAATTATTGGAGACTATCCGTTAAAAGGCTTTAATTGGTAGCCACGCAATTTCACTGCAAACTCCGCCAAACACTGTATGCCGGTGGCCTCAGCCTTATTGCACCACTCTTGAAGCGCGTGCAACAACATATCCTGACTGGTTCCAGCCTTATGCCATATAGCTTGCAGTTGATTCTGCAATTCATAAACGGTGCTCAGGCTCTCGCATTTGGCCAATGCCGCCGCAACTCGTGCACGCCCCGACTCATCCAACAGATTATCAACCTTCATCAAATCCCGAGACGCTTTACGTAACGTTTTACGGTGCTCTGGTGATGCTTTGATTTCAGATGCATGAACTGGTTTCACAACCTTTCGCGCATAACTTTCCATCACATGCAGCCGACTGGAGATGATGGCTTTAACTGTCTCAATATCCATCACTGTTTTTCCAGAGTCGAATCTAGGTTTAGGAGCTACTCGCCGGATTTTTGCAAGTTTGAGAAAACTGAACAAACGTAGGTAGGCCCAACCCAGGTCAAATTCCCAGCTACGCAATGAAAAGCGAGCTGATGAGGGGTAAGCATGATGGTTATTGTGCAATTCTTCGCCACAGATCAGCGCGGCAAAAGGTGTGATGTTAGTAGCAGAGTCATCGGTTTCGAAGTTTCTATAACCCCAAAAATGCGCAAGCCCATTAATCACGCCTGCGGCCAGAACCGGCACGCACAGCATTTGAATGGCAAATACCGCAATGCCAGCTAACCCGAACAGGGCAAACTCGATAACCGCGAGACTAGCAACACCAACAACATTGTAACGACCGTAAACATTGCGCTCTAGCCAGTCGTTTGGAGTGCCATGACCGAATTTACTCAGTATTTCGTTATCCTGTGTCGCTTCTCGATATAGCTCTGCCCCTTCGAGTAACACCTTGCGTATGCCGTAGATCTGCGGGCTATGCGGATCCTCCGGACCTTCACACCGCGCGTGATGCTTGCGATGAACAGAAACCCACTCCTTGGTCACCATCCCGGTGGTAAACCACAGCCAGAATCGAAAAAAGTGCTGCAATACTGGGTGTAAGTCGACGGCACGGTGTGCCTGACTACGATGCAAGTAGACTGTCACAGACAGCAATGTAATGTGACAACTCACAGCCGTCCAGGCTACCAGTGTCCAAACCGAAACATCCCAAAGACCAAGAAGAAACAAGCTTCATACCTCTCTAAAAGTTAATGTGTTGCGGATACCATACACAAAGCAACGATTAATAGGGCGAGCGCCCATGAAATCCACATACCCGCTAATGCATACGTATTTAATTGATTAGTGGGCTGGCCCTAATCCGACGGCACACCGATATGCTGCTCTATACTCACTAGCTAGTAATCCGTATTTTTCTTGGGACAATAAACATCGTAATGCCAGCTTCTGCCCACGCTACACAGGGACCGCAACATAGAGTGCTCAGTGCTATCTCGCTGTCGCGCCGGCTCAGCGCAAACGCAGAAGTAAGCAACATTTCCCTAGAGATAAACCGCGGAGACATTGTTGGCCTGCTGGGACTGAACGGTGCAGGTAAAACAACCACGCTACGCATGTTGAGCGGTGTTCTTGCTCCCGATGAAGGGTCAGTTACTATAAAAGGACATTCATTGAGTGACTCACCAATAGAGGCGAGAAGACAGGTAGGCTTTCTTCCTGATCAACCGCCACTCTATAACGATATGCGCGTTAGCGAATATTTGCGCCTTGCTGGTCGCATTCGAGGGTTAAAGGGTAATCGGCTGACTGAAAGACAGGACATCGTTACGGAACAATGCATGCTCGAGTCAGTTAACAGAAGCCTGATTAGTACGTTATCGAAGGGATTTCGACAACGGGTTGGCCTGGCACAGGCACTTATTCATGAACCCGCGTTATTGCTATTGGATGAGCCAAGCAACGGCCTTGACCCACAGCAGTTGGAAAGTATGCGAAACCTAATTATCGAGACAGGCAAATCCGCAGCCGTCATATTGTCCACTCACCTACTCTCAGAAGCACAGACAACCTGTAACAGAGTTGCCATTATCCATGACGGCAAACTGGTTGCCGATCGACCAGCCAACGGTGAAGATCTGGAACAGATTTTTCATGGTGCGACACGATGATCGGCGTTATTGCCCGCCATGAGGGATTACGCCTATTGCGCAGCGCCCAGACCTGGATCATCGCAGCACTGCTAGCAGGCCTGTTTGGTTTTCTGTTCCTAAAACAGCTCGAATCCTTTCTAGACCTACAAGCACAACTGGCCATTCAGGATCATCCCGTAGGACTCAGTGGGTTCATGAGTATCCGCTACCTTGAACCGTTGGCCTTGGTATTCACGGTTATCGCGCCATTGTTTGCGATGCGTAGTTTTAGCGACGAATATCGCCATCAAACATTTGCACTGTGGCAATCGTCACCTGTTAGCACTGCCGCTTTGGTTATAGGGAAATTCCTGGGAATATTGACTGTTTTGCTGCTGTTAGTAGTTATGGCCGTCGCCATTCTTTTTATAATGAAGATATTCGTCAACATTGATATAAAACTCCTGTTGTCAGCAGCACTGGGACTTAGCTTGTGCACAGCGGCCAGTGCCGCCTGCGGTCTGTATTTCTCAGCATTGACTCGCCAAAGTCTAATCGCCATTATCGCAAGCTTGGCAGTATTACTCTTTTCCTGGATGCTAGGCAGTGCAAATTTTTCCAATTTGCCGCTGCAGTCTTTAGTAGACCTATCTATTGCTAATCACCTGCGCGGCTTCTTTCAAGGGTATGTGCAAGTACGTGACGTTGCATTCTTCATCTTGGTAACTGGTCTGTTTCTGGGGCTTGGCATCATCAAACTCGACTCACTGCGGCATACCGGAAACTGAACATGCAATCCTCTCGTTTGCATACAGTTTTGTCAGTGCTGTTGGTTTGCATTACGCTTGCCTTAGGTTGGTTGAGCCAACGCGTAGACCAGGGAATTGACCTGACAGCCAATTCCCGCAATTCATTGAGCGACACCAGCAAGTCTGTACTTCGCGCTATCAAAACACCGGTTGAAATTATTGCGGTTATTGGTCCGGATCAACCTCAACGTGAAGCCATCGCTACACTGGTTAGTCGTCTGCAAACAATCAAACCTGACATTCAACTGCAATTCATCAATCCTGAAACCGACCCCGCAGCTGCTCGTGCACTTAATGTAACTTCTGGCGGAGAACTGATTCTGCGAACAGCAGGCCGTGAAAGGCGTTTAACCAATCTTTCTGAACGCAGCATAACGAGTAGTCTAAGACATCTAAACCGGGAAGAGGATCGAGCTATCGCCTTTTTAACCGGCCATGATGAGCGCAGCCCAACTCGAATAAGTAATCAGGACTGGAGCACAGTAGCAAGCCGACTCGACGCCATCGGCTTAGTTAGCCGTGAACTTAGCCTAGTGAGTGAGCCATACATAGATGACTCCATAGACCTAGTCGTAATCGCAGCACCTCGACGAACCTATTTCCCAGGCGAAGTAGCTAGCCTGAATAGCTACTTGAACCGGGGTGGCAACTTACTCTGGCTAAGCGAAGGTAATAGTAACGCCACGTCAGGGCCTGGCTTGCAGTTACTGGCTGACACCCTGGGTGTAGATACTTTGCCTGGCGTTGTGATCGATACCAATAGCCAGGCTTTGGCAGCAGATTCACCCGACTTCGTTATGCTAGATCGATTCCCGTCTCACCCGATAACACAAACACTGGCAAGCCCCGTGCTTTTACCACAGGCAGCTGCCCTTGCAGTTACCCCACTTGCAGGACAAACAACATTACCTCTGCTGCAAACGCCCACATCCAGCTGGACAGAAACAGGAGCCCTGTCAGGATCAATAAGCTTCGATGAAAAGACTACCGAGGTGGCAGGCCCCCTACTCCTGGGAGTTACTATAGAGCGACCACTGACACAAGGCACACAACGCATCGCTGTTATTGGCGATGCCGACTTTGGATCGTCGCAGTTTATAGACAACGGCGGCAATCAAAAATTTATAGAAGCCTTGATGTTATGGCTTACCGGCGAATTCAACACCTTGGATTTTGGTACACAGTCAGCTATCGACAGCACGCTCACCCTGAGCAACAACGCCGTAGTTTTACTATCAGTTACGTATCTTGCAGGCTTGCCAATTTTGTTACTACTTATTGCAGGTCTCGTGCGCTGGCGTCGAGGTAGTCACTAATGGCCTCCAGACAACAGACCATCAAACGCTGGGTTGTTATTGCCAGTAGTACGTTAGTCGTATTGATTGCAGGTATTGCCAATGTCCAGTTGTCTGAATCAAGACAACGTGATGCTCTCAATAACGAACGGCAAAATATACAAAACACGTTACAAAACCTTGTCATCAAACGCCCAGGTAAATTAGACATTAAGATACAAGCCATCGATGATCAGTGGCAAATTCATGAGCCTTGCACAATCGCAGCCAATCAAAAACGACTTCAACCTTTACTGAGCATCATATCCCCAGCCGCATTTAGCTACGACGCTGCAGAGGTAGACTTAGACGCGGCAGGTCTCATAAACCCGTTAGCAACCTTAGTAGCCAACGATCAACACATCGACATCGGTAACACAGACCTCTCCGGTGAACGACGCTATGTTAAACGCGGTGAGCGAGTAGAATTTATTCCCGAATGGATATTGCCTCTACTCGACGGTGGCTTGTCAGCATTATCAACACTGGAAGTATTTGATGTTGTGATCACGACCGTGATTATAGATAAGCTCGAAGACAAGCCAAACACCATTAGCGAAGACCCAGCAAACTGGCAACAACTAACCGCCCACCAGATAGCCCCTTGGCCTCTGATCGACAACGCACTCATTCAAGATCAATATTCAGTAATTATCAAGTCTGGAACTGGTGAAAAACGTTTACAGGTTTTTACAACAGCAGCGTATGCGGCTTTAGTATTTGAAGGTGCTCGATGTGCGTATTTTTTACCTAATGATGCTCTAAACGCATCAGGCCCGTGAAGCGTTCTTAACAAAAAACATGTTCGCGGGCTCCTAAGCAAACATGGAGTTCTGTTGCTTGTCAGTTAAGGTCCGTTTTATCCTCAAAGAGGCAGTTGTTATGAAATACTTAAGCAATGAAGTCTCTGCTGACTGGCAACGATCACGATTAAACTAGAAGTATTGGCCTTGGGCTAGTTGAGCCTGTCACTCCACGGAGAACGTAACAGAGCCATGTGATTGGCTTCCCAATGTTTATCCCCAACCAACGTCGACAAACTGTTTGCACCCTCATCGACAAAGCCTAAATGTTTGTAAGTTCTAATCGCAGCCTGATTTGAGGTGTATACATTAAGCTCTAGTCGGTTAATGTTCGAATAACCAAATGCACGATTTATTACTTGTGTAAGCATACTCTTTGCTAGTCCCTGACCTCGTGATTCTGGGGCGATTGCAATACGGCAAAGACGAGCTTTCTCATTTTTCCAATCAAATAGTAGTTGCGAATGCCCAACGATTGCCCCCTTATCGGTGGCCATCCAGCAGAGTCGAATTGGTTTTTGATGCTGTCCCTCATCAAGCATGCTCTGCAATTGGCCGCGGCCAATTGGATACGATACTTCCGGTCCACCCCATTGAATGAGCGAATTTTCATTAGGAAACCAACTTATCAATTCATCAAAGTGCCGGGAGGAGAAAAAGATCAACTGCATTGGACTATCCAAGGGAATCCATAATATCTACACGCTATCATTTAGAGAGCCTCTGGTGAGATATTTACAATTCAGTATCGTAAATATCTAATGATGATTGCCGAGTTTGATCGGCGTCAAGGTTGGGGTGATGAGGGTGTTCTTAGTTATTTTAACGCACGCGCTATTACGCGCGTTGGCACTGAACACAACGAAGATTGTCCCTTATCTTTTGCAGTTTACGGCACAGCCAGTCAACTGGATAAGGCGGTCCACTTGTATCAGCAGCAATACAACAGTGTGGGTCAATTTATGTTGGATTACTACCAAACAATGATGCCTGCCGATTCTGATTCCAACGTCAATGCCACTGACGATCTGATGACGTGAGTGAAACTCACGCAAGTCCTTTACGTGTGCCAGAATCCTCCAGTGATAACGCTCCCGCGAGAGTGTCCGATGAGTCCACATCCTGCAATCATCAGGAGCAATCCGAAAAATTCAGACTGGACAATCAGCACGCTACACGCCGTCGCTCTAATGCACTTGTTCTTATGGTAGAGGCTTTTTTACGTAACACTAAAATAGCCTCATGCACTGATGATCGCTATCAGGTCTATGTCTATGTCTATGTCTATGTCTATGTCGATAGTAAGGTACTTGCCAAAGAAGCCTTTGAAACTGACGATGGAAAGCCCGATTGTCATATTGAAAGGCAAATTGCTCTGCCAGTTGAAACTGCTAGGCGTTTAAGCTGCAGTTGCAGGATTGTTACAGCACTAACACGGGATGGTGAACCTCTGAATATTGGTCGCAGTAGTCGGGCTATTTCAACGGATATTAAACGGGCGATGGCTATTCGCGATAAGGCCTGATCATGGTGCGGTGATTCAATGGACTACAACATAGCGTTGTACAACATCGCCTGCCATGATCGCAAAACTGAGATTAATTAGCTCTCCTCTTGAAGTAATCTCATTCAAATCAATGTGTGCGCTTTCGAAGCACTAGTTGCTTGTGATTATTCATACCGTTCGAATCTTGAAACTTGCGCTAAAATGAGCAATCTCGAAAAAAGCACACCCTTCAAATGCCAGAGTTACCAGAAGTAGAGACCACTCGCAAAGGCATTGAGCCTCATTTGGTCAATAACGTTATTATTGAAATCAGAATCTACAACGGGAGTCTGCGATGGCCTGTGCCCACGTCGGTAAACGCGTTGGAAGGCGCTGTAGTTTCATCAGTTGGGCGTCGTGGTAAGTACCTGTTGATTAATGTTTCTGCAGGTACGGCTATCGTACATTTGGGTATGTCTGGAAGCTTGCGTATTTGTGATCCAAAAGATGACCTTCGCAAACACGATCACATCGAGTTGCTAATAAATTCAGGCAAGTGCTTACGATTTCATGACCCAAGACGTTTTGGGTGTTTTCTGTGGCAGGCAACGGGCGAGCCTTTGCATAAGTTATTGGCAAAACTGGGACCAGAGCCATTGTCTGATAACTTTAACGCAGAGCTTTTATTCAAAGCGACACGCAAGCGTCAGGTCGCTATTAAAAATTTAATTATGAATAGCGCTATCGTTGTTGGCGTTGGCAATATATACGCCAGTGAATCGCTGTTCATGGCCGGGATAAGACCAAGCAAAGCTGCCAAACGCCTCACACAAAAAGAATGTTCAAAACTGGTTGAAACAATAAAACTGGTTTTACAACGATCTATAACCCAAGGTGGAACCACCCTTAGAGACTTTGTAAATAGCGACGGAAATCCTGGCTACTTTGCACAATCATTGCAAGTGTATGGACGAGAAGGCGAGTCCTGTCGAGAATGTGACAGTGTCATTATTCAAAAAGTGCTGGGGCAACGTTCGACCTTCTATTGCCCACAATGTCAAAGCTGATAAAACTCAACCGATTACCAGTAGGCATCGGCCTCAGCGATTGACATTTTTCCATAGCATTGCATGTACCTTATAATTCTATTCAGGGTATCGGCCTTGGTGGTTTGTTGCCACTCAGAGAGCGTCCATTCCCAAGTACTTATCTCTTTTAGATTGGTGTCAGCAAAATATTGGACCTGCTCCCAATCACCATTCGCTTTTTGAACTGACAGTGGTTCAAGGTTAAATTCCTCACCTTCGAAAAAAATAATTCGGTTGAGCGCCACCTCTTTAAGCCCGCGAATAATCAAGCCCTCCGTTGTGCGACCTTGCTCCTTAACCAAAACCGGATAATGATCATCAAGCACCCAACGTCGTGAGCGATCGGGCACAACTGCGGTTTCAAGCACCAGGGTACCCATCGCTTGTTCACACACAAGTGGAAGTAGATCGGTATCCATCAAGGTACCGAACGAAAACAGCGCTAAAGTCTTCTTCACTATGCGGGGGCTGTTTTCATCAGGTGTTCGTACTTGAGTCTTAGCTCGCCCTGAGTTTCAGTATTATCAGGATCAATGATGATGCACTCGACGGGACAAACCACGACACATTGGGACTCATCGAAATGTCCTATACACTCGGTACACAAGTGCGGGTGAATTTCATAAATCTCTTCACCCATGTAGATTGCATCATTAGGGCACTCTGGTTCGCACACATCACAGTTGATGCATTCATCAGTAATTAACAATGCCACGATTAACTAACCTCCGCACCAACCAGCCGACGTGAAAACGCGTCTATGACCAGCGGATGAACGAAATCTGAGACATCTCCTTGCAATCGAGCGATCTCACGCACGATGCTGGAGGATAAAAACGTATATTCCTGAGACGCTGCAATAAAAACCGTTTCGATATCAGGAGACAGGTGCCGGTTCACACCCGCAATCTGAACCTCGTACTCGAAATCTGATATGGCTCGTAAGCCCCGAACAATAACTTTACTGTTTGCCTTCGCCGCGTATTCAACTAACAGACCACCGAATGACTGCACAGTAACATTGTCCAGATCGGCCAGAATATCCGTAGCCATGTCAACGCGCTCTTCCAAAGAGAAAAATGGATTCTTCGAGGTGCTACCTGCGACCGCAACGATAACGTCGTCAAACATGCTGCTCGCTCGTTTGGCAACGTCCATATGCCCAACTGTCATCGGGTCAAAGGTGCCGGGATAAATGGCGGTTACGCGCATCTATTGTGATCTCAATTAGCCAAGGTGTGAGTGTGGGGTAAAATATCCCGCCATGCAACACAGACCACAAAGGAATATAAGGATAGTGCAACGAGGTTCACGATGCGTTGTCACTGACTTTAAACAGCCGGGCACTCACGTCACCAAACTTTTTGTCCCGGTACAACTCAAAACCAGTTGGCCAGTTTTCCGCAAAAGACTGTCTGCTGGGGGCTTCCACGTACACCAATGCGGAAGTCGAAAGGTGCCCCTTAATTAGTTCTTGCAGAATAGGCATTTGAGCCTCAATTTCAAAAGGTGGATCAACGAATACAATATCGAATGGCTGATGATTATCAGCCAGAAACCGTTCTGCGCTGGTTTTTCGGCAAATCCCTGCGTCGGTATCAAGTAATCGCAAAGAGGACTCAATATGCGAGTAAGCCACGCCATTAGGTTCAACAAAGGTAACAGAGGCTGCATACCGTGACAGAGCCTCGAGCCCAATCGCACCTGTGCCTGCGAATAGATCCAGGCAATGCCTATCTGCTATGTGCGGCTGCAGCCAGTTGAACAGCGTTTCACGCACCCTATCGCCTGTTGGCCGAAGCCCCTGCACAACAGGCACAGGTAATTTCCGCCCTCGCCATTTGCCTGCGATAATGCGTACTTGCCCAAAAGACTTGCTCTGGCGCTGGTTTGAACTACGGTTTGAAGAAGGCGACACGATGTTAGGATGCTGTGCAGCGACAATCACGTCATGATACCGACGCAGACACCCTGTGTCGCATAATTCACTAGTTTCAAATCACTGGAAAGCCACAATTTAATCGATGGGAATCTTCAGTTTTCTCAAACGGCAAAAGACTCAACGTGAATCTGAGCCAGAAGCCGCAGCTCCGCTTGAAAAAAAGCTGACTCGCACGCGCTCGCGCTTTCGCGACAACTTGCTGAATTTCATGCTGGGCAACAAGCCCATTGATGCAGACTTGCTTGAGGAACTGGAAAGCCAGTTGATCATGGCAGATGTCGGCATCAACGCGACCGCACGTGTAATGAAATCACTCAATCACCAAATCAGTCGCTCTGAGGTCAGCAATTCTGATGCTTTGCGAATGGCTTTACAGAAAGAGCTCACAGCCCTACTCAGGCCCGTTGAACAACCTCTGGAAATTCCAGAGAGTGACTCGCCATTCGTGATTCTGGTTGTTGGTGTAAATGGTTCAGGCAAGACTACGACGATAGGTAAGTTGGCAAAGCAACTCCAGGACGGTGGAAAAAGCGTCATGCTCGCCGCTGGGGATACGTTTCGCGCAGCCGCCGTGGAGCAACTGCAAACCTGGGGTGATAGAAATAATGTGCCCGTCATCTCTCAGGGAACAGGCTCGGATTCCGCTTCTGTCATTTTCGATGCGGTGCAATCAGCCAAAGCTCGCGGTATTGACGTTTTGATTGCAGATACAGCTGGCAGACTCCACACTCAAAATAATTTGATGGAAGAATTACAGAAAGTGAAGCGCGTCATAAGCAAAATTGACCCTGCAGCACCGCACGAAATATTAATTGTTCTGGATGGCGGCACAGGACAAAATGCTCTTAATCAAGCCCAGCAATTCCATAAAGCCATGCATCTGACGGGAATGGTAGTCACTAAACTGGATGGAACCGCCAAAGGCGGAGTCATTTTTGCCATTGCAGAGAGCTTAGGTCTGCCAATTCGCTTTATCGGTGTAGGTGAGCAAGTGGCAGATCTGGAAGTTTTTGAAGCCGAGAGATACGTGAATGCACTGGTAGCCACTTCATGATTTCGTTCGACCGAGTCAGCTTGGAATATCAGCCTGAGCGATTTGCCTTGCGAGATGTATCATTTATACTGGAACCAGGCTCATTTACTTATCTGACAGGTCACTCTGGCGCCGGCAAGAGCTCCTTACTGAAATTAATTGCCTGCCTGGAACGCCCCACCACCGGTGAGATTTACGCAGGTAATATTCGCTATAGCCAGCTTCGTAAGCGCCAGGTACCTGCGCTCCGCCAACAAATGGGAATCATTTTTCAGGACAATCAGCTGCTCAATGATCGCTGTGTGTTTGACAACGTTGCCTTCCCGCTCATTATCGGCGGTTATAAGTTCGTAGATATCGAAAAACGCGTGAACGCGGCGCTGAAAAAAGTCGGATTATCTGACAAAGCATTCGACGAGCCACTTTCACTATCTGGCGGAGAGCAACAACGAGTTGGCATTGCCAGAGCAGTAGTTGCCCGTCCCAAGATTTTGCTGGCAGATGAACCTACCGGCAACCTGGATTCACAGATCAGCGCTGAGATCATGCAGCTGCTGATGCAATTCAACGCATCTGGCGTCACTGTTCTAATCGCCACTCATGATGAAGGGCTGCTAAACACATTCAATTTTCCAAGGCTGATCCTGAAGCAAGGGCAACTTGTTCAATCGGACGAACAACAGCGGACTGTTATCGCAGGCGGTGCTGTGCGTAGCAGTTCTGTCGCTTCCCATCGACGTAACAAAGACTCTGTCTGACATGCGCCCACTGCCCTTTCCAGAAAGCCTATGAATACGAATGCCAAAAGCGACGATGAGCAATCTGGACACAGGCTAAGGGCCCCGGGCTCCAAGTGGCAATATACAAAGCGTGGCTACGCCCTTTCGCAAAGTCTAAAACAATTCAACCGCTACAAAATGGCCAGCACTGTCACGCTCATTGTGTTGGGCATTACGTTAGCTTTACCCGTTATATTGCTTTTTACCAGCAGTGCATTGCAGCAACTTGGGACTCGAAGCCTTGAGGGAGAGAGCCTTACTGCTTATTTAAAAAACGATGTCAGCGATTTACAAGGGGCTGAGATTGCCCAACTGTGGATGGGCAAACCAGGCATACAAACCACTCGATACATATCTAAGGATGAAGCTCTACAGCTGTTCCGTCAGAACAGTGATATCGGTGATGCTATCAGCGTTTTGGGTCGCAACCCTCTTCCCGGAGCCGTTATAGTGTTCCCAGACACCAATACCTTGAGTTCTGCGCGTCTGGATACGTTGGTTGCGCAGCTGAGCGGTTTGGATAGCGTTGCTCGTATTCAACTAGATTTGCGTTGGGTTAAACGCTTGAAATCAGTGGTCTCACTTATTCAGCTGGTAGGCGGACTCCTGGCGGGGTTTTTGACTCTTACCGCACTTTTGGTAATAGGCAATACCATAAGGCTGGAGTTACTGCGACGACGCAGTGAAATGGAAGTGGCTAACTTGCTTGGGGCGACGAATAGCTTCATGAACCGCCCCATATTATACACCGGCGCTCTGTACGGATTTTTGGGCGGCATAGTGTCCTGTCTGGTTGCAGTACTCGCATTCTCGGCTATCCAGGAACCTGCTCATGAACTATCGTCACTATACGAGAGCTCATTTCGCCTATTAATGCCGAATATTTCACAAATCTTAATTGTATTGGGCGTCTCAATTGTATTGGGCTTTATTGGTGCCCTTGGCAGTCTGTACAGACCATCACAACAGTTAACATATGGTGTACCTAATACTTGATAATTATCTAAGCAATTGATTAATATGTAGTTTATTTAACCTATCAAGTAACATTTCTCTTAAAAAATAGTCAAGAATGGCAGGAACTTTGCCGATTATTAGCACTCTCATGTAGTGAGTGCTAAAATGCAGCGATGCCGACAACAGTTGGAGAAATACAATGAGCAACGCCCTGACAGTAAGTAAGAATTCAATGCCTATTCCGGTCATTACAGATGACCTGAATAGCTACTTGGCCAAGATCGCCAATATCGATCTTTTGACAGTTGAACAAGAGCAAACATTGGCTCGTCGTCTGCGCTCTGATGAAGATCTAGACGCTGCGCGTCAGCTCGTTATGTCACAGCTTCGCTTCGTTGTGCATATCGCCCGCACCTACAAAGGCTACGGATTGCCCATGGCTGATTTGGTGCAAGAGGGTAATATCGGCCTCATGAAAGCGGTCAAACGATTTGATCCTGACGTCGGTGTTCGCCTGATTTCGTTTGCGGTCCACTGGATTCGTGCGGAAATTCACGAATTCGTGATCAAAAACTGGCGCATTGTCAAAGTAGCAACAACGAAATCACAACGTAAGTTGTTCTTCAAACTGCGTAGTGCGAAAAAACAACTTAACTGGTTTAGCCAGGAAGAAGTTAATGCGGTTGCTGCGGATTTGGGAGTCGATGCCAAAGTAGTTGTCGAGATGGAATCACGAATGCATGGCCACGATTCCGCTTTCGATGCGCCACCAGGCGCCAACGAAGATCGTGTGAGTTTGTCACCGTCAGAGTCCCTGTATCAGGACCAGGATGATCCATCCATGGTTCTTGAAAAAGAAGATGGCAGAAACAACTCTCATGAAGGCCTTGCCGCAGGATTCGAGATTCTAGACGACCGAAGCCGTACGATATTGAAACGACGCTGGTTAGAAGAAGAAAAATCTACTTTGCATGAGTTGGCAGATGAGTATGGAGTCTCTGCAGAAAGAATTCGCCAGATCGAGAAGGCTGCGATGAAGAAAATCAAGACGCATTTAATGGCGGCCTGATCCGCAGGAAATAACTTCAGTCAATCTGAAGTTACTAGCCACCTTCGACACTACGTTGAAGGTGGCTTTTTTTGTTTTGAACTTGCCCCTTGAGGCACCTTCAAGTACACGCATCCGAGTAACGGATTCATGAAATCGCAAAAAATGAAATTATTGCCCTCTCTGGTGCTACTCGCCAGTAGCTTCATGCCTATCTCGGTAATCGCAGCTCAACCTGTCTGGTGCAATAATGCAGGCCTGTTAGAAGCTGAAATCACTATCTGCAACGACGAAACCCTGTCGAAAGCAGATTCCCTGCTAGATCAAATGTATAGAGCAGTATTGAGTTTTCGCGGTCTTGAAGGGCATGAAGGTATGTGGCCTAGCGAAATTATTTCCAATCAGCGTGATTGGTTAGAGCAAAGGAACAAGCTATCTGGGAGATTTGACATTCTCGATGCCTACACAACTCGAATCGAAGTCTTGACTCAAATGTTGAAATTTCGGTGGCAGCCTTAACAAAAGCAGTTCAAGCAAGCATATCGAGCGAAAAACAGGCCATATCCCTGATTTTGAGCCATACGCAGTGAGGGGGTTGGTTGGATATAGTTCGTCAACCGTATTTTCGATTACAGCGAAAATACGGCTTTCGCAGAATTTGCGATTCGTAAAACCGAAGGGTGTCTCAGATTGCGTTGCGGAGAAATAGCTATATAAGTCTCCGTGACGTCGATGAGGGATCCTATCTGTGTCGAGCTAAAACTGCGCAAGATATCCTCAGCAATGACTTCAGGTGCG
>JBLIIE010000091.1:0-21920 GCA_047634635.1 Granulosicoccus sp. | reverse complement strand
AAAATCACGGTAGCACTGATTAACCCAATAGCGATGGAAGATGGGTTAAGATTCGCGATACGTGAAGGTGGGCGTACGGTTGGTGCCGGCGTCGTCGCAAAGATAATCGAGTAAATCACTATGGCAGCTAGTCAAACAATCCGAATTCGTCTGAAAGCATTTGATCATCGTCTGATCGACCGATCTGCTAAAGAAATTCTTGAAACAGCCAAGCGTACCGGCGCCAGAGTATTGGGTCCGATTCCTTTGCCGACTAAGAAAGAGCGTTTCACTATCCTGGTTTCTCCACACGTCAACAAAGACGCGCGAGATCAGTATGAGATTCGAACTCACAAGCGTTTGATGGATATTGTTGATCCAACAGAAAAGACGGTAGATGCACTGATGAAGCTAGACTTGGCTGCTGGTGTGGATGTACAGATCAAGTTGAACTAATCGGCTGTAGGTTCGATTAAGTTTTGCTTAGAAGGCCCGTAATGCGGGCCTTTTTTTTGCCCTAAATTTGAAAGAATTTTTACGCATTTGGCCTTCATTGGATTTCCAGTCAGGCATCTGTCATTGTTATCTTACATACAGCTATTGAAGTAGAAGTCGGTCGATGCAAAGTAATCTGTCAGAAAATCAACCTCGATACCCACACGTTCCGGTATTCGACGGTCACAACGATGTTCTCTCTAAGCTTCGAAATGCAGGTGGTGTGAGAAAATCTGAACAATTCTTGGTGGAATCGGCATTTCATATCGATAAAATCAAGGCTGCTAAAGGACGGCTTGCCGGTGGTTTTTTTGCTATGTGGGTTGCTTCTCCAGGGGGTGGGGACTATCAATCTTTAATGTTGCAGGACGCTTACGACGTACCTTTGCCATCGGCCGTCTTGCAGGCAGATGCGCTCAATGTCGTGATAGAGCAGGCGGCTATTTTGTTGCGTCTTCAGCAATTGGACGCGGTGAAAATCTGCACAAGCAAGGCAGATCTAGAGTCTTGTTTGCAGCAAGACGCACTGGCAGCAGTGATGCATCTGGAGGGCTGTGAGGCCATTGATCCTGAATTTAATAGCCTCGATGTTCTTTACGCCGCTGGCTTGCGATCACTTGGGCCTGTCTGGAGTCGGTCAAATATTTTTGGTGAAGGTGTGCCGTTCCGATTCCCCTCTACACCAGATATTGGTGCAGGATTGACTTCGTCAGGGGTAGAGCTGATTCGGCGTTGCGACAATTTGGGTATATTGGTTGACCTGTCACATTTGAACTGGAAAGGATTCTTGGATGTTGCGAAGCATAGCAATGCGCCGTTAGTGGCAACCCATTCAAATGTTCATTCTCTTAGTTCTCATTCTAGAAACCTGACTGACGAGCAGTTGAATATAATCAAGGCTAGCTCTGGCATGGTGGGGCTTAATTATGCAACGGCGTTCTTGAGATCTGATGGGAAAATGTTGCCTGATGTTCCGCTCGATCAAATGATGAGACATCTTGATCACCTATTGGAATTCGTGGGAGAGGATGGCGTTGGGCTGGGGTCAGATTTTGATGGTGCTGAGGTGCCAGAAAAAATTGGTGACTCTGCTGGACTCCCTGTGTTGGTGCGGGCAATGTACGAGCATGGATATGGCGACGAATTGATCAACAAAATCTGTTTTGGTAACTGGATTAATGTGCTTGGCCGAACGTGGGCTTAGGGCTGGTGACGCGAGAATACAAGGATATGCAAACAAGAATATTGGGTAGTGGGCTCGCAGTTTCCGGGCTTGGCCTTGGATGTATGGGAATGAGTGAATTTTATGGTGAGCGTAACGATAAAGAATCATTAGCTGTTTTGCATCGGGCCGTGGAGCTAGGTGTCACCTTTCTTGATACAGCTGACATTTACGGGTCGCACCATAATGAGGAGTTAATTCATGAATTTATAAAAACAACAAAAACTAAGCTAACAATTGCTACTAAATTTGGCATCGTCAGAAAGCCTGGCGAGTACGCCCGTTCGATTGACAACAGTGCTGGATACGTGAAATCTGCATGTCATGCATCTCTTGAGCGATTAGGCGTTGAGCATATCGATTTATATTATATTCACCGTTTAGATGAAAAAAGACCCATAGAAGAGCCAATGGAAGCTCTTGCCACTCTCGTTCAGGAGGGCAAGATTGGTCATATCGGATTATGTGAGGTAAGTGCGAACACGCTCAAACGCGCTCATGCTGTCCACCCAGTTACAGCTGTTCAGACTGAATATTCTTTGTGGACGCGAGGAGCTGCCCAATCAATTCTTCCAACTTGTCGTGAATTGGGGGTAGGTTTTGTTCCTTACTCACCATTAGGGAGGGGGTTTCTCACAGGTTCTTATCACGACGCCTCTCAGTTTGTAGAGGGTGACTTTCGCCGCAATTTGCCACGTTTCACTGACGATAATATGGTTATTAACCGAGCAATCGTAGATGCGGTGATCGAGCTTGCAAAAGCTAAGAGCTGTACAGCTGCTCAAATTGCATTGTCGTGGCTGCTGGCTAAAGGCGATGATATTGTTCCCATACCGGGCACAAAGCGGTTGAAATATTTAGAAGAAAACGTTGCCAGTTTGCAGGTTGATTTTTCAGAGTCGGACATGCAGTTACTGGATGGTTTGCTCGATATATTGCCAGTGGCGGGCGATAGGTATACTCAGGAAGGTATGAAAGGTATCGACGTATAGTAACGCAAGAGTCTAGCTACGTCGTTTTCATCATAATCGGCTACTTGTTCGATATTGAATTAATCAAAAGCCGTGCGGAAGTCGTGCTTCGATGAAGAACTGTTTTCCAGCTTAGTCCTGACTGAAACCCTTCAAGGCAAATTTTCTCGAAAATACAGGAGTCGTCAGACACCAGATAGCCCCATTCCGAATCATGATAGGTCTTGAATAGTGCGTCATCGGCAGGGAATACGCAGCCTGCTTCTTGATGCTAATCACTGGTTTTGGTTTAAATGTTGCTGATTGCTGAAGTCATAGTGCTAGCTGGACGCTACAGAAAGTCTCCGTAGTGTGTGGGTTTCACATGGACAGTGCTTCGAAGCCTGATTTTCCTAGTTAAAGCGCGAATATTTCTGAATCTGTTCACTATTTATCTGTCTTACGTTTAATTGATAGCTGTACCATCAAATTTTATTCAAGATGATGTGGTGATGCGAACTTTTAACTGCTATGATGGGCAGCTAGCCTACCTGATGTGGTCAACCCGTCAGGTTTTTGTTTTTTAAGGTAGTAATTCTTCGTTCCGAGCTGCACGGCTCGGCTGTATTGATAACCCCGAAAAGCGACCTGCTTGCCAGCATGTCGAATTATTATGGGGGTTGGCGATCTGTCACACTGTGCGTGCTGTTCTGTTCGATATTATGGTGTGTGGGAGAAAACGATGACCCTTGGTGTAGTTGGCCGCAAGCTCGGCATGACTCGCGTATTTGACGAATCAGGTGTATCTACACCTGTGACCGTCATCGAGGTGGTAAAGAACCGCATCACAGCGCGTAAGACGCCTGAGAGAGATGGTTACTCTAGTATCCAGATTACCACTGGAGAGAAAAAAGCCAACCTTCTGAGCAAGGCACAAGCAGGGCACTTCGCTAAAGCGGGTGTTGGTACTGGGCGTGGCTTATGGGAATTTCGCCTGGACGGAGACGTTGGAGCGGAATTGGAAGTGGGTGGTGAGGTCGGTATGGATCTCTTTGAGGTTGGCCAAAAGGTCGACGTTACCGGAACTAGTATCGGTAAGGGTTTTGCAGGTGGCGTAAAGCGTCATAATTTCCAGATGCAGGATGCTACTCACGGCAACTCTTTGTCCCATCGTGCTCCTGGTTCGATCGGTCAAAACCAAACTCCAGGCCGCGTTTTCAAAGGGAAGAAAATGGCAGGTCACATGGGTGCTGTTCGCAGAACAACTCAAAACCTGATGGTGGTTCGTATCGATGAGGGCCGAGAGGTCATACTCGTTAAGGGTGCGGTGCCCGGGGCCGATGGCGGCGACGTTATCATCAAGCCGGCAGTCAAGACGAAGAAGGCGAAGAACTAAGACGATGGATTTAAAAACTCACAGTGGTGGCTCTGTATCGGTCGCTGACTCCGTATTCGGAGTGGATTACAACGAAGGCCTTGTACACCAAATTGTAACCGCCTATCTGGCGGCGGCAAGGGCTGGAACCGCAGCGCAGAAAACTCGTTCGGAAGTGCGTGGTGGTGGTGCCAAGCCTTGGCGTCAAAAGGGTACTGGTCGTGCTCGAGCTGGAACATCAAGAAGTCCTATCTGGACTGGTGGTGGTGTGACTTTCGCAGCGAAGACCCGCGACTACTCGCAAAAAGTAAACAAGAAAATGTACCGTGGAGCTATTCGTTCAATTCTGTCGCACGCGGCAGCTGAAGGTCGACTTATCGTTGTTGATAGCTTAGTAGTTTCGGAGGCCAAGACAAAAGCGATGAAAGCCAAGATGGCTGAGCTTGGTGTCGAAAAAGTATTGTTTCTTATGGATGACGTTTCTGAGTCGGTTTATCTCGCCAGCCGAAACATCCCTTATGTACAGGTTCTAGATGTAGAAGGTGTTGACCCGGTTAGTCTGGTTCGATTTCCACACATCGTAGCGACGGAAGCTGCAATCAAGCAGCTTGAGGAGCGTTTCTCATGAATGATCAGCGACTTTATCAAATTCTGTTGGCGCCGCATGTGTCTGAAAAAACTGCAACTGCTGCAGAGATGGAAGGGCGGCACACTTTTCGTGTCGCGCCTGATGCCACAAAGCTGGAAGTTCGTAAGGCAGTTGAAAAGCTGTTTGACGTTACAGTTCGAGGTGTACAAATGGTAAACGTGCCAGGAAAATCCAAAAGATTTGGTTCCAAGCAGGGCAAGCGCTCTGATTGGAAAAAGGCAATTGTTCGTCTGGCCGAAGGTCAAGACATCGACTTCATGGGTATAGAGGGTTAGATCATGGCTCTGGTAAAGTCTAAGCCGACGTCACCCGGAAAGCGTTTCCAGGTTCGAGTTGTAAATAAGGAGCTTTCTAAGGAAGGGCCTTACGAACCATTAGTGGAAAGCCTTTCTAAGTCTGGCGGTCGTAATAATAAGGGTCGTATCACGACTCGGCACATTGGTGGTGGTCACAAGCGCCGCTATCGTGTTATTGATTTTAAGCGGAACAAAGATGGTGTTCCTGCGGTGGTAGAGCGTATTGAATACGATCCAAACCGTACTGCTCACATTGCTTTGCTTAAGTATGCAGACGGTGAGCGTCGATACATTCTTGCTCCCAAGGGTGTAGCGGTAGGTGCTCCTCTGATGTCAGGCCGAGAATCTCCGATTAAGGTCGGGAATTGTTTGCCATTGGCTAACGTGCCTGTCGGTTCAACGGTTCACGCGATTGAGCTTAAGCCTGGTCGCGGCGCTCAAGTAGCCCGTAGTGCTGGTGCCGCTGTACAGTTAGTTGCTCGCGAAGGTATGTACGCAACGCTAAGGCTTCGGTCTGGTGAGATGCGCAGAGTTCAAACCGATTGCCGGGCAACTATTGGTGAAGTTGGCAATGGTGAGCACGCTCTTAGAAAGCTTGGTAAAGCTGGTGCCTCCAGATGGAGAGGTGTTCGACCTACGGTACGTGGTGTTGCCATGAACCCGGTTGACCATCCACATGGTGGTGGTGAAGGTCGTACCTCTGGTGGTCGTCACCCGGTAAGTCCTTGGGGTACGCCTACTAAAGGCTACAAAACTCGTTCAAACAAACGCACTGACGGCATGATTGTTCGTCGTCGCAGCAAAAAATAGGAGGTAGTGACCCGTGCCACGTTCCCTAAAAAAAGGCCCGTTCGTCGACTATCACCTTATTAAAAAGGTTGATGAAGCTCGAGCGGCCAACAGTAAGCGACCTATTAAGACTTGGTCTCGTCGTTCGATGATCCTTCCAGATATGGTGGGTTTAACCATCGCTGTACACAATGGACGAGTCCATGTGCCAGTGTTGGTTTCAGAAAATATGGTTGGGCACAAGCTGGGTGAGTTCTCCGTGACGAGAACTTACAAAGGCCATGTTGCCGACAAGAAATCGAGATAGTCATGCAAGTTGAATCTACACTGAAAATGGCGCGCATTTCTCCACAGAAAGTGCGTTTGGTAGCGGATCAGATCCGTGGGTTACCGGTAGAAGGTGCATTGGAAGTCTTGACTTTCAGTGAGAAGAAAGCGGGTGCTTTGATGAAAAAGCTCGTTGACAGCGCGATCGCCAACGCTGAGCACAACGAGGGCGCTGATATCGATGAACTAAAAGTGTCAGCAGTTCAAGTTAACGCCGGGCCTGTAATGAAAAGGCTTCGTGCTCGTGCAAAAGGTCGCGCAAACCGAATTTTGAAGCGCACCAGTCATATTACCGTGACCGTTTCGGACGGCAGGAGCTAAACGATGGGTCAAAAAGTACATCCAATTGGTATTCGTCTTGGTATTTCTCAAGACTGGAACTCAACGTGGTACGCGGGTAATGCGGATTACGCAAATTACCTGAACGATGACATCAAGATACGCAAGTATTTGAAAAAGGAACTGTCTCACGCTTCTGTGAGTCGGATTCAAATTCAGCGACCTGCCAAGTCAATAATCATTACAATTCATTCGGCTCGGCCGGGTATTGTAATTGGCAAGAAAGGTGAGGATGTCGAGCGTCTGCGTCGTGTAATAGCGCCGATGCTTGGTATCAACATCAATAACGTTAAAATCAATATTGCTGAAATTCGTAAGCCAGAGCTGGATGCTCAATTAGTTGCTGAAGGTGTTGCTCAGCAGTTAGAGCGTCGCGTCATGTTCCGACGGGCTATGAAGCGAGTTTTGACAAACACCATGCGCCTTGGCGCTCAGGGTGTGAAAATCGCAGTTTCTGGCCGGTTAAATGGTGCAGAGATCGCTAGAAGAGAGTGGTACCACGACGGACGTGTACCGCTGCACACTTTACGTGCAGACATAGATTACGGCGTCGCAGAAGCGCACACGACTTATGGTGTTATCGGTATCAAAGTCTGGATTTGTCACGGCGAAGTGTTTGATCTGGAAGAAAAACGCTCTAAAAGCGTTGCCAGCACAACAAGTAAATAAGGGCCAGGCGCCTGCGGGTAGCAAACAGAGCAGCAAAGAACAATGCTTCAACCAAAACGTACAAAATTTAGAAAACAGCACACGGGGCGTAACCGTGGTCTGGCGCTAAACGGTAATAAAGTAAGCTTCGGCGAGTACGGCCTGAAAGCTACTGACCGCGGTCGCTTGACAGCTCGTCAAATCGAATCAGCTCGTCGTGCCATGACGCGTCACATAAAGCGTGGCGGAAAGATCTGGATCCGGATATTTCCTGACACACCTGTAACCAAAAAGCCAATCGAGGTTCGAATGGGTAAAGGTAAGGGCAACGTGGAGTACTGGGTAGCTAAAATTCAGCCTGGCAAAATGCTTTATGAGATGGAAGGCGTTACAGAGGAGACTGCTCGTGAAGCATTCGCTCTGGCGGCAGCCAAGTTGCCAATATCAACCACATTTGTCGTGAGGACTGCAGCGTAATGGCTGACTCAAATACAAGTGAATTGACTGCGAAGTCTGTAGAAGAACTAGCTACCGAATTGGCTAGTTTGTTCAAAGAGCAGTTCAATTTACGCATGCAGCGTGGTTCTGGACAAGATGTTAAACCGCATAATTTCAAGCGTGTGCGAAGGCAGATTGCGAGAATCAAGACAATAATCCATCAGAAACAGTCGGCAGGGGCTTGATTATGACTGAGCAGAATGAAGTAGCAACGGCCGATAAGAGTACACGTACTAAGGTTGGCCTTGTTACGAGTAATAAGATGGAGCAGACAGCGACGGTTCAAGTTGAACGCCGCATAAAGCACCCGATATACGGCAAGTACATGCGTCGTAGTAAGAAGTACCATGTACATGACGAAAAGAATGAGCTGAACATTGGTGATACTGTTCAGATTAAAGAGTGCCGACCATTATCCAAGACTAAATCTTGGACGTTGGACAAGGTGCTGACTTCAGCGGCCGGTTAAGGCACCGCGGTTGTTATACAAATTAATATGCGTGACACGATAAAGAGTAGCGTCCGATGATTCAAATGCAAACTGTCCTTAATGTGGCAGACAACAGTGGCGCACGCCGAGTAATGTGCATAAAGGTACTGGGCGGCTCGCACCGTCGATACGCGCGTGTTGGCGATGTCATTAAGGTGAGCGTTAAAGACGCGATCCCTCGTGGCAAAGTTAAAAAGGGTGAAGTTTACAACGCAGTTGTAGTGCGTACTCGGAAAGGTATTCGTCGTAGCGATGGCTCTGCCATTCGCTTTGATACAAATGCGGCGGTAATACTCAATGCGAAACTTGAGCCAGTAGGAACTCGAATCTTCGGACCAGTTACGCGAGAGTTGCGTAATGAGAAATTCATGAAGATAGTCTCTCTCGCACCTGAAGTGCTGTAGAGCACGTCATTTACTTCGCGGATAGATAAAGAATATGCAACGAATAAAGCAAGGCGATGATGTCATCGTGCTTATAGGTAAAGACAAAGGCCGTAGAGGGAAGGTGGAAGCCGTCCTTGACGACCGGGTGATTGTTGACGGAATTAATCTCGTTAAGAAGCACGCAAAGGGCAACCCACAAATGGGTGATCCAGGCGGCATTCAAGAGAAAGAGCTGTCAATTCATATTTCGAACGTGGCGCTGTTTAACCCATCTGTTAAGAAGGGTGGACGTGTCGGTTATCGAACCAACGACGACGGCCGGAAAGAACGTTTTTTCCGCTCTGACTCTTCAGTAGTGGACGGTTGATAGGCATGGCTAGGCTGATATCAGATTATCGAGAAAGAATTGTTCCTTTAATGATGGAGGAGCATAAGTACCAGAGCGTTATGCAAGTGCCCAGGATCGAAAAGATCACAATAAACATGGGTCTTGGCGAGGCGTTAAGTGATAAAAAGGTTATTGAGCACGCAGTGAAAGATATGACTGCAATCAGTGGTCAAAAACCCGTCGTTACAGTCGCTCGGAAATCGATTGCTGGATTTAAAATTCGCGATGGTTATCCAATTGGTGCGAAAGTTACACTGCGGCGTGAGAGAATGTACGAATTCCTAGACCGGCTGGTTGCGGTAGCTATTCCTCGAATACGAGATTTTCGTGGTATAAGCCCGAAGTCGTTTGATGGACGTGGTAACTACAGCATGGGCGTGAAAGAGCAGATCATTTTCCCTGAAGTGGATTACGACAAGATTGATGCGGTTCGCGGGATGGATATCACCATCACAACTTCCGCTGGTTCGGACGCAGAAGCTTTGTCCTTACTAAAGAAGTTTAACTTTCCGTTTCGCCAATAGGACTGTTTCGACATGGCCAAGAAGTCAATGATTGCGCGCGAAGCAAAGCGCACGAAGCTTGTTAAGCAGCACGCTGAAAAGCGTGCAGCAATTAAGAACACCATTGCGTCAGAGGACAGTACCTTTGACGAAATGATGGCAGCAGTAACTGCATTACAAAAATTGCCACGAGACTCGTCTCCGGCTCGTCAACGTAATCGTTGTCGTATCACAGGTAGACCTCACGGCGTCTATCGTAAATTTGGTTTAAGTCGTAACAAACTACGAGAAGCTGCAATGCGCGGTGATGTTCCTGGTTTAGTTAAGGCGAGTTGGTAGGAGAATTTATCATGAGTATGTCTGACCCATTAGCCGACATGCTGACCCGTATTCGTAACGGACAGCAGGCGCGAAAGGTATCGGTATCCATGCCCGCAGCAAAACTGAAATCCAGTGTTGCTCAGGTATTGCAGGATGAGGGTTACATCGCAGGTTTCGTACACGAATCTGTAGAGGGTAAGCCGACGATGACCGTTACTTTAAAATATTTCGATGGCAAGCCGGTCATCGACAAGATCAAGCGCATTAGCCGTCCTGGTCTTCGGAAGTACACAGGCGCTGGCACCATCCCAGAAGTAATGGGTGGTTTAGGAATCGCTGTTGTCTCAACTTCGCATGGGGTTATGACAGGTAAACAGGCCAAAGCTAAAGGCTTTGGTGGCGAACTCATCTGTTCCGTCAGCTAAGCAGCCGTCCCGGAGAATCTAGAATGTCACGCGTAGCAAAACAACCGATCGAAGTGCCTAAGGGCGTTGAGGTCACTATCAATGGTCAATTGGTCAGTGCAAAGGGACCAAAAGGACAAGAATCGATAACACTGCATGCCGATGTTTCAGCTCAGCTGGAAGATGGTGTGTTAGGCGTTAAGACTCATCGCGCAGATCAAAAGTCAGTTGCAATGACTGGAACGATGCGGTCTTTACTAAATAACCTCGTTGTGGGTGTGAGTGAGGGTTTCGAAAAGAAGCTTGAACTGCGCGGTGTAGGTTATAGAGCACAGGCGCAGGGCGCTAACCTGAATCTAACGTTGGGATTTTCACATCCTGTGGTTCATTCGATTCCTGCTGGCATTACGGTGGAAACGCCAAGCCAGACGGAAGTGATTGTTCGCGGTATCAGCAAACAGGTTGTTGGTCAGGTTGCTGCTGATATCCGAAGCTATCGACCACCAGAACCTTACAAGGGCAAGGGTGTCAGATACGTGGGTGAGTATGTAGCAATGAAAGAAGCCAAGAAGAAGTAGAGCGAAAAGATAATGGATAAGAAAACAAATCGACTGCGTCGCGCGAAGCGTACACGGGCAAAAATCCGAGAGCTTTGCGTTCCTCGTTTAACGGTTCACCGTACACCTCGCCATATCTATGCGCAGGTTATTGATGAAACTGGGTTGGCTGTGGTTGCTACAGCCTCAAGCGTTGGCAAGGATCTGCGTGGATCGCTGAAGAATGGCGGAAACGTCGACGCTGCAACGTCGGTTGGTAGGAGCATTGCGGAAAAAGCTGTGGCAGCGGGTATAAGCGAAGTTGCTTTTGATCGCTCTGGCTTTAAGTATCACGGCCGTGTGAAAGCATTAGCCGAAGCAGCCCGTGAGAGCGGACTGAAATTCTGATTACGGCCTGACGGCTATAAAACTATTAGGCTCGGTAAATACGTATGGCACAGAACGATTACAATCAAAGCAGTGACGGTTATATTGAAAAACTGGTCACGATCAACCGCGTAGCTAAAGTAGTGAAGGGTGGTCGACAATTCGGCTTCACTGCACTTACAGTGGTAGGTGACGGTAACGGACGCGTTGGGCTAGGTTATGGAAAAGCCCGTGAAGTTCCATTGGCTATCCAGAAGGCTATGGAAAAGGCTCGCAGAGATATGAAATCTGTCGCGTTAAACGATGGCACTTTGCAATATCCTTTGAAGGGACGACATGGTGCGGCACGTGTATACATGCAACCTGCATCTGAAGGTACTGGCATCATCGCAGGCGGTGCTATGCGAGCAGTGTTCGAAGCTGTTGGCGTACGTAACGTTCTTGCCAAGATCATCGGCACCAACAACCCGATTAACGTGGTTCGCGCAACTATTAACGGCCTCAGCACTATGCAGAGTCCTGAATCGGTAGCAGCGAAACGCGGAAAGTCAATTGCTGAAATCAAGGGGGAGTAGTAATGAGTGCTAAGACTCTCAAGGTAACTCTCGTTCGTAGCATGAACGGGCGTTTAAAAAATCACATTGCCTGTGTTCGTGGACTAGGCCTTAGACGCATGCACCAGACGGTTGAGGTTATCGATACACCTGAAAACCGCGGCATGATAAATAAGGCGTGCTACATGTTGCGCGTCGAAGAACAACTAGCCTAACTGGCGAATAACGAGTTTAAGTCATGAGTCTTCTTAATAATCTTAAGCCTGCTGCTGGTAGTCGCAAAAACGCCCACCGTGTAGGTCGTGGTATCGGTTGTGGGAAAGGTAAAACCTGTGGCCGTGGTCACAAAGGCCAGAAGTCACGTTCAGGTGGTTGGGCTAAGGTAGGCTTCGAGGGTGGGCAGATGCCTATCCAACGCAGATTGCCGAAATTCGGTTTCACCTCGCGTATGGGTAGACATTACGCGGAAGTTCGTTTGCATGAACTTGATGGAATTGAGGGTGGGCAAATTACAGTCGAGGCTTTAATAGCAGCCGGTATTGTTCCTTTGCAGACCAAAACTGTTAAAATCATGCTCTCTGGTGAAGTCAAATGTGCCTGCACTGTGACGGGTTGCCGCGTCACAAAAGGGGCTAGACAAGCAATCGAAGCCGCTGGTGGCAGCGTTGCAGAAATTCTAGCATCTTAGGAAAGCCAACTTGTCCTGGATGTCATTCGACATTCCAGGTCTGAGCTATATAGAGCAATTGATTCATGGCAGCTGACAAGAATAAACCGGCGTTAACAGGAATAGGGGGATCGTCTGAACTGCGGTCACGCCTGTTGTTTGTGCTGTTCGCTATGATTATTTTCCGCATTGGCTCGCATATCACCATTCCGGGGGTTGATCCCCGCGTGATGGCTGATTTGTTCCAGCAACAAAGCAGCGGTATTCTGGGCATGCTTAATATGTTTGGCGGCGGAGCTTTGTCGCGTATGTCATTGTTCGCGTTGGGCGTGATGCCATATATCTCTGCATCAATCATAATGCAATTAATGACGCATGTGATTCCGCAGTTCGAGCAACTTCGTAAGGAAGGTGAGAGCGGTAGACGGGTCATCACTAAGTACACTCGATATGGAACGCTATTGCTGGCATCGATTCAGGCTATCGGGATTGCGATTGCGCTTCAAAATCAAGGCGCTAATGGTCAGAGTGTCGTCTTTTTGACAGGCCCCGGGTTCGTAGTAACAGCGGCAATCACGTTAGTCACCGGTACGATGTTTCTGATGTGGTTGGGTGAACAGATTACAGAGCGTGGAATAGGAAATGGTATCTCCATTTTGATTTTCACCGGGATAGTAGCGGGTCTGCCAGCAGCCATCGGTGGAACACTTCAGTTGTCCCGGACAGGTGAATTAAGCTTTTTCGTGGTAATTTTGTTGTTTGCAATGATCATTGGCGTCACGGCATTTGTTGTTTTCGTGGAACGAGGGCAGCGCAGAATTACTGTCAACTACGCAAAACGGCAGCAGGGGCGTAAGACCTTTGCTGCGCAAACTAGCCATTTGCCCCTCAAATTGAATATGGCAGGTGTAATACCTCCAATATTTGCTTCCAGTATCATACTGTTTCCGGCTACACTAGGCGATATAGCGACCAGCAACTCGAACACTTGGCTGAACACGCTGGTGTCGACTTTACAGCCGGGCCAGCCGGTCTACATTCTTTTTTATGCGTCGGCTATAATCTTTTTCTGCTTTTTCTACACCGCACTGGTATTCAATGCGAAAGAAACGGCGGATAATCTGAAGAAGTCGGGCGCATTTATTCCTGGTATAAGGCCTGGAGAGAAGACAGCGCGATATATTGACGGCGTACTAACCCGTTTAACGTTGTACGGAGCAATGTACATCACGGTCGTATGCCTGCTGCCTGAATTCCTGATCCTTTTATGGAATGTACCGTTCTACTTTGGTGGTACATCTTTGTTGATCATCGTGGTTGTGGTCATGGATTTTGTTGGTCAGGCACAAGCACACATGATGAGCCATCAGTACGAGGGCTTAATGAAGAAGCAAGGCACAAAGGGAGCTCCAAAAGGCGCACGTTAGCGTTTGCCTGTTGGAATTCACCTTTTTTTGGAGAGTACGTATGAAAGTTAGAGCATCAGTCAAGAAGATCTGTCGTAATTGCAAGGTTGTCAAACGCAAAGGCGTAGTACGCGTCATTTGTAATTCAGACGCCCGGCATAAACAGCGTCAGGGCTAGTCAAAGAAACATAGGCGGAGATAAGCATGGCACGTATTGCCGGCATTAACATTCCGGTCCAAAAGCATACTTGGATCGCATTAACAGCAATTTTCGGCATCGGTCGGACACGCGCGTATCAGATTTGTGATGCTGCAAATGTTTCACCCGAAGTCAAGGTTCGAAATCTTTCAGAAGTTGAGATTGAGAGCCTTCGTACGGAAGTTGGAAAATTTACAGTCGAGGGCGATTTACGTCGCGATGTCTCGATGAATATAAAGCGTCTGATGGACCTCGGTTGTTACCGTGGAATTCGCCATCGTCGGGGCTTACCCCTTCGTGGTCAACGTACGAAGACTAATGCGCGTACGCGCAAAGGTCCGCGTCGACCACTCAAGCGTTAATAGAGATAGTTATGGCAGCTAGTAGCACTAAAAAGAAAGTTCGTCGTACCGTCACTGACGGTATTGCGCACATTCATGCATCGTTCAACAATACTATTGTTATGATAACTGATCGTCAGGGCAATGCCCTGTCGTGGGCCACTGCGGGTGGCTCAGGTTTTCGTGGATCGCGCAAGAGCACACCGTTCGCAGCACAGGTTGCCGCAGAGCGTGCAGGTGAGGCGGCCAAGGAATATGGTCTGAAGAACATCGACGTACACGTTAAGGGCCCAGGTCCTGGTCGTGATTCAGCGGTTCGTTCACTGAATAACGTCGGCTTCAAGATCAGTAGCATCCTTGACGTCACACCAATCCCTCACAACGGTTGCCGTCCGCCGAAAAAGCGCCGTGTGTGAGATGAACTTGCAAAATCAAAAGAACTGTATAGGGAGTATGAACCGTGGCTAGATATACCGGTCCAACGTGCAAACTAAGCCGCCGTGAAGGCACAGACCTGTACCTTAAGTCAGGTATACGTCCACTTGAGTCGAAGTGTAATCTCGAAACACCTCCTGGCATGCAGGGCGCCAAGCGCGGTCGTCCATCTGACTATGCTATACAGTTGCGAGAGAAGCAGAAAGTACGCCGAATGTATGGTGTGTTGGAGAAGCAATTCCGGAACTACTACAAGGCAGCGGCTGCTAAGAAAGGGTCAACAGGAGAGAACCTGTTGTCTATGCTAGAGCAGCGACTTGACAATGTAGTTTACCGAATGGGTTTTGGCTCAACACGAGCAGAATCTCGACAGTTGGTATCTCACAAGTCGATTATGGTAGACGGCAAGATCGTGAACATTGCGTCTTACCAAATCCAGCCTAATCAAGTTGTGTCAATTCGTGAGAAGGCCCGCAAACAGGCTCGTATCTCAGATGCTCTTGAATTAGCTCAGCAACGCGGTGTGCCGGGTTGGATCGAAGTAGACGCCAAGAAATTTGAAGGCACTTTCAAAACTGTTCCAGATCGTGCTGATCTGCCGGCCGAGATTAATGAATCTCTGGTTGTGGAGCTGTATTCGAAGTAATTCGCGATCTGCGATTGCTTGTTTATAGCTTTAGGGTGGGACAGCACTTGCTGTCCCGCTAACATTAAGAGGTTGAATTACGTTGAATGCTATGCAAACTGAATTCTTGAAACCACGTATTGTAGATGTCTCGGCTTCTAACGCTAATCATGCGAAAGTTACGCTTGAGCCGTTAGAGCGTGGGTTTGGCCATACGTTGGGTAACGCGTTACGCCGTATTTTATTGTCGTCTATGCCGGGTGCTGCTTTCTACGAAGCAGAAATCGAAGGCGTGCTCCACGAGTACACCACTATGGAAGGTGTGCAAGAGGATGTACTGGATATTTTATTAAACCTTAAGGGTGTGTCAATTGTGATGCATGCTAAGGACGAAGCGAATCTGAAACTGGTAAAGCAGGGTCCTTGCGTAGTCACTGCTGGTGATATTACGCTTGATCACGATATCGAAATCATTAACCCTGATCACGTCATATGTCACCTCACTGGTAACACTAATTTGAACATGACACTTCGGGCTCGCGTTGGTCGCGGTTATGAACCTGCGTCACATCGCACGCTTGAAGAAGGCGAAAGTCGTCCAATCGGTACTTTGCAAATTGATTCATCCTTTAGTCCTGTTCACAAAGTGGCTTACAATGTTGAAAGCGCACGGGTTGAACAGCGAACGGATTTAGACAAGTTAATCGTTGACCTAGAAACTAACGGCACTATCGATCCTGAAGAGGCCATTAGAAAGGCGGCTACTATTCTTCAAGAGCAGTTGTCAGTGTTTGTTGATCTTAAGGCCGAAACAGCTACACCAGAAGAAGAACAGGCATCAGACATTGATCCTATCCTTCTTCGTCCAGTTGATGATCTGGAACTTACTGTTCGTTCAGCAAACTGCCTAAAAGCGGAAAATATTTACTACATTGGTGATCTGATTCAGCGCACCGAAGTGGAATTACTGAAAACGCCTAACCTGGGTAAGAAGTCTTTGACCGAAATCAAGGATGTTCTGGCGCAGCAGGCACTGTCACTAGGTATGCGCCTGGAAAACTGGCCGCCACCCGAGCTGCAAAAGCAGCGCGAGATGGCCAAGTAGGTTAGGAAGAGAAAAGAACATGAGACATCGTAAGAGCGGGCGCAAGCTCAACCGAAATTCCAGTCATCGAAAGGCTATGTTCCGTAACATGGCAGCTTCCCTGATCGAGCACGGGTCTATCAAGACTACTGTTCCAAAGGCAAAAGAGCTGCGTGGTGTTATTGAACCGATGGTGACCAACGCAAAACAGGATACCGTTGCAAAGCGTCGTCAAGCTTTTGATCGGCTACGTGATAAAGCAGGCGTCGGTAAATTATTTACTGAGATTGGTCCCCGATTTGCTAACAGGCCAGGCGGTTACACACGGATTTTGAAGTGTGGAATGCGTCCTGGAGATAATGCACCAATGGCTATCATCGAGTTTGTTGAACGCGGTGAGTAGGTAGGATGCTGTAAGTAAACGATTCGCATGTGATGTATTGAATCGTTTTGAAGAAGGTCCGATGCTCTCGCAGATCGGGCCTTTTTTTGGTTCTGCGAGCGGCAAATTAATATGACTGATGTAGGAAGTAGTTTTAGTGCTTTGGTACATCTACTAAGGTATGCCAAGGGATATCGCCAAAGAATTATTCTGGCTAGCATCTGCTCTGCACTGAATACATTCTTTGACGTTATGCCGGAGATACTTATAGGTGTAGCTATTGATGTTGTTGTCAATCAAGAAGCCAGCTTTCTGGCAGGCTTCGGGTTTCAGACACCACAGGCACAGATTCTAATGTTGGGTTTTCTTACCTTTCTTATATGGGCTGGTGAGTCCTTATTCGAATACCTGTATCTAATTCTCTGGCGTAACCTTGCCCAAGACTTACAAGCAGACTTACGCCAAGATGCATACGACCAAGTGCAGCGGCAAGACATGGGGTTTTTTGAATCCAGGAGTACAGGGGAACTCACATCGATATTAAATGATGATGTAAATCAGCTAGAAAGGTTTCTGGATGGTGGCGCCAACGATATCCTTCAAGTATTCGTCAGTGTCACGTTGGTAGGAACTGTATTCTTCATAATCTCACCGTCAATTGCAGTCCTAGCTATATCGCCCATACCTGTCATTATCTGGGGTGCGTTCTTCTACATGCGTAAAGCCACACCGCTATATGCAGATGTGCGCAGTCGGGTGGGGGATCTATCCAATCGTTTAAGTAACAACATCGGCGGTATGGCTACAATTAAGTCGTTTACTGCTGAGTCACGTGAGAGTCTTCGCCTTAGAGAGGCAAGCGATAACTACGTGCATGCTAACCGTAAAGCAATTAATGTCAGTTCCGCTTTTGTTCCATTAATACGTATGGCTATACTGGCCGGTTTTTTGGCTACCTTCATCTTGGGTGGGTTTAAAGCCCTAGATGGTAGTCTGAACGTTGGTGCTTACGGCATGTTGGTATTTCTCACACAGCGTTTGCTCTGGCCTTTAACCCGGCTTGCTCAAACAGTTGATTTGTATGAGCGTGCCATGGCTAGTACGCGTCGCATACTGACGTTGATAGATACTGAAACAGATGTTTGTGATACGGGCAGTCAAGTACTGTCTCTCACAAATCCCGGTTCAATCGTTTTTGATAATGTTAGCTTTCGTTATTCGGATTCGCAGTCTGGAATCGATAAGTTGTCTTTGAATATTGCGACAGGTTCAACGACTGCCTTGGTAGGCACTACTGGGTCCGGCAAATCAACAATAATAAAATTGCTGCTACGATTCTATCCCGTGGATGCAGGCGTTATCAGAATTGATGACACAGCCATTGATTCACTCTCTTTGCATTCATTACGACAAACGGTAGGCTTGGTTAGTCAGGATGTTTTTCTTTTTGAGGGAAGCGTATGGGACAACATCGCTTACGGAAATCCCAGTGCTTCTGACGATGCTGTGCGCAATGCTGCAACTGCTGCTGATGCAATCGAATTTATAGAAGAACTCCCCTTGGGCTTTCAAACGCGGGTCGGTGAACGAGGAATTAAGCTATCAGGTGGGCAGAGACAGCGATTGTCGTTGGCTCGAGCTATTTTGAAAGACCCACCTATATTGATATTGGATGAAGCAACTAGCGCTGTGGACAACGAAACAGAAGCAGCGATTCAACGGTCTTTGTCGATAATCTCGCGCAACCGCACGGTTCTCGTGGTGGCTCATCGACTAAGCACCATTGTGTCTGCTGATCAGATTGTTGTGCTTCAACACGGTTCAATAGTTGAGCAGGGGAGGCATACGGAGCTAATTGCTCATAATGGGTATTATGCTCGACAGTGGGCAGTGCAAACCGGTGCGTTGAAGTCAGCCAGCGAGGATTCATGATGCAAGCAAACAGTGACGAAATGAAGTCAGAACGTTTTTTGGTGATCGGTGCAGGTTCCTGGGGAACGGCATTAGCCATCCAACTGGCACGAGCTGGTAATCCAGTTGTATTGTGGGGACGCGATATTGCACAGATGCAGGAAATGAACAAAGCACAAGTCAATGAAAGGTATCTTCCTGGTAGTGAGTTTCCGTCTAATCTGGAAATCAGTACGGATCTAGATCACGCTTTACAGTCAGTGGATTTCATTCTGATATCGGTACCAAGTCATGCGTTTCGAGCTGTTTTATTACAGCTAAAAAGTATATTGGGTGACCGCCTATCATCCATCAAGTTATGTTGGGCAACTAAAGGCTTTGAGCTATCTACGGGTGTTTTACCTCATCAGTTGGTTCAAGAGCTTCTTCCTGAATGTGAGGACTATGCCGTTGTTTCTGGCCCAACGTTCGCTTTAGAAGTGGGTGCTGGATTACCGACCGCTATCACTGTGGCTGGCTCTAATGAACGTTGGTCGTCTCAATTAGCAGGCTTACTCAGATCTAAAATGTTTATTGCCTATACATCTCAAGACATCGTAGGCGTTGAAATCGGCGGTGCAGTCAAGAACGCAATGGCTATTGGCGCGGGACTTTCAGATGGCCTTGGCTTTGGTGCTAACGCTCGCATAGCTCTCATCAACCGAGGATTACGCGAACTATCTCGACTTGGCGTTGCCATGGGAGCCAGCGAAAAAACCTTTATCGGACTTGCAGGTATGGGTGATTTGGTTCTGACGTGTACCGACAATCAGTCTCGTAATAGACGAATGGGCTTGGCGTTGGCCGCAGGTAAAAGTATTGAGCAAGCTGCGCAAGAGATTGGACAGGTTGTCGAAGGTATCGGTGCGGCGCGCGCCGTATATGAACAGGCTCAACGTTTGAATGTTCGTATGCCCATTATTGAGCAGATTTACCGCATCGTGGTTGAAGGCGTCGACCCACAAGATGCAGTCGAGGCCTTGTTAACCCGAGAGCTTAATGCAGGTGCAGAACACGGTTAAAATATCTGAGTTTTCTCACGTAGAAAGAAGCTTGATGGCGTTGTGCGACTGCAGAAGCCTAGTAGTTTGTCAAAGCCCGTAATAGCTCATCCTTGGGAGTAACGGATGCAGGTAGGTTTGCTGAGGCAATAGGTACACCTACAGTCGTTGTCAGAGGAATGATGCCGGCCCAGTGATCCAGTGCTATATCCTCGTTATCATCGATAGGATCTCCGGTTCTAATTTTGACTGATGTCTCATTTAGCGGTATCCGAATGAGCTCTGTTGCTTTGATTTCCTTGGATAGCATCGGTCGATAGTCATTGGCAGTGCCCGGAATGAGTTGCTCTGTGAAAGTATTCAGTAAAGGTATTTTTTCATCGCCAGTGACCACTTCACCGCATCCGAAAACAACCGCACTCCGATAGTTCATAGAGCAGTGAAAAGCGGACCGAGATTTTACAAGACCATCCACCAGGCACACTGACACACATACCCTGTCGCCGGCAGCAAGTACCATATAAAGGCGGCTGCTTCGGCTACCGTGCAAATACAAATGTTGATCAATGCGTGCAATTGCTGTGGGAATTGACTGTGGCCAACCCTCGTGAATAAACGATACGTGACCAATGGACGCAGCGTCTAACACTTGGTAAAGGGATTCTTGGTCGTAGGCTGCTCGATTCGCAGACTGCCTAACTCGTCGTTTATCACCTTTGGCAGGTAAAGCCGCAGATTCTTGTTTCATGGATGTCTGTGTCTTCAATTGGTTGAACTCAGATCCCAGTATTAATATTTTATGGAACTTTGAATAGGTATAAAAATGTATATTTAATAGAACCAATAATCTAATCAGCTGAAATTAGTCATGACCAGCACCCTTGATGTACTGAGCACTCCAGAGTGGGTGTGTCGTTTGAGGCCTCAGTGGCCTCATGAGTTGTCCAAAGTGCGCCAACTGTACCTGTCGCTTTATGAAGCTATCACTCACGGTGAATTGGTGGATGGGCAGGTATTGCCATCGAGCAGATTGTTGTCGCAGCTGTTAAGTGTGGGACGCAATACTGTCATAGCGGTTTATACCCAGCTGCAAGATGAAAGATTAATAATGACTGACGGTAGACGTGGTACACAGGTTACTCACTGCGTGCCAGTAGCGGACAAGGCGAGCTACGCTGGTGACTCCGATGTTTGCGGAGTTTTGTCGAAACGAAGTGCAAGCTGTGTAGCACTATCACGAAGTAATTCTGCGCTTGCGCCGGGTGTTCCTGATGCCTCACTGTTTCCAGTTGACGCATGGCGTAAGGCTATGATGGCAGCTACGAGACTACCCGCGGAACATCTGGGTTACAGTGAGAGTGCTCTTCCACAACTGCAAATAGCTATTGCGCGTTTTCTCGCTATTTATCGCTCTCTGTCTGTTGATCCACAGCAAATCATAGTCACTAGTAGCACCCGTCAAAGTTTGGCATTGGCAGCAATTATGTATGCCAATCACGACGATTATGCATGGGTTGAAACGCCCGGGTATCCTGGTGCAGTCGACGCATTTAGGATGATGGGTTTAACGTTGAGCCCAATATCGGTTGATACTAACGGTGCAGACTTGAATCTGTCTGCCAAGCGCAAAACTCCTGCGATCATTTATCTAACTCCATGCTTTCAATACCCTACTGGAGTAGCTCTTGCACCTGATCGACGTCGGCAGATTCTCGAGTACGCTGAGAAACACAACGCTGTCATATTTGAAGATGACTATGACAGTGAATTTCGTGATGTATCACAAGCACGACCGGCATTAGCATCAACACGCAGGAGGGAGGGCTCTATTGTTCTGCACGCGGGAACCTTTTCTAAACTGATATTCCCCGCCGTGCGTATCGCGTGGTTAGTGGTGCCGAAATCACATGTTGCACGCAGCCAACAATGCTTGAAAGCGCTAGGAGGTGGCAGTAACACTCTGGCGCAGGCTGCAGTAGCTGAAATACTAAACAATGGATCATTGGCCAAGCATCTTCAACGTGCTCGTCATATCTATACACAAAGACGCCATGCTTTACTCGAAGCGTTGGAGGAAATCGAATTACTTCACCCTCCTCGAGATACGGGCGGAAGCTTGAGTTTGGTCGTAAACCTAAAGAAGCCACTATCGGCAGAGAGGCTTTCTATTCAGTTGAAAAAACAGCAGTTAGGTGTGCAGTTTGTTGAAGAATTAATGTGGGATGAGCCCACAGCCAATAAGGTGCAAGGATTGGTTTTGGGTTTAGGTAACGTCAGTACCCTACAAATTCCAG
>JBLIIE010000090.1:0-22495 GCA_047634635.1 Granulosicoccus sp. | reverse complement strand
CTAGACTGATTTTACGCCACGCCAATAAGAATGCCCGCAGCGAGAACCAGCGAGCCGCCCAGTAATACCTGGAACATGGCTCGCCCCCACGGGGTCTCCATATATTTATGCTGAATCCAGGTTATTGCCCACAGCTCTACAAAAACAATAACGATAGCGACAGCTGTAGCAGTTTTAAAATCAGGAATTAAATACGGTAGTGTGTGGCCCAGGCCACCTATCGTCGTCATAATTCCTGACGCTAACCCTCGCTTCCATGGAGAACCGCGGCCACTGAGTACTCCGTCATCGTGGGCAGCCTCTGTGAAGCCCATCGAGATTCCGGCCCCCACTGAGGCCGAAAGTCCTATTAAAAACGTATTCCAGGTATTGCCGGTTGCAAATGCGGCAGCAAAAATTGGGGCCAGCGTAGATATTGAGCCATCCATGAGGCCTGCTAGTCCGGGTTGAACGTAGGTTAGTAAAAACCGTTTGCTCTCAGTTTCGTTTTCTTTGAGACGAATGTCATCTGGTATTAGTTCTCGTTGAAGATTGGCTGCACGTTCTCTGTGTCGTGCTTCAGCATATGCAAGATCCCCCAACAATTTTCTAGTGTCGGCATCAGACGCCTTAGTCACGGCAACTCTATAAAATCGCTCTGCTTGAGACTCCATCTGTTGGGCCATTGCTCGCGTCTTATCTATTGATAGCGGGCGTACTAACCAATCGGGTTTTCTTTCGTAATACCCGCGAACGTGTTCCCTACGTATTAACGGTATTTTGTCTCCAAACCTTTTTTTGTGAAGTGCAATGAGTTGGATTCTATGACCATTTTCCTCTTCAGCCATGGCCTCGAATAATCCGGCTGAATCTGGATAGTTCTCTTTAAGCCCATCGGCATAAGCCTGATAGATGCGCATGTCGTCTTCTTCAGACGAAATAGCAAGGCCTAGCACTTCCTGTTCGCTTAGGTCGCTAAAGGAGCGGCGTGTTCCAGGCAAGAGCTGAGTCAACATAATATTAATGGCTGTGTCGTTGAAATTGGATGGAATCCACTAGTTTTTAGTCGATAACAGCATTGCCAGACTCGTCAATGACATATATCCCGGACAACCTAACATTAACACTAATCGGATTGCCTGGCCTCATTTGCTCCAGACTGACGGTATGAATGGGAACCCGAAAGCGAAGTGATTTTGTTATTGCATCTAAATGGACGGTTATTGACCATTCATCTCCCATGCTAACCGCATCCCTGACAGTGCCTTTCAGCAAATTTGGAGGGTTTGATTCAGTTAGATCACTGACAACGAAAGAGATAGCGCTCGGCGCGATTAACAAGGTGACCGTTGCGCCTTTTGGCAGATTTACAACAGGGCCGTTTAAATATCCTGTCTCGCTAAGTTTGAAGACGCTCAGGTTTGGATGAAGGCTTGCGACGGTTGCGGTAAACAGGTTCTGATGACCAAGTAACTTCGCTATATTTTTGCTATTTGGTTTCGTTATTACATCGTGAACTGTACCTTGTTGTAGGGTTTGGCCCTTGTGAATTAGGCATAGACTATCGGCCAGTTGTTGCACTTCTAAAACATCATGAGTGACCAAAATCATAGGAATTTCCAAGCCCGCTCGCAACTTGGCTAGCTCTCTATACAGCTTCCGCCTAGTTTGCTGATCAACGGCAGAAAACGGCTCGTCAAGCAACAGAACTGATGGGTTTCCTGCTAATGCCCGGGCCAATGCAACTCTCTGCCGTTGCCCCCCTGACAGTTCCCTGGGTTGACGGTTCTCCATGCCGGTCATGTTGGTCCGTTCTAACCAGCTTGCTGCAAGCAATCTTTTTTCCTTTGTGCTTTTAGCTCTTATGGCTAAGGCAACATTCTCCAAGGCGGTTTTGTGGGGGAACAATGCATAGTGCTGAAACACCATGCCAATCCGTCTACGCTGAACCGCAATATTCACCTTGTTTTTAGTGTCCAACCATGTTTTTGATGCACACTTAACAAAACCGGAATCAATAGTATGTAGGCCCGCAATGCTTCTCAGTACTGTGGTTTTACCGCTACCTGAAGGACCAACGAGTGCTAGTAATTCTCCGGCACTGCAGTGCAACCTTACATCAAGCGCTGGAAAGTTGTGTTGTTGCAATGAAACGTCCAATCTGTGGGCAGCAACGTCTGCTTGATTGTGTAATGAGTTTGTCATCGGTGTTTCTTAGAGGCGACAGCGTTATGTGCACTTAACCTTACGATGAGTAATGCAGCCATCGAGAACACCACCAAACTTAAGCTAAACCAACCGGCAGCTTGCATTTCAAAAGCCTGAACGTGATCATAGATGGCGATAGACACAGTCCGCGTTATACCTTCGATATTACCGCCAACTAACAGGACTACGCCGAACTCCCCAAGCGTATGGGAGAAGACCAGAGTTGCACTGGCAAGTATACCTGGCCAAACTTGTGGAAGTTCAACGTGCCACCAGGTCTCAATGGGTGATAGTCCGCTCACCCATGCCGCCTCTCTGATTTCGATGGGCATGGATCCGTAGGCGAGTTGCATGGGTTGAACTACAAAAGGAATGTTGACAATAATAGATGCGACAACTAACCCCTGAAATGTGAATACCAGCGGTTGCCCAAACAATTGCATTGCCCATTGTCCGGTTATCGAATCAGGGCTGAATACGGTGAGTAGGTAGTAGCCAATGACTGTTGGAGGCAGCACTAAAGGCAGTAAAACAAGTGACTCGATCCAAGGTTTAGCACTACATCGTGTATACGCAAGCCAACGCCCGATCCACATGCCAACTGGCAGCAGAATCAATGTGGTCCAAAAGGCCAATTTGAACGACACAATAAATGGCGACAAAGACAAGGAATTCATTTCTCAGGTCTCGAAAGGCCAAATTGCATCATGATACTCAACGCTTTGGGCGTCATTAGCCAATTGCTAAGCTTGCGCGCGTTGTCGCCTGCTGGAGCTAAAATGGCAAGGTAGTGGATGACCGGTTCGTAACTGCTCGGATCAATCGTAGTGGTGTTGATTTCGAAAGGTATCTGTGTCACGAGAGTCGTTGGAACAATGGCAATGGATGCTACTCCACTCAAAACATACTGAAGCGCTTGTGATGCGTTTTCCGCATTGAGTAACGAACCGCTTGGAATGGGCCAGAGTCCCGCAGTGGTTAGCGCCTGTCGCGCCGCTATCCCATAGGGGGCGTGCCGAGGATTCGGTATGGCGATTTTCAATGAGTTTGCGTTTATCATCGAATCTCCTATCCACTCAAGCGTCGGAGCGGCACCTGTTGGGCGGCTTGCATTAGCCAGAGTGACCAGAGACAGCGTCCCACTGGCCAGTGCAAAAGGATCAGTCTGCGTTTTTCCAGCTTCCATTATTCGAGCAACGGATCTCTGATCCGCAGATAGAAATAATTCGAAGGGTGCACCTCGCAATATTTGTGTGCTCAGCAACCCCGAAGAGGCGAAGCTTGTTCGCGGTGAGGGGGTATCGAGTTCACCCCCATAGGCTTCCATTAGGACCGGCCACACAGATCTGAAACTTGACGCCAAGGCGACAAGTGGGGCTTCAGTTTTTGATGTGTCGATGGATTGTGCGGCCGTTGGTGCTGAATACGCCGATACGGCGCACGTAAATACTGCCAACATCAGTAAGATGCCGAGTGTTTGACGAAATTTTCTGGCCACATTATCCTGTTGCCGACCCCGCACGGCATTCAGCACGGTATCCTCACAACTAGTATTCACAAAAACTCGCACGAGCCTGATATAGCATGCAGAAAAATACGGGATTGAAACGGGTTGTCATGGCCGGAGTTTACTCGTTAAATGGACTCAAAGCCGCTTTTGCCAATGAGGCAGCCTTTCGTCAGGAACTTTTACTGGCACTGATTTTTGTGCCTCTGGCGTTTTTTATTGAGGTGTCAGCTGTCGAAAGGGCGCTTCTAGTAGCCGTGACCGTTCTGGTGTTAATCATGGAGTTATTGAATAGTGCATTGGAAGCTGTGGTTGATCGCATCGGGAAAGACATGCATGAGCTGTCCGGCCGTGCCAAGGATCTTGGGTCTGCCGCAGTACTAGTGACCTTGCTCCTTTGGGCCTATGTCTGGGTTGAACTCGTTGTGCTGGGTGTTTGGCTTAAATCCAGCTGATGCAGAGTTTTTCAGAAGCATTTTTCGAAGCCTTAAAGCTTCTGGCAGCATTTGATGGAGATTTGCGCGAAATCATTCTGCTGTCTTTGCAAGTTAGTTTGACAGCCGTGGTCTTGGCTTCTCTAATTGGACTGCCAGCCGGTGCATGGTTGGCTACTACCCAGTCGAGGCTGCGCCCGTATTTGTTAACGCTGGTTACTGCACTTATGGGGCTGCCTCCGGTTGTTGTTGGATTAGTGGTCTACCTTCTGCTGTCCAATGCGGGCGCCTTGGGGCCGTTACAGCTTTTGTACACACCCACAGCCATGATTATCGCTCAAACGATTCTCATAACCCCAATTCTGATTGCGCTGACCAGGGAGACCATTCACGGCCTGTACAGACAGCATCGGGAGCAATTATCTCTGTTTGGCGTGCGCTCCACTGATTTGATCAAAACCCTGTTGTGGGAAGGTCGTCATGGCCTGATGACAGCGTTGCTGGCAGGTTTTGGGCGCGCTATTGCTGAGGTGGGAGCGGTTATTATTGTCGGCGGCAATATTAATCACGTCACGCGTGTCATGACCACAACCATTGCCTTAGAAACGTCAAAGGGCAATCTGGCACTGGCGCTAGGCTTGGGAATTGTTCTCGTACTAATAGCGATTTTAGTGAATGCCGCGGTTCAGTCATTGGGTGCTTACTCCGTCGGCAGAGATGCGAGTCGACATGACTAGCTCTCACAATCGTGTCCGGCCAATTAGAGCCCAAGGGCTTCTAATAGAACGCGCAGGTCGGGTGCTACTGAATATTCCAGACATCAAACTTGGCACGGCAAATTGCAGTGCGATAGTCGGGCCGAACGGTTCAGGTAAATCATTGTTGGTTAAATCTTTGAGCGCCTTGACGTTAGCAGATGCGGGGGAGGTGCTTTGGGGCGATGTGCCCCCGGATAAAGATCGGCGTTTTCGGGTCGGTCTTCTGCTACAGCGTCCTGTGCTATTGAACCGCAGCGCGATTAACAACGTAGTATTTGCGTTGCGTGCAATGGGTATGAAGCGTTCAGTGGCGTTGGACAGAGCCTATCAGGCATTGGATTCCGCTGGATTAAGTGCTCTAGTCGATGTTTCGGCCGAGCGCCTGTCAGGTGGTGAACAACAGCGCTTAGCACTGGCACGTGCTTTGGCTTTGAAGCCTGATATGCTCTTCCTAGATGAGGCGACAGCGAATGTAGACCCGGCGTCGACATTGGCTATAGAGCAGCAACTTGGCCAAGCGATAAAAGGCGGACTTGGCGTTGTATTCGTGAGTCATGATATGGGGCAGGTCAAACGCCTTGCCGATGAAGTCATACTTATGAATCGCGGTGAGTTGATTGAGCAGAGTAGTCGTGCGGATTTTTTTGAACACACAATAAACCCGGTTACGTGCAGTTGGTTGGCTGGCGAAATACTGGTATGAAGAGGACATAACTATGGCTGGCGCATTTGGAACTCAATTCTTGCCTCAAATGGCGATATGCCACTACAAGGGCGGTTGGAGCAAGGAGGAGATGGTCGCTAGTAATAGCTTGACTTTGCACCCCGGCGCTCATGTCCTGCATTATGCAAGCACTTGCTTTGAAGGATTGAAGGCCTTTAGGCAGGCAGATGGGGGCGTCGCGATCTTTCGTATGGATAAAAATATTACCCGCTTCGCACAGAGCACAAAGCTCCTGTGTCTTCCAAGTTTAGATATAGACCAAATTGAGCGGATGATTGTGAATAGCGTCGCTCATTATATAAATGACGTGCCAGATGCCCCAGCCTCGCTGTATATTCGTCCGACACACATTGGTACAGAAGCTGCCATTGGTAAGGCTGCTGCTCGTTCAGACGCCTCAACACTATTTATTTTGCTCTCTCCAGTGGGAGATTACTTTTCGGGTGGAGAGGCCAGTTTGCGTCTGCTATTAGACGATCAGGGTGTTCGTTGTGGGCCCGATCATGGCATGGTCAAAGGTGGAGGAAATTACGCTAGTGCTTTGAAACATATTGAACGTGCTCGGGAAACTGCTAATGCAGATCAAGTGCTGTTTTGCCCAGGTGGAAATGTGCAGGAAACAGGTGCTGCGAACTTCATCCTTGTGGATGGTGACGAAGTGATTACAAAATCACTGGATGATTCGTTTTTACACGGCGTGACTCGAGAATCATTGTTAGAGCTAGCTCGAGACAATAATATGAAAGTGTCAGAGCGTGAGTTAAGCATCGAAGAGTTACTTGAACGCGCAGCACGACCTCACTGCGAAGCAGGCTTGACCGGAACGGCTGCAGTTCTGGCAGCTGTTGGAACCTTGATTCATGAAGGGCGTGAGTACAAGGTCGGGGACGGTAAGCCTGGGCCGATCATTCGCAACATGCGTGATGAGCTTAATGCTATCCAATGGGGACAGGCACCGGATACCAAACACTGGTTGACTCACATTTGAACCCACTTAGACGACTCTCATGACAGAATTGCTTGAGCGATTGGGGCCGTTGCTAATGCTGCTGCATCGTGGCGGTCCAGTTGTTTTGATACTGGTTTTTTTGTCTTTTTTTGCGTTGACACTCATCATCGCAAAAACGTTTCAATTCTGGCGGCTGCGTATCGGTAGCCACGAATTTCTCGAGGACAGTCTCCGTCATTGGCGTCGTGGTCATTGGCAGGAGGCAACCAAAACATTAAGTAAAGTACCTAGGCAACCCGTTGCCAGAGTGATGGACGCTGCCATGCAGGGACTAATGGCAGAACATCAGGAGTCGGTGGTTCGTGAGGAAGTTACTCGTATTGCAAAGAGCCACATTGAGCGGCTTCGAGGCTGGATGCGGGCATTGGAACTGATTGCCAATCTCAGCCCTCTACTGGGCTTGTTGGGTACAGTTTTAGGTATGATCGAAGCGTTCCAGAAGCTTGAAAGTGCTGGGAATCAGGTTGACCCAGCATTGTTGTCAGGAGGGATATGGCAAGCCTTGCTGACAACGGCAGTCGGTTTGATCGTAGCCATCCCAGTATTGGTTGCACATCAATGGCTTGATCGGCGTGTTGATCGATGCGCTCACATGATGGAGGACTACACAACTCGAGTGTTCACCTCCCATATTAACAAAAAGCCTGTCGAAGGCTCGTGAATCTGGACTTGCCAACACCTCGGCGTCGTTCGGTAATCAGCCTGACGCCGCTAATCGATGTTGTATTTATTCTGCTTTTGTTTTTCATGCTGGCTAGTAACTTTTCAAAAGAGCGCACTGTGTCCTGGAACACTACGGGTGAAGGTGGAAATCTGACCGAGGTTTTGCCACTGGAGTCCAGTCAAATCTATTTGCAGGCAGCACAGCGGTATGTTCTTGATGGAAAAACGATGCCTGAATCCATGTTGCTAGAGGAGTTGGCAGTTCGGCACTTCGTGAACCCGTTACATTCGGTAATCATTAGTGTGAGCGAAGAAATTGATGTGCAAACTCTATTGGATCTGATTGCTCGTATTAAGATAACCGGAGTCGAAAAAGTAGTGATGGATGGCTCGGGTGTTCCATGAATTTTAGATCGCCTTCAAAACCTGCTGTGGTTGATATCGATCTGACTCCGTTGATTAACATTGTATTTTTGATGCTGATCTTTTTCATGCTTGCTGGAACCCTCCGTGAAAGTGATGCTATCCAGGCTGCTGAAATGGATGAGACGTCGATGATTGAAGGTGATCTCATAGTCATTGTCATGACACTTGATGGGGAGTTGAGCGTGGAGGGGCAGAGTATTGATCCACAGGCTTTGGATTCCTTGCTGGAAACTAAAAAAAGTGCGTCTAGTAATATTGCGATAAAACCGGATTCCAGACTGGCCGCCGAGCAACTGTTGTCTTTGACTGAGCAATTGAGAGAGTCAGGGTTTTCGGAGGTTACCTTGATAGTCGAGTCACCGTGACCCAGTTGTGTTTGTCGTGAATCTTCATGATTCGGCGTGATTGGGTAGTTGCAGTATTAGGTGCATTAAGCATCTACGCGTTTCTCATCTGTGGGTGGTTGTTTATTGAGTCAATCAGCCCGCCGGGCACTGAGTCTGGTGAAACGAGATTTGTCGTTGCCCTATCCACAGGTAAGGCGACAGAGCCAGAGCCAGAGCCAGAGCCAGAGCCAGAGCCAGAGCCAGAGCCAGAGCCAGAGCCAGAGCCAGAGCCAGAGCCAGAGCCAGAGCCAGAGCCAGAGCCAGAGCCAGAGCCAGAGCCAGAACCAGAACCAGAACCAGAACCAGAACCAGAGCCAGAGCCAGTTTCTGACACAAACGCGTCGGGACTGATGCCTGACACCAAGGATGCGGTCTCGCAACGTGGGCAGACTGCAGATTCTGAATCAGCGGCAGGTGTGGAAAACTATCGGAGTCAATTGCAGGCCTGGATTATTGACTTCCACGCATACCCTAAAAGAGCGCTGAGGCGTAAACTGACAGGGGTGGTTTTGGCAGAGTTCACAATTGATGACAACGGACTTGTTATCAATACACGTGTGCTTAAGTCGTCTGGTGCTTCGCTGCTTGATAAAGCAGCCTTGAACACCTTAACCAAGGCATCTCCAATGCCTGTTCCACCTGATGATGTGTCTGCTAGATCTTTTCCAGTGCCACTGTCATTCAAGCTGAACTAGTAGTTGCTTGTTCAAACCTTGAGTAAGTTATAATAATCGAATTTGGAGCAGTTCCTTTGAGTAAACCTTTTCCTTGGTGGGCCGTTATTGCAATGGCCGTGGTTGTGGGTGCGTCTAATTATCTGGTTGCCATCCCTATTAATGACTGGTTGGTTTGGGGGGCTATAACCTATCCATTGGCTTTTCTCGTTAATGATCTCGTAAACCGATTCTATGGAGCCACCACAGCTCGAAAAGTTGTGTACGTCGGATTCGCTATCGGTGTTGCCTTGTCCATATCCGTAGAATCCATTGACACAAGAATTGCCATTGCATCTGGTACCGCATTTTTAATTGCTCAACTACTCGACGTATCCATCTTCGATAGACTTCGTGTTGGCAGGTGGTGGATAGCGCCTAGTGTATCCACAGGAATCAGTTCTATCGTTGATACCGTGTTATTTTTTGGGATAGCCTTCGTTGGAACAGGCCTTCCATGGATGCAATGGGCGACTGGAGATCTAGCAGTCAAGTGGGCTGTAGCTGCAGTCTCTTTACTCGTTTATAGAGTGCTTTCTATGCGGCTTTCTGGGGCTCTAGATAATGGACACCCCAGCTAAACGCCGGCATCTGCATCATTGTCCAGACAGATCATCAAATTTGTTGATTAAACCGCGCCTCTGTGCTTCTCGAACACACGAGGTGCGGTTCTTGACGTCTAGTTGTTTGAATAGTTGCGAAGTGTGGTACTTGACCGTAGCTTCGGTAATTCCAACAATCTGAGAAATTTGTTTGTTCGAATTTCCGTCAGCCATAAGCTGCAATACGTTTAGTTGTTTGCGACCCGGCTGTATTTTTTGAAAAACTGGCGTTGTCTGACTGGGGCTGTCCGTCGGAAGAGACGATTGACTGAGATTGTTAAAGCGCTCTGGAAAAAACGTGCCTCCATCAGCCACGATTTTTAAACCAGCAATTAATTCTGCTGCAGGTCGGGTTTTGAAGATAAAGCCAGATGCCCCGTTTTCGATGGCAGATCGAACATGGGCGTCGGCGTCAGAGCCGGTAATGATGACAACCGGTACGGATTTGTTACGATTTTTGATACCTCTGAGTAATCCAATCCCATCAATGCCTGGCATTAATAGATCAGTAAGTACCAGATCAAATTTTCCGCCTGTATCCATAAGGGAAAGTGCATGTTGAGTTGAGTAGCACGCAGTAACGTTCGAAGACGGATTGATTTCCATGAGCATGACCTGCATTGCATCTGCGACCAGTCGATGATCTTCGACTAATAAAATTTCCATCAAGAAAGTCTCTATTCCATAAAACTGTAAACGATTTCATGATCTTACGTAAATTAGGGCTAGGGTCAATTACCCGTATGGATAGTCGAGCAAGGAATACGACGAAAATCGGGATATATTCGTGGCCGTACCTTAGATCTAGTACCGCTAGTTGCGGTAATACAGCTTTTCAATTTCAATCTATATGAAAAATCAAATACTTACCGTGCAGTCGTTAGAAGAGATCGCTTTTCAACCATTCGGTGACATCCTTCAGATTCAAGATGAACCGACAGTGATGATCAATCAAGGGAATTGCGCGAGGTACAGCGATATAGCTCAACTGGATTTTGCAGACGGGGAAGCAGGGATCAGCGTTTTTCACGCTAAACCGTATACATCACCATTAACGCTTGCAATGTTGGAACGACACCCGAAAGGCAGCCAAGCTTTCATACCGTTGTCAGAACTACCATTTCTAGTCATTGTTGCTGAAGATCACAACGGTACGCCGGGAGTCCCCACCGTATTTCTAAGTAACGGATATCAAGGGGTTAATTACCATCGCAACACTTGGCACGGTGTACTCACACCTGTTGAAGGCAACGGGCTGTTCGCAGTAGTGGATCGTGTCGGTATGGGTAAAAATTTGGAAGAATACTGGTTAGAGCCTCCGTATCTGATCAAGTACTAAGGTTCAGAGTCTCTAAAGTCCGTTTCTAAGGCGTGTCCAAACGCCGAAACGCTGATGCTGGCAGGTAGCGATCATCGAATACGTCCGATGCTTTGGGTTTAGATGCGAACTTGTGCATCTCCGCTAATTGATCAATGGATTTTTCCAATCGTGAATCTATAACATCTCCTAAACCTGAATTGCGCACTTCGTCAGTAACAATGTGGTGGCCGATAGCCATGATAAGTCGTTTCAATTCTGTTTCGCGATCGCTATTCTCATTGCGAGAAAGCACGTGTTCAATGGCAGCTGTGGGGTTTGCAATTGTAGATTTGTAGCCTCTCACTGTGGCGCGCAAAAAGGCTCGCACTGCACCCGGATTGTTCTCGGCGAATTCAGGATTTACGATAATCGCGTTGCCGTAAAGGTCGAGTCCAAAATCACTCATCAGCATCAACGAGATATCACTTTTAGGGACTCCGGCTTTTTGCAAGCCGATGTAGGAAGTAAACGAAAATCCGGTTATTGCATCTACTTCACCGGATGCCAGCATAGTTTCACGCACTGGAAAACCGACGTCTTGGATTGTGACGCGATTCTCTAGTATCCCGGTAGCGCGAACGAAGGCAGGCCATTGAGCGTAGGCCCCGTCAAACGCAGGTGCTCCCAGTGTGTGCCCTTCTAGATCCTGCGGGCCAGTAACCCCTAAGGAGGGCCTGCCTATCACGGCGAAAGGCGGGGAGTTGTAGATAATGTAAACGGCTTTCATGTCGACATCAGGGTTTTTGTCACGCCACGTGATGAGCGAGTTTATATCGGCGGATCCGAAGTCAAATTCTCCTGACGCCACTTTGGGGAGTGCATCGAGTGAACCTTTGCCGATCTCCAGAGTGACATCCAGCGATTCTTCGGCAAAGAAGTTTTGATCAAGCGCTAATAACAGAGGTGCTGCTGGTCCTTCCCATTTCCAGTCGTTGATGAAACTCACTTTAGTGTCCGCAGCAGCTGCTGTGAGCCAAAATGCACTAAGTACCGTTGTAATCAGAATTTTTTTTAACATTAAAAGTTTGTCGTACGATCAGTAGTGGAGGTCAAGAAACCTTACATTTTTTGTTACCGTTATTACCTAGGTTACATGTAAAGATATTTACGAGGTTAGTTCAGTTTTTTTCGAGCATGCCGCTGATATTTCGTTTAGGCGCAGGTTCATTTCAACACAGACAGCGGCAAATTCGTCCTGTGCGTCCTCCCTGTTTACATGAAGTGGCTTCCCAATTCCAATTACAATACGTGCAAACGGGCGCGGTAACATAAAGCGATCCCATGATTTTAGTTGCCAGGTGCTCGAGGCTGAGTAGGCCATAGGAAGTAGGGGTACTCTGCTGAGCTGAGCCAACATGGCAACGCCTGGTTTGCATTCATAAATCGGCCCTGTTGGACCATCTGGGGTCACGATGGGGGATATTCCGTCTTTCTTGATACGCAGATAAATCTCACGCAAAGCCTGCGCGCCGCCTCTAGTGGCTGAGCCACGAATTATGTGCACACCCTCGTTGCCAAACATACTCGTTGCGATGTCACCATCAGCGGAGGGACTAATTAGATAGCCGAGTTTTAGGCGAGGATCTGATTTCGCCACATCCAATAGGTAGCGCACACAGAATATTTGTTGCTGGTGCCAGTAGCACGGAATGAACTGAGTTTTCTGGTCGAGTAATGCCGTCACATTTTCACTGTTCAAGACAATCTCAATGCGGCATGTTTTCCATATGAGACGAATCAGGCCCCAGACAATAGGCGGGATTATTTTTGCTCCGAGGCGGCGGCGCAGTCTTTTTAAATTCATCACTGGTGTCTCGAAGTCGGCTCTATGGTTTTTCGGCTATTCCCAATGCTGTGTTGAAACAATGCCAAAGGGGCCAATGATATACTGTGTGAGAATTTCTTAATGTAGTCGCAATCATTGTCACACCCCAGCTTAGGCCTACTTAGTGTCTCATCTATCCAGTTTGTCTAACCACGCAAAGGGGCCGTCGGAACCTTTCGATATCAATGTCGATGACGAGTCCTTCGTTAAACTTGGGCAATGGCGTGAGCAGTTTGGCGACATTGTGGTCGTGAGTCCGGTTCAGAGGAAGGCCCCAGCCTTTGTGCTTAACAGCCCTGAGCTTGTCCGTCATGTCCTGGTAGGCAATCATCGGAACTACACCAAAGGCGTCGGTTTCGAACGAGTCAAGATGCTGTTAGGCAATGGCATTATCGTGAGTGACGGCGATTTCTGGCGCTCTCAGCGGCGCATGATCCAACCGGCATTTCACCGTAAAATCGTTGGCTCTCTGGCCCAAATGATGGCTCTATGTAATGAACGCAAACTGATTGACTGGCAGACCAAGGCTGCTGATGGCACTCGCATCAACCTGACTGAGGAGATGAGCGAGCTTGCGCTAGAGGTCATTTTAAGAGCTTTGTTCAGCGACGATCTTGATAGTCTCATTGTATCCGAAGGTAACAATCCCTTCTCGATGCTGGTGGAGGATGTCACACGGGATCTAAAGCTGGCTATGCGTTTCAGAGCGTTGACAAAGCACGTGGCAAATATAATGAGTAGGCGGCGCGAGGAATCCCGTATTGAACATGATTTTCTGTCTTTGTTGATGGAAACACGGGATAAGGAAACGCATTTGCCCATGTCAGACAAGGCGTTAATCGACGAGGTTATGACCATCATTGTAGCGGGCCATGAAACTACAGCAGGCACACTCAACTGGGCATGGTATCTGATGTCTCAGCATGGCGATATCGAGGCAACTGTTCATACTGAGGTTGATTCACTGAATGTTTCACCCAATTTCGAAAGCCTTGGGGTCTTGCCCTATACACGGCAACTCATTGACGAAACTCTGCGTCTGTACCCACCGGTCTGGTTGTTTTCAAGAAAGGCGACTGCTAACGACGAGCTGCCTCTTGAATCAGGAGTCGTTCAGGTGCCAGCGGGTGCGGATATTTTTCTATGTCCCTATTTGCTGCACCGAGACCCCAGATATTGGGAGCGCCCCGATGAGTGTCTGCCAGAGCGCTTTGCAGATGATCAAATCAAGGAGCGTAATAAAGATGTCTACTATCCTTTTTCATTGGGTTCCAGACGTTGCATAGGTGAGTTCTTCTCATTGGTCGATATGCAATTGCACTTGGGGCTATTGGCAAAACATATCAGGTTGCGTCACATACCCGACAAGCCTGTGGAAATAGAACCTCACATCAATCTTAGGGCGAGACATAGTATCTTCATGATGCCGGAAGTCAGAAAAGTATGAATGCCGTGGGTGAAATCACACTGGTTGATGTTCTTTTAGAGCGAGCAGGCAGCGCGCGCTGCATAAACATAATCAAGGGCCAAGATCAGCATCAGCGGATTGCTTATAGCAACATGCTGGAAAGGGCGAAGCGACGCCTAGCGCAGTTTCAGGTTTGCGGCTTGAAAGCGGGCACTCAGTTGATTATCCAGACTACTGATAATGCAGCGTTCTTGGAAGCGTTCTGGGCCTGTTTGCTCGGGGGAATAACTGCCGTGCCTCTATCAGGTGGCAACAGTGCCGAGCATCGGCTTAAGTTGTTTCGTATCGCGACAAAACTTGAGCAACCGGGTTTATATACAGATCAGGAAAATCATACTCGGTTGACGGACTTTGCAAGCGCGAACGGGTTGGACGATTCGTTCGCTGATCTGTCAGAGCGATATATTTGCGCAAGCTTCGAAGCTCCTGAAAGTACCTTGGCATCCGTCCATCAACCCTCACCTGATGACGTTGCCTTCATTCAATTTTCGTCTGGATCCACCAGCACTCCCAAAGGCGTGGTGCTGAGCCATCGCAACTTGATAGTAAACACCCGGGCAATCATTACGGGCTGTGATATGTCAGAACAGGATCACCTGTTTAGCTGGATGCCATTGACGCATGATATGGGACTCATTGGCTTTCATTTGACGCCGTTGGTCCGAGATGTCGACCAATCATTGATGCCCACCGACGTTTTTGTCAGAAGGCCTGCGCTCTGGCTTACAGAGGCTGCAAAAGTAGGAGCTACAATGCTCTGTTCGCCAAATTTTGGATATCAACATGTGCTCAAGTCGTTCAAGCCCGAGAAACATTCAACTCTGGATTTAAGCTCAGTGCGATTAGTGTTTAACGGTGCCGAGCCTATATCAGTGCCTCTGTGTGAACGGTTCATGCGGACAATGGCACCCTTTAGTTTGTCAGCTGATGCTATGTGTCCTGTGTATGGACTCGCTGAAGCGAGTCTGGCTGTTACGTTTCCTGTTATGGAGAGTCGTTTCCAGTCACTAATTATTGATCGGCGTATGCTTGGTATTGAGCAAGAAATTCAAATTCTCGACTCCAGCCAGGCAGAAACAGGCGTCAGTTTCGTATCTGTTGGTAAACCGGTTCAGGATGTATCTGTCCAGATTCGCAATGATTCTGGCCAAGTGTTAGATGACAATGTTACCGGGCTCATTTGCATACGAGGAGATAACGTTACTAAAGGCTATTACAAAGAAGTAGAACTCAATAGGGAAATTATTAGCACGGATGGCTGGTTAAACACTGGAGATCTTGGTTTCTTGCACGAAGGCCTGTTGTACATAACAGGTCGAGCAAAGGACATTATTTTTGTCAACGGACAAAATGTTTATCCACACGATCTGGAAGAAATTGTCATGCAAGCTGAATTGGTTGAAAGGGGCAAGCTTGCAATATCGAGTTGTCGTATGCCCGAGGGCGATCACGAACAACTTGTCGTTTTTATTCTGCACCGTGGCGACCCCGCCGATCTTCTGGATACGGGGCGATCAATAACAAAGCTACTGTCAGAATCTGCTGGAGTGCCCGTGCATTTGCTGGTTCCCGTGAATAGAATACCCAAAACCACCAGCGGAAAAATTCAGCGCTTTCTACTGATAGCTTCATTGAATGCGGGCGAATTTACGCCTTTAATGCAGGCGTTCGTTGAACCTTCAATTAGTGAAGAAGATGAGCTGTTGCTGACGGTTGATTCTGCCACAGCAAGCGTTGTCTCTGATCTTGATACTGCCAGTACATTACTAGTTATTTGTAATGCTGAAGTAGAGGGCATCGAGGTGACCGTCGACGACAACCTGTTTGAGCTTGGTATAAGTTCTTTAACGCTCGCTCAGATACATGCAGCGATTGAAGAAAAATGGCCAGATCAAGTTGATATCACCGATCTATTTGACTACCCAACAGTTGCGGAACTTGCGGTTTTTCTTGATGGCAAGAACAGCGCATAGACATTGGTAATGAGCACTTCGCAGCAATCAACAGTAATCAGCATAGAGAGAGATGGTGAGGAAGTTGATTGTCATCGCTATGGTGTTTGTGCGGGTGAAGCTGATCAGAAAATAGGTTTTTTTCTGACTAACACATTCGCCATGTTGCCATTTATCTCAGCGGTAGAACCGTTGAGGGCTGCGAATCGATACAGTGGCAAGGACTTGTACGACTGGAAATTGCTTGGTGACGGCACAACTGAAGTAATGGCCAACAACGCCATGAAAGTCAGTGTTGATGCCAGCATACATGATGGCGTAAAACTCAATCGCCTAATTGTATGTGGACCGCATGCGCCACATCATTATGATAATGCAAAGGCGTTGCGTGCATTGCGGCAATACTCAGCTCGTGGGACGTTAATTGGCTCACTGGATACAGGCAGCTATCTTCTTGCGCAGGCGGATTTAATCAAGCGGCGCAGATGCACAATCCATTGGGAAAATATGCCAGGCTTTCGTGAAGCCTTTCCCCATTTGACGATTTCATCTGAGTTGTTTGAAGTGGACAACGGCTTGATCACTTGTGCAGGTGGCACCGCAGCTTTCGACATGATGCTAGCCATTATTCGTCAGGATCACGGTAGTGGCCTGGCAGAGCAGGTAGCTGATTTATTTATCGCCACGGATACCCGCAAGTCTTCAGCACCACAACGACGAAGCACTGTTGAGAGAGCAAGGGTTTATCACCCCCGGGTTGTTAGTTGCATTGAACTTATGGAAACGAACATGGAGCAACCCATCAGCACCACAGATCTTGCTGTTATGGTTGGCGTGTCTGCAAGACAACTTGAGCGCCTTTTTCGTACTCATCTGCGCACCACACCGACACTCTACTATCAGCGCGTCAGACTCAAAGCGGGACATGAGCTGCTAAGGCAGACATCACTGAGTGTCTTGGAAATTGCATCGGCTATGGGCTTTACCTCTGCAGACTACTTTTCTCGTCGATTTCGTGTCGAGTTTGGATACTCGCCTACCGAAGCCAGAAAGCGTGGCTGAGCTTTGTCTGATGGCTCAAAATCATGTCTGGGTAGACAACGGTAGTTAATTAGTGCCTTGCGTGTCGTTTGAGTCTGGCTATAAGTCGTGGCAATGTGACTTTTTATGCAAGGCTGGGCCGATACTTAGGAGGTAGTTATTCTTCTGGGTAATAGGTGAGTTGCCATGAGCGAGTTAATCAAGAAGACACCCCGGCGCAATGCGCGGGCCGCAAAAAGAGCACTGCGTGCAGCTCCCTTGGCAGCAGAAGATAGAGCTGTTCGCCCCGGTATGAGCAGTGGTCGTTATCGACCGTTCACTGATACCGATATGGACAAAATCAATGAGGCGGCCATGACTGCTTTATCGACTATCGGTTTGGCGCAGGCTATTCCATCGTGCATCGAGGTGGTTACCAATGCGGGCGGAACGTACAAGGATGGTCGCTTGATGTTCCCCAGAGCATTGGTCGAAGATATCCTCGGTTCCTGTGCTAAAGAGCTGGTTCTTTACGGGCAGGATCCCAACCATGATATTGAAGTGTCAGGCTCACGCGTCTACTTTGGCACAGCGGGTGCGGCTGTCCATATAGTGGATGTAGAAGGGCATGAATATCGTGAGTCCACTTTAGAAGATCTATACAACATGGCGCGGTTGGTGGACAAAATGGATAACATTCATTATTTCCAACGGTGCCTGGTACCTCGAGATGTTGTTGATCCTGCTGACATGGATTTCAATACTTGCTACGCGGCAGTTAGTGGTACCACCAAGCACGTCGGTAGTAGCTGGGTAGAGCCTGGACACGTCACACAATCGCTTGAAATGTTACATATGATTGCGGGTAGTGAGAAAAAATGGCGCGAAAGACCTTTTGTCAGTATGTCCAATTGCTTCGTAGTGCCACCGTTACGATTTGCCGAAGACTCTTGCCATTGCATGGAAACTGCGGTGAGAGGTGGCATGCCTGTGTTGTTGCTTGCGGCTGGGCAGGCTGGGGCAACCAGTCCGGCATCTTTGGCGGGAGCCGTCGTTCAGGAAGTAGCAGAAGTGTTGGCAGGACTCGTTTTCGTCAACTTGTTGGTCCCTGGTCATCCCTGTATTTTTGGAACCTGGCCGTTTGTTTCTGACCTGCGCACAGGTTCTATGAGTGGTGGCAGTGGCGAGCAAGCGGTATTGATGGCGGCATGTGGACAAATGGGACGGTATTACGGACTCCCTACAGGCGTGGCTGCTGGCATGGCAGACGCTAAAATGCCCGACGCACAATCCGGTTACGAAAAAGCCTACACAAACACACTGGCTGCGCACTCTGGCGCTAATTTGATATATGAATCAGCCGGTATGCATGCATCCCTACTAGGTGTCTGTTACGAAAGTATGGTTATTGATAATGATATGTTAGGGGCCATTAACCGCACAGTTAGAGGCATTGAGGTTAATAACGAATCACTCTCGCTTGATGCAATGCGCGATGTCTGCATCGACGGCCCTAATCACTACTTAGGGCATGAACAAACACTGAGGTTAATGCAGAAGGAATATATCTATCCGAATATCGGCGATCGAACTAGTCCAAAGGAATGGGTTGAGCAAGGCAAGCCGATATTGATTGAGAAAGCACGTCAGTGTGTTGATGAAATTCTGGGATCACACTATCCTTCCCATATTCCTGCTGATGTAGATGCTGCAATAAGAGCAAAATTTAACGTCGAGTTACCACTCAGCACTATGCACAAAACCATTGAGGGAGTTGTATGAAGTCTGCCGCTAGGGTCGTAATAATTGGTGGTGGTGTTGCCGGAACGAGCGCCTTGTACCATCTGGCAGAACGTGGCTGGACTGATTGCATGCTGCTGGAAATGGATGAATTGACATCCGGATCCACTTGGCACGCAGCGGGAAACATTCCTACGTTTTCCGGGTCGCGAAATATGATCAAACTACAGCACTACAGCACCGAACTGTATGCAAAGCTTGCTGTGAATCCTGAATACCCGATCAACTACCATCAAACTGGGTCAATTAGGCTTGCTCAAAATCATCAGCGTATGGAGGAGTTCGAACATGTGGCCGCCATTGCTCAGGCGATGGGCATTGACTACGAAATGATTGATAACGAGGAGATGAAAAAACGCAATCCTTTCCTCGAAGATCATGATCTGCTGGGTGCGTTATGGGACCCCTACGATGGCGATATTGATCCCAGTCAGTTAACGCAAGCATTCGCCAGCCACGCACGAAAAGCGGGGGCAACGATACACCGTTTTACCAAGGTCATTGGTGTAACGCGTATGGCTAATGGTGAGTGGAATTTACACACCGACAAAGGAGATGTCGTAGCGGAGTACGTCATTAACGCGGGTGGTTACCGTGGTGCGGAAGTGACAGAAATGAGTGGTAAGTACCTTCCAATGGTCACGCTGGAGCATCAATACCTCGTGACAGAATCCATTCCTGAATTGGAAGCTTTTGACGGGCTCATGCCGTTGGTTAGAGATCCCGATGATTCCTATTATCTGAGGCAGGAAAAGACCGGACTCATTCTTGGACCCTATGAGAAAGAACAAGCAGCAGCTCGTTGGGCAGATGGAAAGATTCCAGAGAAGTTTGCCTACGAACTCTATCCCGATGATCTTGAACGACTCGAGTGGTATATCGAAAAGGCCTGTGAGCGTATGCCAATATTGGGCACTGTGGGTGTTCAACGCGTCATCAACGGCCCGATTCCCTATTCACCTGATGGTTTGCCTTACGTAGGGCCTGCGTTCGGTTTACCAAATTTTTTCCACATGAACGGTTTCAGCTTTGGTATCTGTCAGGGTGGTGGTGCGGGTAAAACCATTGCCGAGTGGATTATTGATGGGAAGCCTGAGTGGGACCTTTGGGATCTCGATCCTCGGCGTTATACCGACTTTGCGGATCAACCGTATGTTGTCGACCGGGCTATCGAGCTGTATCAGCACGAATATGCGATTAATTTTCCGAATGAAGAACGTCCAGCTGGTCGTCCGAGAAAAGTTACTCCTGTCTATGACACATTGGTAGCCAAAGGTGCACAGTTCGGAGCGCGTGGTGGCTGGGAGCGTGCAACGTGGTTTCCAATAGCTGGTGACACGACGGGAGCAGCACCGAGTTATCAGCAAGGCGAATGGTTTGATACCGTTGGCGCTGAGTGCCGAAATGTACGTGACAATGTGGGCCTTCTGGATCTGGGTGGATTCACCAAGTACAACGTTCAAGGTGACGGCACGACACAATGGCTTGATTCATTGATCGCCGGAAAAATGCCTCGCCAAGGCCGATTGTCTCTGTCCTATTTCTGTGCCGAAGATGGTGGCGTCTGGTCTGAAATGACGATAACTCGACTCGCTGATGAGCATTACTTGTTGATTACTGCCAGCGGTGCCAAATGGCATGATTTTCAATGGTTGGAAGAACATTTGCCAGAAGATAGCAGCATTACCATTAACGATATCAGCGATGATGTAGGAACGTTGGTGTTGGCAGGGCCACGTTCACGTGAAGTGCTGCAGCAATTGACTAACACTGATTTGTCCAACGAGTCATTTCGCTGGTTGACGTGTCAGGAAATTCAGCTCGGTGGTATTGCTGTGCGTGCATTAAGAGTCAACTATGTAGGGGAACTGGGCTGGGAGCTGCACGTTAAGACTGGCGATCATCTGGAGCTGTACGAGGCATTAATGAAAGCGGGTGAGTCATTCGAGTTGAAAGATTTTGGCATGTACGCAATGGAATCAATGCGATTGGAAAAGAGCTACCGTGCATGGAAGGCAGAACTTGATCACGAATATTCTCCGCTGCGCTCTGGGTTGAACCGATTTGTTGATTTGACCAAGCCAGCCTTCAAAGGCAAAGCGGCATTAGTGGCTGAGGCTGCGATGTCTCTTCCAGATATTTTCGCAACGTTGACCATTGATGCAGATTCCAAGTCAGACGTTGTCAACAAAACGGATGCCCTCTATGGGTGCCCTATATTTGCCAATGGTGAGAATGTTGGATACACAACATCGGGTGGTTTTGGACATCGTATTGAGAAAAGTGTCGCATTGAGTTACGTTAAGCCTGAGATGACCGCACCAGGTACCCAGGTGCAAGTCAAGATCCTTGGAGTGCTGCGAAACGCCACCGTGGTCGCAGAATCTCCATATGATCGGGAAAATGTAGCTTTAAGGAGTTAACCCTTGCTAGAACGTAAAATTGGATCCCTGTCGGTGTCTCCGACAGGGTTGGGCTCGATGAATATTTCATTTGGCTACGGTCCTGCTGACGAAGAGAATTCTGCGCAGTTGCTACTGGATGCACTGGAGGCCGGTGTTACGTTTTTTGATACTGCTCACATGTATGGAGCAGGGCACAATGAAACCTTCATCGGCAAGGTTATGTCCACTCACCGCCAGAAATTCGTACTGGCGACCAAGTGTGGGATGTCGCCAGATGGCATCAGCGGTCGACCCGATGTAATTCGTAAGCAGTGTGAGACCAGTCTTAGGCGATTAAAAACCGAAGTGCTCGATTTGTACTACTTGCACCGAATGGATCCGGACGTGCCTATCGAAGAAAGTGTGGGGGCTATGGCTACCCTGATTACAGAGGGAAAGGTTCGGGAGTTAGGACTTTCGGAAGTGTGTTGTGCAACGATAGAGCGTGCCCAGAAAGAACATCCTATTGCCGCTGTCCAGTCAGAATATTCACTGTGGTCTCGCACACCAGAGAGCGGAGTTTTGGCGTTGTGCCGTAAGCTGGGCATCACCTTTGTACCTTTCTCACCGTTGGGTAGAGGTTTTTTGGCAGGCTCGTCCAAGAGTGTCGATGAACTGCCAGATAATGACCTTCGTGCAACTATCGCACGGCCTCGTTTTGAACCTGAAGCATTTACTAAAAATGAAGCCTTGTTAGTCGAGTTCGAAGCTATTGCTCAAGATAATAGCTGCACGATGGCGCAATTGGCGCTGGCTTGGCTTCTGGCGATAGAGGAAAAAACTATGGTGCCAATTCCGGGCACCAGAAACATTCAGCATATGAAAGACAATGCGGCTGCAGGATCAATCGATCTAAATGAGTCTACTGTCGCGGCGCTGGATGCGTTGATCAATGAGTCTACAGTTACCGGGACTAGATACACTGCAGAACGAATGCTTGAAACTGACAGCGAGCGGGATGTATCTGCTTGACTCGGACAGACCCCTAGGTAGTCAGCCAGTTTGGTTTCTCAATCACTCTGATTCCGGTGCAGGCTGCTTCTACGCAGTCTGCCAGACTTCCAAAATGAATCGGTCGTTTGACTAACCCGGGACCGTAGTGTGCGTATTTGCCTGAATTTGTCATCAATACGGAGCCATTTGGTGGTATCACAGGTTCCTCGAGCATGCACCAGCAGGTGTCCATCACAAACTGTACACCAAATTTTTTAAGAGCT
>JBLIIE010000089.1:0-22521 GCA_047634635.1 Granulosicoccus sp. | reverse complement strand
TCGCTCAACTGCTTACGCAATCCACGCAACGCTTCCCACAGAGGCTGATCCTGTTCCGATATATCTGCAGATGCCTTACTCTTCCCAGACCGACTGGAACGCTTTCCTTCTGCCACAGCCAGTTGTCGAAGATGCAACGCCTGCTCACCGCGTAAAACAGGCCTGGCATCTTCTGTGAGCTGCACAGAGCCATGTCCATCGACATCAACAGCTAAGAGTCCCTTTGCGATTAACTGCCGATATAGGTTTCGCCATTCTGTGGCCTTGAGCTCCATACCAATACCGAAAGTAGATTGCTGGTCATGCCCAAAACGTTGAATACGGTCTGACTCCTTACCTAGTAGGACATCCACTAGATAACTTACACCAAACCGTTGCCCGGTCCGATAAACACAAGATAGTGCCTTGCGGGCAGCATCAGTTGCATCCCAGGTTTGTGGTGGGTTAATGCAGTTATCACAATTTCCACAAGGCCTATCCAGAATATCCCCGAAGTAACTGAGTAAGGCCATACGCCTGCAACCGGTCAGCTCCGCCAGTCCCAGCATCGTTTCCAGCTTATGATTTTCAACCCGTTTGTGTTTTTCATCCGCATCGGATTGCGCCATCATTGATCGCAGGTTTATAACGTCTTGTAAGCCATAGGCCATCCAGGCATTAGACTCCTGCCCGTCCCGACCGGCTCTACCCGTTTCCTGATAATAGGCTTCAACGCTTTTTGGCAGATTCAGATGTGCAACAAAGCGGACATCAGGCTTGTCGATCCCCATTCCGAATGCAATGGTAGCGACAACAATAAGACCGTCTTCACGTAGAAAACGCTTTTGATTGAGTTCACGCTCGGCCGCAGACAATCCGGCATGGTACGGAACGGCGTTGCGTCCCTGCTTGTTCAACCACTCAGCTGTTTGCTCTACTTTTTTTCGAGACAGACAATAGACAATTCCGGCATCACCTTCGTGATGGGTGTCCAGAAAATTCAACAAGGCATCTCTAGCATTTGCCGGCTCACCAATTGTATATTTAATATTAGGTCGATCGAAACTGCTGACAAACCTTGGCGCATGACCCAAACCAAGATTAGTGACAATTTCATCGCGAGTTCGCTCATCAGCGGTAGCTGTCAGTGCAACACGTGGCACCTCAGGAAAGCGTTCTGCTAACAGGGAGAGCCCCATATACTCCTTGCGGAAATCATGCCCCCATTGCGACACGCAGTGCGCCTCATCAATGGCAAACAATGCAATCTCGCTTCTGTGCAAAAGATCAAGCATACCGGGCATTAGCAAGCGCTCTGGCGCGAGGTATAACATGTCTAATTCGCCGTTAAGCAGCTCGTTTTCAGTGCGATTAATCTCGCGAGCATCCATGGAAGAATTAATGAAGGCAGCTTTTAGGTTCAGAGCCTGTAAGGCGTCAACCTGATCTTGCATCAGGGCAATCAAAGGTGAAACCACGATGCCCGTGCCTGGCCTTACCAACGACGGAATTTGATAACACAACGATTTCCCACCACCAGTGGGCATCAAAACCAGTGCGTCTTCTCCGCGAATAACGGTGTCAACTATTTCACGTTGCTGACCTCGGAATTCACCATATCCGTAGATAGTCTGGAGAATTTCCAGCGCAGCCGTAGATCCGTGTTCCGTATTACTCATGTTCGCCTCCGTGCGAATGATCAAGTCGGATTGTATTCACGTCGCCAAGTATTGTACTGATCGACGATTGCCATCATGGCCTGATCATCGTACTCCCGTAAACCACCCAAAACCATATTCTTTTCACCTGCACCAATTTGCTGCCCATCCGCCTCAATGCTGAATGAGAGCCTGACGCCTCCCTTGCGACCATTGACCTCAATGTCATTGCTAGACGATATGAGACTAAGTCGATCACCGATTGGTTGGTGCAGATCCTTTAGCTGGCCGGATACACCTGCATGGAACAGATCGTTGGCAGAATCGTTGAATGAGATAGTCATGTCCTTGTAAATGACCAGTGGGCGGTCCGGATTGATCATCACATCGGCGCTTTGCATAAGAGGTACGAGTATGTCCGGGAAGGTCTGCCCGGAAAATTTTACGTAGGCGTGACACAACTGCTCTATGAACGCGTGATTGACGAAACGGACACCCGTCTGACGCAGGCTCATCAATGCACGGTCTCGTGAGTCAACTATATCGATGGCATCGTCAGAGGTCTGCGGCAGCAGCATTCGCGTTTTGCCATCGAGCATGCCGGAGAACTCCACCGTCGTATTCGACGCAACACCGTATCGACTTAGCAATACCGTAAACAGTAAGTCTCCAGGCACACAAAAGCGCCTACTACCTGGATCATGTATTGGGTTGAAGTCACCAGCAACATTCTTAGCAAAGCGACTGGCTTGCGCCTCTTCGAAGTAGACAGCGTTGCCATCTTCCAGAAAATAGTCAGAAATTTTCATTACGAATTACTCACGCCTTAGGGCCAACCCTTAGCCGGCCATGATGGCAAACGCTAAGCAATCTAGCAAGCCTATGCAGGCAATACTTGCCCAAGTCGCACTAGTGATTTGGCGTTTTAGTGCTAACAAGCAATTGATCGATACTCAACTGCAGATCCGCGTCAATATCCACAGCTCTGGGGTAATGCGGTGCCACTCGATCATCCATCACCGGACGATCCCAACCTCGGGTCGAATTAACCATATTTTGCATCCCAGAACGCCCGAACTGCGTCAAATAACCTGCTAACACGCAATCGATATAGGACTGCAAAATGGGGTGCTCTTCATCGGCTAGAAACCGATGCAGCACTTGACTCTGGTACACATATACAAAATCTGTCTCAACACGATCCGTAAGCTCAAACTCATCAACAGGCAGCTTCAGTCGGTCGTATCCAGCTTCACGCTCATCCAGCTGAGTGAGTTCCGAAACTGGCATTCGTGCAACCACACCTTCGATTGAGCCCATCGATGGATGTGCAAGCGCCTCGATACTCAGGGACGTACATCGGTGAGAGCGCCGTTTAGGGTCGGCTGTCCTGTTTTCCCATACCCGACGCCAGCCTTTGAGAACGGCAGGTTCGGAAAACTCTCCCGCAGGACGTGTGTCACGGTTCACCAACGATCCGTAGCCAAAATAGTAAATCCAGTCAGATGTCATCAAAAAATATACAGGTCGAAGTACGAGAAGATTCGGGCGGGTACGCAAGATGCAACGTATCATAGACTCGCTTTTGAGAAATTTACTTTCGATGGCATTTGCCGGATCAGTCCCGCTAACCAGATCGAGCGTTTATTCCTTACAGCCGCTCAGCGGCCAATAAGCTGGGCGCTTATTGTGGTTGCAATGACAGTACCCCTATCAATTCAAGCGTCAGAACTTACCAAACGCCAATCCGAACAGGCTCATTTACTATCCAAAGACACCCAGTGGCCTCAGGCTCGGACTGTGGTCGCCCTGCACCCACTGGGATTGCAGACCCTTTCAATTGAAAAGCAAAAGCGCAAGAATCAGCACAGCACACACTGGGTGAATGTTTATCAATACACTTTGTGTTCTGCTCGGGTACTTTTAATTGATCTGCAGTCCAATAAGGTTACCCGACAAGACACGAACGGTATTTACGATCGAGCCCGTTGTCAATTTAACCACACTATAAAGTGGAAGCTCTTAGTTCACAATGATGGGTTCTTGCTTCAATCCATTCTCGAACGCTCGGGCTTTGCACAGTTTGCCTTGCTACTTATTGCAGCTTTTGCAATGCCTACCAGCGCCCATGCACAGGATGCCGACTGCGGACGAGGTGTGGCGTTACAGCACAGCTTCAATTCGGGTGCATCGTGGTCTTTATGCGCGCACGTTGGTGGTCTCAACGGATTGCAGATCTCCAATGCATTTTTCCGGGCACCCAGCGATCTGAATCGTTCCGTTTTGGTCGAAGCACAGCTTAGTCAGATAGTGCTTCACTATAACGACAATACGGTCGAAGAGCCGCAAATTGGCAGAATGTAGTTACGACGTCAAACCCTTTCGAGAGAGGCTGGAAACAGAATTACGTCAATTTGGATGCACAGTTTTACCTGAAAAGCATCTACCTCAGTCCGAATCTGATTATATTGTTGAGGTCGATCAGCTCCTTAGACAGTGCTAACTGTCCATACATCTAGTGGGTAATCAATACGGTGCAGTGCCAGATGGGCCAAGCGATAAATCGACCTCTGCGTTACAGAATCAAGTAGCAGTAACGCATAGTCAATTCGAAGGACTCAGCCGTGTTGTGTGGATCAACGAGGGGTTTGAATCTGATCATCTAGGTCAGAAAAACATCATAGAATCATTGCTTGATGATCCGAGGCGCAGAGCGGTGCTGAATTGATTATGAGTAGTTTTGAAGACTTACGAACGACCACAGCGCGGCCCATTACAGTGATTGTAGATGAACATAATCGTGAGAGCCTAGCGCAATCCGATATCAGTGACAGTAACGTCGAAAAGCAACTTAACCTTGTGTATACAGAACAGAACCGAAGCACCATTAGTGATTTGCGTAAGATATTGCAATGCAATGGGGTCAACGTAATAACTCCCGCATTTACAGGAGCTGCTGCAGAAATTCGCGCCAGTAGTTAAGGTTCTTTAGCCAATACAGATATCGTTGTGATTTACTACGGTGCTGGAGATGAGGCCTGGAAGCAATCTACTGATACCGAGATTCGTAAATCGCGGAGCTATAGAGCCAATAATAAAACCACACAATACTTTACGTATCTTGCAAACCCAAGCACTGGAATTCAAGGTTCGCAAACTGGAATCAGAATATGAAAGTGCGGCAAAAAAGATGGACATGCTCTAATGCGATCTTCAATCTGGGTATAAGTTGATTCAGCAATGTCAGCTTGCCGCTAACAACCTCATCGACTCAGAAGATCGAAACCTATCCTTGATCAAGAAACCTGAATCAGAAATTCAAATCCAGATCGATGATACCTCTTACTTTCAGCAACTCCATGAAATTTGCGTTAATGCGACAATATGCGAAGGAAGTAATCCATCACGAGCAATCATCCCGCGCTCACAACGTCTGGATCGCATGGCCAATTTCAACGATTTAGCTCCACGCTTGTTCATGCTAACGAATGAACAGCAGCTCTCCGTTAGTAGCCAGCTTGTCGAGCTATTCCAAGCCCGATTAAAGTCATGGAAGAAAGTTGATGACTTGATCAACGGACATTTGAAACTATCTGATTTGGTAGGCGCAGAAGAAATCAAACCCTCTGAAATAGAACTGATTACAGGCGACTCTATGCCAATATTGTCACAGGTGCGATCATGAAGCCGGAACAGTTACTGGAAAAACTGAAAGAAACCGCGTCAACCAAGGCCTGCAAGACGCTTGAAGTCATCATCGAGATTTGTAAAGAACAACAGCAAAGAGGTCTTGATGACTTTTCTGTAGCGACAGTGGCTCGGTTGGGTCACAAACGAGGTGTACCAAAGGGTCAGAGCTTACGAAACAAATCCGGTGAAAGCTACCACGCACTGCTTAAATCATTCGAAGACCTTTCTCCAAATAAAAAACCACGACTTAAAGCCCGTGCTGAGGATGATTGGATTGAGGAGATTGAAAATCCAAAGCACAAGCTGCTTACACGAATTCAAGCGTCCGAATTAGCAGCAGCCAACAGAAAACTACGCGAGTTTGTGCCACCTGGCACACGTATTGACGTTAGGGACTATCAAAATGACAACATGGACACTGGCGACTTATTTACAGAGCATGAACGCCGTGCATTGGAATACCTAATATCCGAACAATTTCTTTCAAAATGGCAGTTTTCGATATCCGAATACGGTGAAGTCGTTGATAGCAACAGCACCGTTGTTCTCAAAGCAGCCACCGTAGATGCAGTTAAAAAGCACTAGCCCACCTGTAGAGCAACCATGAACACCGATGTTATAACGCCTGAGGGCTACGCTAAGCTTCAGCAAGAGCTTGATGACCTTTGGCGCAAGGAAAGGCCAGAGGTGACAAAAATAGTCCAGTGGGCGGCTAGCCTCGGCGATCGTTCTGAAAACGCAGATTACAAATACAACAAAGGAAGGCTTCGCGAGATTGATCGCAGAGTTAGATTCCTTCGGAAAAGGCTAGAGGCCTTGCGTGTGGTCGAATACAATCCTGTGCAAGAAGGGAAAGCATTTTTTGGTGCCTGGGTGACATTAGTGAATGACGAAAAAAATGAGCTACTCTTCAGAATTGTTGGGCCCGATGAAATCTACGGTGACAAAAAATACGTGTCAATCAACGCGCCGGCAGCTAAAGCCTGCATTGGCAAGAGTGTTGGAGACGATGTTGTGATCTGCACATCAGACACAACCAAAACTTGGGAGATCAACGTTATTTGTTATCGGAAATGATAGCCTCTAAACTCTGGCAACCTCATGACGATCACAGGCTGGTTTAGCAATTACCAAATCATCGTCACGTAGTCGCTCAACGATGGCTTACAATTCATATGGAAATGTATAGCCAATATCATGCTTTCAAATGCAATGTTATTTCACGGAACATCGGGCTCAATTGAAGACCCGCACTTCGTCTCAATTCAAACGTAATTACACGAGGGGGCTAAACTTCCCTGCAACAGGAACTCGATGAGCTTTGGCGGAAAGAACGACCAGTTGTGACCAAGATAATCAAGTGGGCTGCCAGTCTTGACTATCGTTCTGAAAATGCAGTTTACCAGTACAATAAAAAAGTCTTCGAGAGATTGATCGCAGGGTTAAGTCTCCTAGGGAAAGGCTTGAAATTTTACTGATGTTGAATACAAACCTGCTCAAGAAAGAAAGGCAGAGCATAGGATTAAACACGTATCGCCACCAAACTGGCACACCATAAAACCGACATCTATAGCATTTCATCAGTCATACGCTGCCAGCTACTTGCCCATACTCCCCTTGACACCTCTCTGCCAAGCCCTGCCAGCCCACTCCATCACACATCTGGCACCTGATCAATCTCCACCGCGCAGCCATTGCCCTAGCCGGGCGCCCCTACCCGGGCGCCCCTACCCGCCTCTTCCTTGTGCAGTACCCATCGACCATCCGTGGCTGTTCACTGCCTAGCAAACCGATGACGGCGGCGCGCGCGCTCCAGGGCGACGAGTCACTGACTCCTGAGAACCCCATCTGCCCTCCGCTGAATAATGGATGGAATTGTTGAACACTAGGCCGACATTGATTACAACTTAAACAGAGAAGTATTGTTTGTTAACGCTGTAGTGATTCCACCAAGCTAGAAGACAAATGGATCTACCTGAATACGATTGATTACTTTATAGATCGACTTATGCGTTCTCACAGCTCGCGAAATAGCCATCTCGTCGTATCGCCCCCCCCTGACCCAGCCACTGAGGGTTGCCGTCGTACCGTTAACCATGACAAATATATTGCCAAGATTTCCTTCTTTACAAAACCTATGCCGGTATCATTAAATCAAAAATATAAAGGCTCTCGAGGTGCTGCCTTGAAATTAATACCTGCCTTCAAAAGCATGTCTTTTTATCAATCTAATTACAGAAGCACTTGTAATTGACAAAGCCACCCCCAAGACCGGCTCGCTTATCGACACTTTTTTGATTCTCCTCATAATACGTTCTATTTAAATGTTAATGAGATAAAAGGAAAATGACTTGCCATACCCCTGGCAAGGGCGTATATCCCACTCGACGGATCTTTAACAAACTGTCGAAGACTATCTCCGCCAGGATTAGTTTTTATGCAAGCGAATCTCGCTTGCATAATTTCTAGAATTTGCATCTATACGGAAAATGCAATTATGCATAAAATCCTGGCAATGATATCGGACTAAGAAACAAGAACCGGACAGTTGTTCATATTCAGTATCGTTATCAATGTGTCTGTTACTCAAACATTCTCAACTTTCCATCGCATCACATAAGCAGGCGCACGTCATCGCTTTAGGATTGCTGTAAATGATCGATCTAGTGCTAGCTAAAAAAAAACGAATGAGCCATTCTGAAAATTTTGCATTCGCTCGAGCAATTTTAACTCATGGTGGAGCCGGCTCGAATCCCGAAGACGTAGATGGCCCTGTGTCAGCGGCTAATGAAGGCATGGCTTTAATGGAAAATGGCCAAAATGCATTGGATGCTGTCGTTTATGCGGTCAGGATATTAGAGGATGATCCTCGCTTTAATGCCGGTACCGGTTCTCAGCGACGTAATGATCAAAGTACCATACAAATGGACGCTTCCTGCATGTCAAGTGAGGGTCAATTCGGCGCGGTGGCCTGTGTAGAAAATATTAAAAACCCTATTCTGATTGCACACGGTGTTCTGCTTCTTTCAGATCACATACTGATAGCAGGAGACGGTGCACGCGTTTTTGCTCACGAACATAATATCCCTATTACTTGTTCAATGAGTAATGCGCCGAACACCGATAAATGCCTCATCGATCGAGTACGGGATCGAATTTCCGATTCTCCGTCATGCGATACGGTCGGTGCCGTAGCCTTTGACGGTAAGATGTTCGCAGCAGCTTTAAGTTCCGGCGGTTTGGCTAATGCGCCCCTTGGTCGCGTCGGAGATGTGCCGATGCCTGGTTGTGGACTTTATAGTGGCACATTGGGCACGATTGCCTGTACCGGAGACGGTGAATTTATTGCTTTAAAAATACTTGCTAGAGAAGTCTATAGCTGGTTGGAGCAACACCTAAGTCCGCAAGATTGTGTAATAAAAGCGTTGGCTCTATTTGATGATTCAGTCGATATCGGGCTTGTTGTTCTGACTAAACAGGGTTGTGCCGCAGCATCCCGCAACGGTATGGCATGGTCGCAATTATCTAGCCCCTTCACCCCACCTCAGAATGACACCCATTAACATGGCTCCCAACATTGTATTCCACGGACGCCTTATCGCAATTGGCGGCAATGAAGATCGGGCACATGACCTTGAGGTATTAACGAGAGTCGTACGGGAAATTGGTAAGGCAGACTTCCGCGCTGTGGTGATTACAACTGCTAGTGAAGAGCCTGAACAAAGGGGCCAAGTTTACCAACGGGTATTTACATCTTTGGGTGCTGCTTCCACCGAGATACTCGACGTTCGAAAACGTGAGCAGGCCAATGACAGAGATCTGGCTAGTAGTCTCGAAGATGCAGACTTGATATTTCTTACTGGTGGGGACCAACTTAGGCTAACTAGTATATTGGGTGGAACATGGGTACTGGATGCTATTCATTCACGCTTGCGGAAGGGAGCTCTTGTCGCCGGTACGAGTGCAGGCGCAGCAGTCTTTTCCGATACGATGATCTACGAAGGAAAAAGCGAAGAAGGTTTACTCAAGGGAGGAGTTCTAACAACTTCAGGCTTTGGCTTTGTTGAGAACATCATCTTTGATACGCATTTTCTCGACCGCGGACGAACTGGTCGACTAATACAAATTGTGACCACCAATCCTACCTGTATTGGTGTTGGTCTTGGCGAGGATTCGGGTGTAATTTTAAATGGTAATGGCACAGCTGAAGTGATTGGGACGGGGCAAGTTATCATCGTCGATGGCTCTGACATCGAGCATTCCAACATTATGAACATAGCACCGGGTGGTCCAATCGCTGTAGAAAATGTCCGAATCCATTCTCTGGTAAGCGGATACGGTTACGATTTCAAGGATCGACGTTTTTTACTCCCAACATGAATAAACCAGAGAAATCTGAATGATTAATATTTTAGAGTTGCGCGCCCTGCGCGGACCTAATCGTTATAGCCGCCACCCAACTATGTTCATGGTGTTGGATATCAAAAACTATGAAACCCAGCCCTCAGATACGTTGAATGGTTTTACGGAAAGACTGCTAGCAGTAATGCCCAGTCTTCAGGAACACGGATGCTCCATTGGCCACCCCGGTGGATTCGTTGAACGACTTCGACGAGGCACATGGGCGGGCCACATCATTGAACATATTGCTATCGAGCTTCAATGCCTTGCAGGTATGGATGTGGGCTTCGGAAAAACCTTTGGCACGTCTAAACCTGGGGTCTATATCGTCGCGTATCGCTATCGTGTTGAATCCGTTGGATTGAAAGTTGCGGAGCAGGCAATCAACCTGTTTGAAGCGGTTGCTGGCCAAACAACCATTGACATAGATCAGATGATCACCGAGTTGAAGGTCTTGCGAGAAGACGACATGTTGGGTCCATCGACATTGAGTATTGTCGAAGAAGCTCAATCACGCGGTATCCCCTTCCGGCGTTTAAACAATGATAGCTATATACAGCTAGGATACGGCGCTTACCAAAAACGCATTCAAGCTACCATGTCCAGCCAAACATCCGCTATTGCGGTGGAGGTGGCAGATGAAAAAGCTCAATCAAAAATGCATCTACAAAAATCCGGCATTCCAGTGCCTCACGGCTTTTTAGTATCGACGTTAGAAGAGGCCATAAGTGCATTCGATTCGATTGACGGTTCAGTGGTAGTAAAACCCGATGTCGGTAACCATGGCAATGGCTCCACTATCGATGTTGAAACAATCGAGCAACTAAAGATAGCCTTCCAGATTGCCAAGGCGATGCATCGGCGGGTCATCGTAGAAGAATACGTAAAAGGATTTGATTTTCGCTTGTTGGTTATAAATGGAACTTTGGTGGCTGCTGCGAAGCGCGAACCCGCCCATGTTATTGGCGATGGAGAATCGTCTATACAAGAACTTATTGATAGAACTAATCTGGATCCACGCCGCGGATTTGGTCATGAGAAGATGTTAACGCGAATTGACATTGACTCAATGACAGAAACGATTTTGATGTCACGAGATCTTCAATTGACTTCGATTCCTGCAACAGGAGAAACAGTGTATTTGAAGGCGACCGCGAATCTGAGCCAAGGGGGCACAGCTACTGATGTAACAGATGAGGTTAGTCCCGATATTCGGCTTATGGCCGAACGAGCCGCCCGAATTATCGGTCTGGATTGCGTCGGAGTAGATGCTCTGGCATTAGATATTTCGCAGCCTCTGGGCCCATCGGGTATTAAAGTCGTCGAAGTTAACGCTGCCCCTGGTTTTCGCATGCACCTGGAGCCAACCCATGGTAAACCACGCATGGTCGCCAAACCTTTCGTTGATATGCTTTTCCCAGACGACTACGTACAAGTACCGGTAATAGCCGTAACGGGTACAAATGGTAAGACAACAACTTGTAAGTTAATCACCCATAGTTTGAAATATGCGGGTAAGAAAGTAGGGTTAGCCTGCACTACCGGCGTTGAGATTGATGGTGTTTCAATTCTAACAGGCGACTACAGTGGTCCGGAGGGGGCCGGCATAGTTGTCAGAGAACCCACTGTTGATCATATTATTCTCGAGGTAGCACGCGGAGGTATCGTTAGACGAGGGCTAGGGGTTGACGAGCTGGATATCGGTGTGTTGCTTAATATTGGTGAAGATCATTTGGGCACGGATTGGGTTGAAACTCAGGAAGATTTGAGTTTGGTAAAATCAACCGTTTTAGAAGTTGTCAAAGAAACTGGCACATCAGTACTAAATGCTGATGATGCAGTCACGATGAGCGTGCTTGATCGAGCTAGAGGAAATATTATTTTCTTTTCGCTTGATCCCAACAACGACCACCTTACGAAAAATGTAGAGAATGGAAAAACGGTAATCACACTTAAAGATCGTGATGTCATCATTCGTAATTCTGATTTGGATATTACTGTTGCAGCACTTGAAGAAATTCCTATTACCTTTGCTGGCATTGTTGAATTTAACGTTTCAAATACACTAGCCGCCATTGCAGCTTTGTACGGATTAGGGTTAACCATTGATCAAATTCGAAACGGTGTGACAACTTTTTACCCCTCAGTAAATCAAAACCCTGGTCGAATGAATTTATTTGATTTCCGTGAATATAAAGTTCTATTGGATTATGGCCATAACGCGGATTCCGCAATCGCCATTGCCAAATTACTCCCAAGACTATCACCAGGCAGGAAAGTAGGACTGTGTCATGGCACAGGAAACCGGACAAACGAACAGATAATTGAATACGGCAAAGCTTTGGCCTTAGTGTACGACTATATTTTATTATGCGACTTTGATCCACGCGGACGCGATCCCGGAGAAACAACAGCGCTCGTGCGTCAAGGCTTGCTCGAAGCGGGATTTGATAAAAACAATATTGAAATAATCGCCGAAAACAGCGATGCGATTGATGCGATTTTCTCGAAAGCAACACCCGGAGATTTGCTTGTTATACAACCCGATGCGCTGGAGCCCGTTATGAGTCAAATCCAGGCACGTTATCTAAAAATACTATTTTAATAGGGTTCGTTTCGTATTCGTACTTCACCTGGAATACAAGTGTCCGAGATTTTACTTGAATAACCGTATTTGTTAGTACCGGTGATATTTATCGCCAGAGTAGCTGATGTGTCCCTCGGAACATTTCGAACTATTGTGGTGTTTCGTGGCAAAAAAATATTAGCGTCATTAATCGGATTTTTCGAAATCTCAATTTGGTTACTTGCAGCCTCTCAGGTTTTTACCAACCTTGATCAGTGGAATTGCGGATTAGCGTACGCAGGTGGTTTTGCCGTAGGTAATTATGTTGGTATTTCGATTGAAGGGAAATTTTCCATAGGCGATGAATTAATCCGTTGTATTTCTTTCAATCGTGATGTTCTAGCCGATAAAATACGGAGTAAAGGTTTTAAGGTGGTTTCATTTGATGATGATATGAGCGATGCCATTCCAGTTGAACTGCTTCTGATTATCGAAAAAAGGGGCAAGATCCCTTCGCTTATTCAACTAATCAGGGAGTTAGATCAGACAGCTGTATTTTCTATTTCGGATGTGAAAAGCGTTTATGAGGGCTTCAATTTAGTACCACATCGTAGTTTTTTAAACGGCGTGTTTATGCCATCAGGAAAACGCCGATAATACAAACTCGCTGCTCAAATTTCTCTACAACCAGGATCAAGACACACATTGTGACTAAGCAACTAATCCCTATTGCAGCCCTACTTGTCAGGTCGCATTTTTGTACTTATCCGGCGATATTAACGGACTGATATTACCTGTGCGTGGCCAGGCCGAAGGGTTTTCTACTCTCTCGCTAGGCCTGCTAGGGACCGGCTGGGCGCTGGGGTATGTGCTTGGGTGTCTTAAAAATCCGGGACTCGTAGCCCGAATTGGCCATGTGAGATCCTTTGGCGTAATGGCTGCGTTGGCTTCTATATCGGTATTGTTATCTCTGCTTCTTCTCAATCCCATCGCCTGGATAATTCTTAGATCAATTGCCAGCTTTGCCTTCTCTGGTGCTGCCATAATAGTGGAAAGCTGGCTAAACGAGCGAAGCGAGCCATGATCACGTGGGATGGTTTTCGGCGTCTACACAATGGTCAACCTGACGGCGAGCACCATCGGCCAGTTGTCACTGAATTTGGGGAATACAAACAACTATCATTTTTTCGTTATAGCTGCCATTTTTTATTGTTTGGCTTTGTTGCCCACAGCAATGTCATCGTCGAGTGCACCCGCCCCGCTTTTGACTGCAAAACTCGATTTAAAAGCGCTTTGGGCTAACTCGCCTGTTTCTGTGTTCGCGGTTTTCTTTATCGGAATATCCAATGGCGCTTTCGGTACTTTGGGCGCAGCTCTCAGGCTGAGACTGATACTAAACCGGGAAAAATATTGAATATACGTTGGAATCGACAGAGTGATTGCCTATCGTTACCTGTCGTGGTCCGGCAACCAGAGTGACGTCCAGAATGCCAGGTTCAGAATCTTTCGACATTCAGACAAGTTCATTCACCCGAGACTTTCGGGATCTCCCACGAATGGAGCGCTGATAATCCCTTGCAATTGATGCACAAATATAATCTTGTCGTCACCCGGGCCATAGAATCCGGCCAAGCGTGCCTGCTCTGCATATCCCATGCTCGTATAGAACGCTCGAGTACCAGCGTAAGCTGATGTGGATGAGGTTTCTATATACACATTATACGCTCCGGCATCGGCCATAGACCGCTCGGAGCGCTGCAGCAGCTGGCGCCCTATCCCCTGTTTCTGACACTCCGGATTAACGGCTATCCAATACAGATCAAAGGAATCAGACGTACCATCGATCGGACCGTAGCAAACGTAACCCAGCAGCTGGCCCTGTCGCTCCGCAAGCAGGAACTCGTAGCCCGATTTCTGGCCTTTGGCCAGCCTGTCCTCTACCAGTTCGCCAGCGATGCCTACTTCGGCCTGATTGAACTTGCCGGTTGCATCAACCAGACGTCGCACTCGATCAGCGTCGCCAGGACGCACTTTGTTCCGCCACGACGCGGACGAAACCTTAGCAGTTCGAGCTTTGTCGCCTGGAACTGTTGCTTTGCCGCCACTTGCAGCTGTTACCCGCTCAGGACTTGTTATTGCTGAACGATTTGTCCGTTGTCCGATGGCCAGACCATTGAAGAATTCGCGAATGTTACCGCCGAGTGAACGCACCCGATAGCCTCCCTCCTGAACGATCAGCGTAGGCCAGCCGCAGTCGCCAATTCGCTGGCCGATACGATGGAAATCCTTTGCCCGGTTTGACCAGGTGCCAGTGGGGTCTCCCTTGGCGGTGTCAAAACCTGCCGCCACCACCAGATAATCCGGAGCGAATTCCCTGATTCTGTCGAGCGCCTTCATCAATGCCGCCAGCCAGCCCTCCGGCGTCTCATGCTCGCCCAGTGGCAGATTAAGATTGAATCCGCCGCCAGCACCCGAGCCTCGTTCGTCAGCAAACCCGCTGAAATACGGATATGCAAACGAAGGATCACCGTGGATCGACACCGTCAGCACATCGGCCCTCTCGTAAAATATTTCCTGCTGCCCGTTGCCGTGATGATAATCAATGTCCAGGATCGCCACGCTGCCGTAGGCCGTCAGATAGTTCGCCGCAATCGCAGAGTTGTTGAAATAGCAGAAGCCACCAAACACTTTCGATTCAGCATGATGTCCGGGAGGACGCACTAGAGCGTAGGCAACAGACTTGCCATCCAGAACCTGGTCGGCTGCCGTCAGTGTGCAGTCAACTGCTCGCCGGGCGGCCAGCCAGGCATTTTCGTTCAACGGTGTAAACGTATCGATGCAATAGTAACCGGCCAGAACGGTCTGATCTTTGGGCGGCCGTGACTGATTGCGTACTGGAAAAATATAGGGGTACATCGATTTTCCCTGCCCGACAAGTTTGCAGGTACGTTTCAGAAACAAGACCAGCTCCGGTGTGTGGACAGCGGTGATATGTCGCTCGGGATAGTGTTTCACTGGCAGCTTGTGCGCGATGCCAGCTTCATCCAGTGCTCGCCAGATTGCACCAACTCGTGCAGGGGCCTCAACATAACCACGGTCATGCACATGATGGATATCGTGACGGTCATTGACGACCACGGGCAACCAACGATTATCAGCAACCGGGGCGCTAGCCGAGACAGGGGATGTTTTCGCCTTCTCACGCACATAGCGTAGTGGTCGCAGACGCACCGGATCATCAACAATCGATTGCATGACAGATTCTGTGTAGCCCTGCGGCAGTGCACCGTGATACTTTCTTTCCAGTATGGCTTCTACCGCACGAACTACCAGAGTTCTGGGCGCTTCAGTGAGTTTGCCTAGCAAATCCACTACCAGGTAAGGCGGATCAGTGGCGTCATCACCGATGGGGGTTTCATAGGCAGTGCCAATGATGGGACGAGCACCAAAGCGTTCATAGAATTTAAGCCTGGCAGCATTGCCAGCACGAATGGTCTCATCCGGGCTCAAGGCCGGATCGTCTGGCAGACATTCGAAAAACAGCGCCTCACTGCCAAGGCTCAAGGCGATCTCTCGCATACGCTCGTACAGCGCATCTCCGATGCCACGACCGGTCTGCCCAGGCGCAGCGGTAATCAATTCGAGATAACTGACATGCAAGTCGGAGAAATACACAAGCTGCGCCAGTCCTCGCATTACACCCTGTGCATTTTCCGCAACGAAAAGGCGGGTGACGAAGCCGAACGACAAAGGGTCACGCAGCTGCTCCGGTAATTTTTCGATGTCGTCGCCCAACAGTCCCGGAAACTGCTCACGCAACATTTCTTGAGCGTGCTTGATCACAGCCTGATTGGCTGGCGTGTTGTCTCCGGTTACGAGTCGAATCCTAAGCATGTTCTGTAACGTTTCTGGGGTTGATAGGTTCTTCTACACAGGCACTAATCAGGGTTTCGATCAGCTCGTCGTAGTCCAAACCAGCAGCAGCAGCAGCAGCAGGAAATCCCGCATCGGGCGTGATTGCCGGGTTTACATTGACTTCAAGCACGTAGGCTGCACCCTGTTCGTCTACGCGAAAATCAACACGACCGTAGCCAGATAGCGCCAACGCTTTCCAGCAGGCGCGCGCCGTGTTTTGCAAGATGGCAGCCAGTGCCGGTTCACGTTGTTCAAGGCCAAATTGTCTTGGCGTATTATAGTAGCGCCCACTGCCCGGATCCCACTTGGCTGCGTAGTCCACGATATGCGGCACTCCGGATGCAAACTCCAGAAACAGAATCTCCTGAATGGGCAATATGCGCAAATCATGCTTGCCTGACATGACGGCAACGTTAAACTCTCGACCGGCAATGAATCGTTCAGCCAGAAAAGGGGTTGCGTAGCTAGCCTGCCTGCGCCGGATCTCAGCGGCAACATGCTCGCCATTTAACACCGACTGCATATCCATACCGAGAGAGCCATGCAGCTGATCCGCCTTCACGATATAGCGAATTTCCGGAAGGCAGTTTAACCCGTCGGTAGACCAGTCGGGAGTAGAAATCCCTGCTGCGTGAAGCCATTGCTTAACCAGCAACTTGGAACGAGTGATGGCAAGCGCATGACACTGGCCTCCGGTGAAGGCTAGCCCATGGTGCTCAAGCATGGCAGGCGCCATGTGCGCTAGCGCGTCATCTCCGTAGAAGGCTTCTACCAGATTGAACACGGCCACTGGACGATCAGCAGCCAACGCCGCAAACAGTCGCAGATCATGATCGAAGCGGATAAGCGAACTGTGGAAACCCAGGCGCAGCAGTGCAGCTTGTACGGCGTGTGCTGCATCCAATGTGTCACTTTCATCCTCACGCAGATCGGTGGCAGCATGTAGCACTGGCACCGATCCACGATACGTTTCCAACGATCGTCCAGTAGGCACGTCAGTTTTGCTCAAGCCTATGCCGCCAGCTCGTGCGCTGTCTTGTTAGTGGTCAGCAATGTCAGCCCATAGCGTTGCATGGCCGCAGCTACGATGCGAGCAATCAGCGTATTGAAGTCAATACCGTTGAACCTGGCCAGCATCGGCAGATCAGAGTGCGTTGCATGCAAACCGGCGATTGGGTTCACCTCGATGAAGGCAGGTTGCCCGTTCATGTCTACACGTATATCGACGCGAGCGGCATCTCTGCATTGCAATGCACGGTAGGCTTTGAGCGCACAGTCGCCTGATGCCGTTGCAACTGGGTCCGCTGGACAGCTGTAGTCAATCATGCTGTCGCATTCTTCCTTACTGACAAAGGAGTAGACGCCCGCCTCGTCAGCGGTACGATGGCTGATTTCCATGACACCAATGACCTCCGCGTCATCACCATTTCCCACAATGCCCACAGTGAATTCTCTGCCAGGAAGATAGGCTTCAAGCAACACCGGTTGGGCGAAACGTTGCAGCAGATCCTCAATAGCGCCGTGCAGTTCGTCCGGCCGGTGCACAATCGATGTGCGTTCACAGCCTTTGCCGGTACCTTCAGCCAAAGGCTTGATAAACGCAGGGTATTGGTTCCAGGCAGTCGTATCGAGGTTGTGCATGTTCTCAATCACCAGGAATGGAGCGGTCACAATCCCGGCGTCTCGTACCAGACGCTTGGCAACGGACTTGTCAAGAGTCACTGCCATTGTCAGCGGATCAGAGAAGACACAGGGCTGATCAAATAATTCACACAGCGCGGGTACCTGGGCCTCACGTGAGCGACCAGTGAGCCCTTCGGCGATGGAGAACACAAGATCCCATCGTCTCCCTTTCACAAGGGCCGCAGCCAGCGCCCGGCCGTGGCCGATACGTTCAACGTTGTGCCCATTGCTGCGCAATGCAGCGTCCAACTGATCGATCGTTTCCAGCGTGTCGAATTCAGCCACCTGTTCGATGGAGTATCCCATCGACAGGTAATCGTCACGTAGATCGTAAACAAGAGCCAGCCGACTCATGAGGCAATCTTTGAGAGTCGATCCGAACCGATGCTACCGCCCGGATCCGGATACCGGTATACGTTGCCTTCGAAATTTCGCAGTAACACATCGTTCCCGTCTCGACCGACAAGATACTCCGGCAGCAACGGTATCTTGCCACCGCCTCCAGGTGCGTCGACAACGTATTGCGGAACCGCATAGCCGGTAGTGTGCCCTCTCAAACCTTCGATGATGCGTATACCGGTGTCAATCGGCGTGCGAAAATGAGATGAGCCGGTTATCGGATCACACTGGTACAGATAGTAGGGTTTTACGCGATTCTTCAACAACTGATGAAACATCGTTTTCATGATATCAAGATCATCGTTAATACCCTTCAGCAATACAGTCTGGGAACCCAGCGGCACACCCGCATCGGCCAGGCGTCCCAAGGCTTCAGCCGCTTCCACTGTTATCTCGGTGGGGTGTGTGACGTGCACACTCATCCACACAGGCCGATGCTTCTTCAGAATACGCGCTAAAGCATGGGTGATGCGCATTGGCATAACAATCGGAACCTTGGTGCCTAGTCTGACAAACTCGACATGCGGAATAGCCCGCAGGCGACCTAACAGGTAATCAAGCCTGTCATCGGATAATGTTAGGGGATCGCCTCCGGAAATCAGGACATCGCGGATCTCTGAGTGGCTGGCAATATAGTCCAGCGCCTGATCCCACTGGCTACGCGAGAATCTGTACTCACCACCCGACTCGCCGACCATGCGCGAACGCGTGCAGTAGCGACAGTAGGTAGAACAAAACCCGGTGGCCAGAAACAGCACTCTGTCAGGGTAACGATGTACCAGACCAGGCACGACAGCATCGTGATCTTCACCCAATGGATCATCGTCTTCGCCATCGACTTTCACATATTCGGTACCTACTGGAATATGCGTGCGCCGCAGCGGTTCCATGGGATCACCGGTAGCCATTAGACTCGCGTAATAGGGCGTGATGCCAACAGGCAAGGATCCTTTGTGGGCAACAACCGCCTCACGCTCTTCACTCGACAATTTAAAGACCCGCTCCAGCGTCTCCAAAGAACGAATTCGCTGCTGCAGCTGCCATTGCCAATTATTCCAGTCAGCGGCCGTGCTATCAGGGAAAAATTGTTGTCGAAAAGCTTTAGTGTTTTTTGATGCGGGGAAGCGCGTTGCAACCCGGGCGCGTTTTCCGACGCCGTTAATCGACGCGACTGTCACGTCGCTAACCGGTTGCTGATGTGTTGGATCGAGGCCAGTAGTTGGATTGAGTTTCGTCGTGTCTAGTAGTTTTGTAGCGTCAAGTAATGTGGTCGGTGAGGCCGTTACCCTGGCTGGCGAAGTAATCAGAAAAACAGGGTAGGTTTTGGATGGTGCGGGTTTGTTGATTAGCAAAATTGACTCACTGGTATTGGACCGTGTGTTATCGGGAGGTTCCTGATCTGAATCGAGAAATAGCATTTTCATTGTGCCTATTGGGTTCTCTTATGCAGCCAAGCCGCAAGAGAAATCGTTGCTATTTAATAAGTAATTAGAGATCGCGAATGTGCGACCAGACGGTATGAATGTCAACTGTATTTCTCGTCTCTGCGCAAATAAATATTGATGTAACCCAGAGAACATTTACCATGAAAATTATTGGCGCGTTTTGAATAGTTTTATGGCGGGTTTTGATAAAAATATTCCTTCCAGAAAGTTGACTACAGACTGGTTCTGCCGATAATCACATCCGAAGCATGTGAGGCTTTTTGTCTCACTATATTAACGATGCATTTGACGTCCATTTTGAGAAAGATGATATGGGAGGAGCCGTTCGATACAGTGAAGAAACCTCCGACATGGGTGGCAAAGCGTGTCGTTGGACTGATCGGCAAATCAACTGACACAAGTTAATGCAAAAGACTCGAGCACAGAACTCGTCTCGTCTGTTGGAACAAAATGTCCTGACTAACGATGAGTGCACATCAATAGCTAGCCTTGCATTGACCATGTGACTATTCCCTCCAGCAAAATAGAACGAAGTTGCGGCGTGAATTGCTTTTAGCAAAACTGCGGCTACTCACGCTGTTCGTGGCCAGATTATTAACAAGTCACATTACATCTTGCTGTCATGAAAAATACATATTTGTAAACTTTCAGCTTGTCCGCGAACCTTCGGGCCAAAGCCCTCTCCTAGGCATGCCCCGCCCTTTCAGTCGTAACTTTCGACCAGCACTTGTATCTGCCGAACGGGCAGCTTAACTTCCCCCTGCCAAAGTAGGAAAATGAGAATCATAGGCATTTGGATTTCTTTGTGATCTCCAAGTCATGGTTTCTGCTTCGTACAGGGCGACCTTTAGTAGCCGGCCTGAGTCGGGTTGGAAATCCCCCAGTTGCCTGGTCGTTGGCCTTCGTCCAGTTAGTACGAGGGATTTGGGTAGACCGCCACGGCTTAGCAGTGGTTGGCAGAATGTATAAAGGACGTTACACAAGCTGTGTTGGTTATCAACTGCAGCGTTGGTTTGCCCTCTTACTCGCATTTTCGAATAAATTTTCCGGCAACGCTTGCAAATCATTCCGGTCAATACCAATACGAGAAGACCCAGGCACCTTTAACTGCAGGTCGAGCTCCTCCTCAGATGAAATTTAACTAAAATTTCGAACCATATTGTTTACACAATTTTATACAAACGAAATACCCTATTGAGCAACTAATTCTAAAACCAACTGTCAAAATCTCCCGATATATAATCAATCATAAAGCACCCAACAAGTACATTAAATATTACAACACGTGAATTATTGATGAAAACGAAATTGAAGTTCACTGCTGCAAGTTTGCATGCAGGTCGTTGGGCAACCGGGATATTACTCGGTCGCTCGTTACTATCTTTACAGACACTCGCCGATTCACTGCCAGATTTCAGCACGCTTGTGCAGGAGCAAGGTAATGCAGTCGGCATATTGCCGTAACAGACGCTGCATCCCAAGTAAGTATGACGCCCAACTCTGGCCTGGATCAAGTGCCGGAACAATACAGAAAGTTCTTCGAACAACAGCAAACGGAGGGTCCGACCACTCCGCGCCAGGGTATGGGATTAGGTTCAGGGTTTCTCATTTCTGATGATGGCTACATCATAACCAATGCGCATGTCCTAGATAATGCCACGGCAATCACGGTGAGTTTACAGGACCTTCGGGAACTTGAAGCGACGGCTATCGGATCTGACGTACATACAGACATAGCTTTGATCAAGGTCGATGCTGACACGCTAGCTTTGGCAAACGGTGAGAGCATCGAGAACTCAGTACTTGGATTGACTCTGGGAAAACCCACCAGTGAGCAATTGGCCGAACGCGCTTGGAACATGGCGTCTTGGTACGCAATGTCGCACAAGCAAGTGCAGCTGCCAAAGCAGACGTGCAAGTCGATGATGTCATTCTGTCATTAGCTGGGAAGCAAACGAACTCAATTTCTGACACCAATGACATCAGTAAGAAACTGGATAGTGGCAAATCGGTTCCCATGCTGGGCAACCGGGGCGGCAGAGCTCTGTACCTGGCTCTAAGCAAAGCCGAAACGATGGAGTAACTCAGCGAACAAATGCAGTGTCATAGAAACCTCTGCATCGTTGATATTCGGGTGAGCGCCGTCGGGCATTTCCGGCGACGCTCCTACATCTCTCGCAGACACCAGGTTGCTGCACTACTCGGCGACAAAACAAGTAAGTCTGCCCGTGCTTGATGCCAGCACAAATGACTATGGGCAACTAGCGTTAGAGACAGTTGCCGATGGAGGTTACGCCAACCAGAACAATGTTACCAAGGGACGTGAAGTAGGAGTTGAGCGTGTGGTCTTCAACAAGCGTTGTGGGTTAGGTTCTCACGCGATGGGAGTCAAGAAGAAAACCTTCGACCGACTGCGTGATTTTTGTGCTGTAGCGGAGGGTAATATCTCAGAACTCAAGCGCGCTTTTGGCGTGGCAAAACCGCCTGAAAAAAGCACGACGGATTTGTCGCCTACGTATCGACTTGTGCGTTGAGCTACAACCTGATGCGGATGGTCCGATTCGATCTCGTCTAGGGCTGTCGTTGTTGGAAAGGATGTGAGCATCAGGCTTTTTCTGGAGTATAGGAAGCACTAAACACGTATCGCCACCAAACTGCCACACCATAAAACCGACATCTGTAGCATTTCATCAGTCAAACGCTGCCAGCTACTTGCCCATACTCCCCTTGACACCTCTCTGCCCAGCCCTGTCAGCCCACTCCATCACACATCTGGCACCTGATC
>JBLIIE010000088.1:0-22606 GCA_047634635.1 Granulosicoccus sp. | reverse complement strand
TCTCCACCCATCTTCTCTGCTTGGCAGATTGTGAGCGCAGCTGTCAGCGTAGTTTTTCCATGATCAACGTGGCCTATTGTGCCTACGTTCACATGGGGTTTGTTTCGTTCGAATTTTACCTTAGACATCAGGTCGCTGCCCCTACCGTATTGAAATTGTTCTGTCGTCGGCTCGGATTAACTTGTCGCGCGACACAATGTTTGCACTGCTGTTTTACTGCGTACTGCACCCGCCTGTTACCAGACGAACCAACATATTCAATGGAGCTCATAACCGGATTCGAACCGGTGACCTCTTCCTTACCAAGGAAGTGCTCTACCGACTGAGCTATATGAGCGCTCTACTGAAAACTACTCGTCAAATTTCTGGAGCGGGTGAAGGGATTCGAACCCTCGTCATCAGCTTGGAAGGCTGAGGTAATAGCCATTATACGACACCCGCACTGCTTCAAAACCCAGAAATAGAACTTAAAATCAGCTAACTTGCTGTTTTGCTTGTCTCTAATTAGCCAAACAAACCAGTTACAACATCTTGCACTTAATGGTGGAGGGAGGAGGATTCGAACCTCCGAAGGTAGAACCAGCAGATTTACAGTCTGCCCCCTTTGGCCACTCGGGAATCCCTCCATCAGGCAAGCCGATAATTATGAAAGCTTTATTTACTTATGTCAACAGCCTAGTAGGTTTTAGTGTGCAAGTATTTGACTTAGGAATAGTTGGGTACGCTCAGATTGAGGATTGTTGAAAAATTCCTCAGGCTCGTTTTCCTCAATGATCTGCCCTTCGTCCATGAAAATAACCCGGTTTGCAACAGTTTTTGCAAAACCCATTTCATGCGTTACACAGATCATAGTCATACCCTCATGAGCCAGTTCGATCATCACATCAAGCACCTCTTTAATCATTTCAGGGTCGAGAGCAGATGTGGGCTCATCAAACAGCATAATTTTCGGGCTCATGCACAATGAACGGGCAATAGCCACTCGCTGCTGCTGTCCACCAGATAGCTGACCCGGGAACTTCAGAGCCTGCTCAGGAATTCTGACCCGCTCGAGATACTTCATAGCCACTTCCTCAGCCTCTTTCTTGGGCATTTTTTTTACCCAGATTGGAGCAAGCGTGCAGTTTTCAAGAACTGTCAGATGGGGAAACAAGTTGAAATGTTGAAAAACCATACCCACTTCCCGCCGGATAGCATCTATGTTTTTCAAATCATTAGTCAGCTCAATACCATCAACGTTGATAGAGCCCTGCTGATGTTCCTCAAGGCGATTTATACAACGAATAAGCGTGGATTTGCCTGAGCCTGAGGGGCCGCAGACAACGATCCGCTCACCACGGTGTACCTTAAGGTTGATCCCTTTTAACACATGAAATTGCCCGTACCACTTGTCCATGTCGGTAATCGTGATAACTGACTCATCACTCACTTGCATCTTGGCGGCTGTGCCTTGATTCTGGTCGCTTTCCATTATCGCTTATGTCCTGTATGCAGTTTATCTTCAATGTACCGGCTATATCGAGCCATGCTGTAACAGCAGACCCAGAAAACAATAGCCACAAATGCGTAGCCTGTGTAAGGCACTGATTTTATAGACCAATTTGGATCGGCAATAGACGCCTGAACTATTCCCAACAAATCAAACAAGGCAATGATGAGTACTAGAGTCGTGTCTTTAAACAGCCCAATAAAGGTATTTACAATACCCGGAATAACGACCTTGAGCGCTTGCGGGAGAACGACCAAGCGCATCATCTTCGAGAATGGCAATCCTAGCGCCATTGCACCTTCGTATTGCCCTTTGGGTATTGCCTGTAAACCGCCCCGTACTACTTCTGCCATGTAGGCAGATGCAAACAAGGCAACACCAATCACTGCTCTGAGTAGCTGGTCAAAAGTGACGCCAGCTGGCAAAAACAAAGGAAACATGATGGTTGCCATAAAAAGCACAGCCACCAGCGGTATACCTCGCCAGAATTCGATAAAGATCGTGCTCAAAAGGCTTATGACACGCATTTTGGAACGCCGGCCTAACGCCAGAACAATACCCAGTGGAAGCGAGACAACAATCCCACTGAGTGCGATAACCAAGGTCAGCGTGAATCCACCCCACTGAGGCGTCTCTACTATGGCTAGACCAAGAGTTTCGTTGCCGTACATCATGAAGAACGAAAAAATCGGAAAAATGATCAGCATGAAAAATGCCATATATTTTCTGCCGGGAGAGCGCTCCCAAGCTAGCCACACAATACCGAAAGCAAGAATTGCAAGCAAAATATTGATTCGCCAGCGTTCTGATTTTTCATAGAATCCATACAAAAACTGCTCCCAGCGTGCCGATACGAATGTCCAGCAAGCACCATCAGGATTAGCCCTGCAAGCATCAGAACCACCAGTCCAGACCGCATTGAACACCAACCAGTTCAGCGCAGACGGTAAGGTATACAGCACCAGCAAAATTGCCGATATTGTCAATATTGAGTTTTTAACGCCATTAAACAGATTGTCACGCATCCAAGGACCAATGCCATCAGTGCTTATTGGTGCTGGCTTGTCCGGGAGATCCCCTGCGTTGACAAGACCCTGGTAATTCGCTGAGTTTTCCATAGCCATGTCTAACGCTCCACCAGCGCGATTCGCGAGTTATACCAATTCATAAAGCCTGATGTGAGCAAGCTCAGAGTGAGATACACCCCCAGCGTCATCGCCATGATTTCTACTGCCTGCCCGGTCTGATTCAAGGTAGTTCCTGCAAATACGGAAAACAAATCCGGATAGGCAATTGCCGTAGCCAAACTGGAGTTTTTTGTCAAATTCAAGAACTGACTGGTTAGTGGCGGAACAATGACACGCATAGCCTGAGGCACTATGACTAGCCGCATTCTGTGAGTGGGCTTAATTCCCAATGCAGAAGCGGCCTCAGTTTGACCATGGCTAACCGCCTGAATACCCGCTCTAACAATTTCTGCTATGTACGAAGACGTATAGATTACCAATGCTAGGAGTAAAGCAACAAATTCTGGAATAATGGTTACTCCACCGCTCAACGCAAAACGGGACATCTGGGCTGGCTCGAAATTCAACGGCCGGCCCATAAAGAGATACGTTATCAATGGCAACCCGATGAGCAGGATCAAGCTGGTGGTAAAAATCGGGAACTGCTGACCCGTTTGCATTTGGCGGCCAGTTGCCCATTTTTTGACAATCCATGCAATAACAATCGCCGCAAAGAACGCATACCACACGTTTTCAAAGCCAGGTTGCCCAACAGGTTCGGCGAAAATCAGCCCCCTGTTGTTGATTGAGAAAAAGACCTTATCGCCCATTTCATGGAGCTCACGAGGTCCAGGTAAAGGCTTTAAAACCGCACTATACCAAAAGAGTATTTGCAATAACAGCGGGATGTTACGGAATAATTCTATGTAGAAAGTGGCTATTTTTTTAACCAACCAGTTGCTAGATAATCTGGCAATACCCACAACAAATCCCATTAACAGAGCCAACACACATCCGATAGCAGCGATAATTATTGTATTGACTAGCCCAACTAGGAATACAGCGAAATAATTGGATTCCTCCGTGTAAGGCACGAAGGGCGTCGAAATAATGCCAAAACCTGCCGATGTATTCAAAAATCCAAAACCTGAAGCTAGGCCCTGCTGCTCCATATTGGTAGCGGTGTTGTTAATAATGGCATACAGAAACCAGGCGATGACGGCAACAACAACCACCTGATAGATGATGGCCCTTTTATCAGGGTCACGCCAAAAGGAGGCAGCTGGCGCCGCACTCGCTGAAGTAGATTTGTTATTTGCCATACGTCAATTCCGTTGGGTGCAAAAAGGGCCGCGTTAAGCGGCCCCCTTTATTTCTTATCAGCTCTAAACGAACTTAGCGCTGAGGAGCTGCGTACAGGATTCCACCGTCTGACCAGAGCGCGTTTACGCCACGGTCCAGTTTAAGAGGAGTATCTGGACCGACGTTACGGTTGTAGCTTTCTGCGTAGTTTCCTACTGATGCAATAACATTTGCACAGAAGCCGTTCTCGAGGCCAAGCTTTCCACCCAAATCACCTTCGGTACCTAATAGACGCTTGATACCAGGATTATTTGATGCAGCCATTTCTTCTACATTGCCAGAATTAACACCCATCTCTTCTGCGTTGATCATGCAGTTCAAAGTCCAACGAGCAATATCGCCCCACTGGCTGTCACCATGACGAACCAAAGGACCGAGTGGCTCTTTTGAGATGATTTCAGGCAATACCACGTGATCGTCAGGCTTGGCCAGCTTTGTGCGTTGTGCAGCAAGACCAGAACGGTCAGTGGTGTAGACGTCACAACGACCAGCATCATAAGCAGACACAACTTCATCTGCCTTTTCGAAAGCTACCACTGTGTAGTCAAGGTTATTGGCACGGAAGAAATCAGCAACATTCAGTTCTGTTGTTGTTCCAGTGTTTGTGCAAACAGCTGCTCCGTCGAGCTCCATAGCGCTGGAAACGCCCAGGCTTTTTGGAACCATAAAACCTTGGCCGTCATAGTAGTTGACGCCTACAAACTCACCAAAGTCTGAATCACGACTCATAGTCCAAGTAGTGTTCCGAGCAAGAATGTCGATCTCGCCAGATGTCAGGGCGGTAAAACGAACTTTCGCTGAGAGTGGTGTAAATTTCACTGCGTCAGGGTCACCGAAAACTGCTGCGGCCATAGCCTTGCAAAAGTCTACATCCAGGCCTGTCCAGTTACCTTGATCGTCAGGGTTAGAAAATCCTGGCAAACCTTGCGAAACACCACACTGAACAGAACCCTTACTTTTTACAGCATCGAGAGTCTCGTCGGCATACGCCAGACCAGCTGTCGCTGCCAGTGCGGCTGTCACCGCAATAGTTTTGATTAGTTGCATTAAGAACTCCAAGTTAACTTATTAAATTATGTTTTTTCATGAGACAAACTTCCCTGGGCACGTATACCCCGCGGTCCCGCTGCGGAAATTAACATATAACAGTCTTGTCATCCAACTGAAACATTCGCGATTTAAGACTCTGTGTACGTCTTTATTTAGGCAGCACTTTCGTGCAAATAGCAGAATCTAGGTGATTAGCAGGCCTTATCGAAGGTAATCGAAGCATTTGAGCACCAAAAGAGTGCTGCTTCATTCGATTGAACAGTGCACCTGCCCCAAAACAAATCAATCATTAGATTTGATTTTGAGACAGATACCACACTACAGCTAAATGAAAAACACTTGTGAATTATCTCACCGGAATGTTTTCTGCAATTGCGCGCAACAGAGAAATCATACTCAGCCGCAATGTTGGCGCTGGCGGATACCGCACAACTCGAATTCCGTTAACCATGGTATTGGCAAAAGCAGCTGCAAGACTCCCGCTAAAGCTACTTCCTAAATATTGAGTTGTGGTTGCCTCAGCCACTGGATCAACGCGGAAATGTCGATTCCAGACCTCCCCCCCATCTCTTAGGTCTATTAGTGTTGCAGAAACGCGAGTCACTCTCTGTGTCGCTAGCACCTTCTTTTCCCGATCTGCCAGTAATTCGCCTGCACGATTTAATACCACTTCTCGTCGTGCTGGCAATTTCACGACATAGTCCTCTTCCAATCTTGCAATCACTATTCTGGGTGTTGGCAAACCTGCAGACATCAGGGCCTTGATGTCACGCGGGTCAAGTCGTCCATCATTAGCAAATCGATTAAGCATGTCGCTGACCCTGTCGGCGCCGATATACTGGCGCGCCGTAGCAGTCGGCAATACAGGAAATGCTCTACGTTCAACTAACAGTTTGGTAAAGTCTGCTGCCAGACCATTTCGGTTGATCGCAGTATCTAGCCCGATTTTTGCTGACACACCCAGAACAGCAATTCCGGTACTCGAATACTGACTCGAACGATTTTGCGTAGTTCCGCAAGCACTCAGTTGTACAATAGCTAGAAAACCAACAAACAGACGAATCCGTAACACCCGAGCATTACTAAAGTGAACCACTCGAGGGGATCTAGGTAAGCGTTGCTTAGCGATAACACGATTGAATATATTCATAATACTGAATCTGAACTCTGACCACCAATGGCAGTTACTGAAAAGCCAAAGCGGATACGCTGTATCTGGCCTCTTCAGAGTATAGACAATGTGGGAAAGCTGGCTGAACGTGAGGCTTTAATAGTTTCTATTGTCGAGTGTTTGAAGTAATCAACCTATAATGACAGCAATTCTGATGGAGAGATGTAATGACTGACCGTACAATCACCGTAACAACGGGCGATGGCCGCGAATCGTCCCTGCCGCGCATCACCCCAACTCACGGACCCGATGTAGCGGATGTACGCTCTCTTTATAAAGACACTGGGTTGTTTACATACGATCCAGGATTTGCATCGACCGCCAGTTGCAAAAGTTCAATCACGTTCATCGACGGTGACGAAGGCATTCTGCTCTACCGTGGTTATCCGATAGAGCAACTGGCCGAGCACAGTACATACCTGGAAGTCTGTTACCTCCTAATGTATGGCGAGCTGCCAACTGCAGATCAAGCCACTAATTTCAATCACATTATTTCCCAGCACACCATGGTTCACGAAAACATCCGTGATTTCATTGACGGTTTTCGTTACGACGCCCACCCAATGGCCATGCTAGTCGGCACTGTCGGTGCAATGTCATCTTTCTATCACGACTCTCTGGACATCACTAATCCGGAGCATCGAGAAATATCGGCTCAACGACTGATCGCTAAGATGCCCACAATTGCCTCTTACTGCTACAACCATCACCGTGGCATGCCATTCATGTATCCAGACAACAATCTAGGATATGTGGAAAATTTTACGCGCCTCATGTTCGCGGTCCCTGCAGAAGAATATGTGCCTAACCCTGTTGCGGTAAAAGCCATTGAATTGATCATGATTCTTCATGCCGACCATGAACAGAACGCAAGCACATCAACCGTCAGATTGGCTGGTAGCTCTGGTGCAAACCCGTTCGCATCAATCGCGGCAGGTGTGGCTTGCTTATGGGGCCCAGCACACGGGGGCGCCAACGAGTCCGTCATCAACATGCTGGATAGAATCCTGTACTCAGGTGAAACCATCGAGCAGACCATCGCTCGTGCCAAGGATAAAAATGATCCATTCCGCTTAATGGGCTTTGGACACCGTGTTTACAAAAATTTCGATCCGCGAGCCAAACTAATCCAGAAAATGTGTCATGACCTACTGAAGGAACTGGACGGCGATCAACCTCTGTTCGAACTCGCCATGGAGCTTGAAAAAGCCACTCTCGCAGACGAGTATTTTATCGAACGCAAACTTTACCCTAATGTGGATTTCTACTCTGGAATTATCTTAAGAGCCTTGGGCATACCGATGAACATGTTTACCGTTATGTTTGCCATGTCACGCACTGTCGGCTGGATTTCTCATTGGAATGAAATGCACGAAGATCCTGAATTTAGAATTGGTCGTCCTCGTCAGATCTATACAGGCGCCGCGACTCGCGACTACCCTACTAATCGTTAAGCAAAAGTGACAGACAACGAGACGCCTACATTGGACAACTTGCCTAGTGTGACTGCATCAGCTTTCACGTCAGCACTCTCTCAGGCAGCCAATGGCGTCTCGGTAGTCACCACATCCTGCGAAGGTCAGGAAGCCGGACTAACCGTTAGCTCGATGTGCTCTGTTTGTGCGGATCCTGCCTTGCTATTGGTCTGCGTCAATTTGGATAACGAGTTCTGCCAATTGGCCATTCAAAGCGGCTGTTTTGCCGTTAATATCATACCCAGTAGTGCTTCCGAATTAGCTAGTGTGTTCGCAGGTCTCGGAGAAAACCCAGACGCATCGCGTTTTTCAGTCGGTGACTGGACAAAGCTATCCACCGGTGCCCCTATTCTAAGCAACGCGCTGGTAGCTTTGGATTGCCAACTGGATTCCAGCCTGGTCAAAGGGTCCCATCGCGTGTTCTTCGGTAAAGTCGTGGATGTGCGCACCACCAGCGGCGAACCCCTTCTCTACACAGACCGGCGATTTGCCGTCGTACAGCCGGTACCTTTGTGAAATTTCTATTTTATTGCCAAGACGATGACGGCAAGCTGCTTCAAGCTATCCGTGAAGGATTGGATGATCATCATCAATTGTTTGAATGGACTCAAAAAGAACCGATTCCATACTCTGAAATCGATGCTGCCATTGCGTGGCTACCCCCAGACAATTTCTTCGACAAGTTAGATAGACTCACACACGTCTATGCGTTAGCGGCCGGTGTAGATCATCTACTGGATCACCCAGGCCTGCCTCAAAACGTCAATGTGGTCAGATTGCGCGATGCGGGCATGGGTGAGCAAATGGCGGAATACGCACTATATGGCGCGTTGCATGCCCAGCGACACATGGTCGAGTTCCGAGAAGCACAGCTCAATCAACAATGGCGTAATGATATTACTGCCAAGTCAGCGGCTCAGACTCAAATCGGCATACTGGGCGCTGGTGCTCTGGGAACGATAGTCGCAGACCGTCTAGCTATAAACGAATACCCGGTAACCTGCTGGAGCCGCACGACTCGCACAGCTTCGACTAATTTTCAAACCATGCATGGTCAATCAGCATTACCTGAATTTCTTTCACAATGTGATGTACTGATTTGCTTGCTCCCACTGACCGATGAGACCCAAGGTGTACTCAGCAGCCAGCTTTTTGAACTTTTACCAAAAGGTGCCTTTTTGATTAATCCCGGCAGAGGTGGCCACCTGGTAGACCAGGATCTGGTTGAAGCGTTGGATTCAGGGCAACTATCTGGTGCTCTTCTAGATGTTTTTCAGTTAGAGCCACTAGCCAAAGATCACCCGTTCTGGAAGCACCCGAAAGTCACAATCACGCCCCATGTAGCTGCAAAGAGCATACCTGGTCAGTCAGCTGATCAGATAATTGAGAGTATCAGGAACGTAGAACGCGGCGAGCTTCCAACTGGACAGGTCAATCGACTACGAGGATATTGAAGGCGCCAGATTTGCAATAGTACGCAAAACAATCTGCCTAACCAACTCTGTTTCCATCTCCGTCCGTAGTATCCGAGCTTCATTTTCCTTACCCAGCACGCCTGTTTCATCATAGGTATATTCGCGAATTACCTCTACACGATTGAAATTCTGCGCTTCTGTGGATAAAGATTCATCTTCATCGACGGACTCTGTAATTAACATATTTACAGCGTGACTCAACTCGAGTTCGCTCACTCGCCCAGTACTTCTAACAGATACAACCCGCTCTCTCTGCTCCTCTCCAGACAAGCGCAGCATGATATCCGCCTCGTCCCGATTGGGCGCTAATGTAAAGGCTGCATCTGTCAGGGCATCACGAATGTCATCAGCAATACTTAAGTTCCTCGACGCGTCAACATAAATACTGCCTAGATCGGTCAGGCGCGTGACACTACCTCGCAAATGAAAGCCACAACCCGTGAGGAACGTTGTCGTCAGAACAAAACATAGAAAATAGCGCGGGCTCAAGTGCACGCGCGGCTGTCGGAACGGGCGAAGGATCAGCTTCAAGCGCAACGGCCAGCACGACTGAGTATTTTTGTGCCGACCATTCATTCTCAAACCCTATCTCTTGGTGTAAAGCCTCTTTTAATCATTGTACCCTGTCGATCTGCGGTTACACTGATCTTATGCACCAACTCCTGCTCAATCGCGATATTTACACTGAATTTATTCAGCAACGCCTACCGCAGGCTAAGAGATTCTTGTGGATTGTCACTGCAGATATCAAGGATCTGTATATCGATGTCAACAATCGCTTTCAGCCCCTGTTGGAGGTATTGAGTGATCTGGTGGAGTCCGGTGTCGCAGTTCGCCTGATTCATGCCAAGGAACCTGGACCTCGCTTCCGTGAAGAATTCGACCGATTCGATGCACTCATTAACAACGATTTGTTTGAACGCATCCTGTGTCCAAGAGTACACACCAAAGCAATCGTCATAGACGGACGTCTCGCCTTTGTCGGCTCCGCCAACTTAACGGGTGCTGGAATGGGTGCTAAAAGTGCCGATCGTCGCAATTTTGAAGCAGGTTTTGTTTTCGACGACGCCGCACAACTCGATCAACTCATGCGATGGATAGATGAACTCTACCTTGGAGAGCATTGTCGTACATGCCAACGTCGCCAATATTGCCCAGACCCCATAGACGAACTGAACCGCTAAACCGATGATTGAAGCCTCTCAGATTCCGACACCTCGCCAAGTCATTGCCGACGTTCTGGAAACTCTAGGAATTCAACTGGAACACCATGATCAATGCGCCAAGGAAACACAATACTGGCTAGAGAACACCGGACTTGACGACCCTGAACTCATCGATCTGACGACACTGCCGTTCGTTACAATAGACAACCCAGACTCACGGGATCTTGATCAGGCACTGCTTATCGAAAAAACCGATTCGGGATACCGAGTGCGTTATGCATTAGCAGACGCCTCCTACTACATACGACCCGGTAGCGCCTTGTTTACCGAAGCACTGGAGAGAGGAACAACGTTTTACACCCCAACTATGGCAGCTCCAATGTTGCCTGTTGAATTGTCCGAAGGCCTTATCTCTCTAAACCCCCAAGTTGAACGACGGGCGCTGGTGTTTGACATGCAAGTCGACGCCACTGCTATCACCCGCCGCACCACCATCGTACGAGCGAAAATTCGCAGCCATGCACAACTTGATTATGGTTCTGTTCAAGCGTGGCTAGACGCGGACGCGGACGCAGACGCGGACGCAGACGGAGTCGCGAATGCTGAGCGAGATAAGTTAGTAGAGAACTCCTATGACAGTTCTCTACTGTTATTGCGCGAACTGGGTATAAAACTAATTGCTGCTGCCGAAAATCGAGGCATTGTGAAATTTGACAGGACAGAACCATACATCAGCGTACAAGACAATCCGCCTCGCTTCGAAACATCCGTGCGCAGGCGATACGAAACAGAACGTTATAACGAACAAATAAGCTTGATGTGCAATATGCAAGGAGCCGAAATGCTGCTTGTGCTCGAAGGTGCAAATGATGTGCTCCAGGCAGTGTTCCGCGTACATGATGCCCCATTGCGAAAAAGCCTCAGACTACTTAGAGAAACACTTGAGCAATTCTCAAGTAATCAGGATGAGCCTGAACTTTGGGAATGGCAAGAGGAGCAGAAATTGTCTAACTATTTAAACTCACTGCCCCAATCAGACATCTACAGACGCAAAGTCAGAGCTGTCCAACGTCAGGTAATGCAAGCGCAAAGAGGATCAAGCTATGAACCTATTGCATCCGAACACCATGCATTAAAGGCAGCTAGTTATGCGCGTTTTTCATCTCCCATGCGAGAAGTCGTCGGAATATTTACACATAAGGAATTACTGGAAGCACTGGGCAGCACTGCACTAGAGAAACATGTCGATGAAAAATTGCGTGACGCCGTCATCGAATCAGCAACTAAGGCAAGACAAAAACAGAGACAGTTAGATAAAAAAATTGAATTCGCTGCTCTATTCCAGCAATTTTCACTTGAACTCTCAACACAAATATTTAAAACTCATGCCGGCACCATAATTGGCATGAGGAAAGACCGGCTGTATATTAATCTTGACGACAGTGCAATCGATATAAAAGTGTACAAAGATAATTTGAACGAAGCATTCTCCACCCAATATGAAATCGACTATGCAACAGCAGCACCAAACTCTGACAATGCTCCATTCTGGGAGTTAGGCCAAGCTGTGATTGTCTCGTTGGCTCGTTATGACAGTGAAAAGGAGAGATTTCATTTTAAGATGAAAAATGGTTGATTAACCACTCAACTGAATCAGCAAGTAGTGACGTTGCAGTATCTTTTAGTGTGTTTATCTTTTTCGTCAAACCAGACCCTCGAATTATTCGGAATACAGCTGCATACTTTGGTTTACCTATTCCCAAAAAGCCTGTGCTTATTCACATGCCCCGTAAGCACTGAGTTGCACAAACCGCTTGCCCTCGTCTACCTACTCCTTCACCTGACTTTTGACTTCGGGCACTACACTGGTACGTATCCCAAGGACTGGGGAGCTGGGCGCATCGATGGATTGTTGCTGTAACGCCCCTTCTTGAACGAGCCTCTCCAGCACTAGCGTGTTTGTCGGGGCTGCGCGCAATGCAAAATCAAGCCCTCTGATAACACCGTTACTGCTTACCACTGTCACGCTACCGGGTCCATTGAGTAAGCGTTTCCCAAGAGGTTCCTCGAGGGATACCTGATAAATACCAGGCTCGATACCGTCAAACAGATAAAAGCCATCGAATGCGGTGCGCCTTTGAGCAACAACATCCCCATCAGGCGTTTTTAGCGACACCAGCGCACGGCTAACAGGGTTATTGCCACCGCCATCAGCAACAACAACAACATGACCTTCCAGTTCCGCAGTACGAACTAATGGAAACTCGACTAGCGCGTAACTTCCCGGCCGCGAAATAATAGAGACGCCCGGATTCTTTGATCGCAATCCGCCATCAGCAAGCGTTGATTCGTCAACCTCAATATCGACCTGGCGATGAGCTGGCATCCGGGATAGATAGGCCACACCACTCTCATCGGTGGTGGCCTTTCGCCAGGCCTGAACCCCATTGACGCCCACTCCCGAATGGGGTTCTCCTTCAGTACCATTCGCATCCTCAAACACCCGGACCCCGACGCTGCCCGCGTTGACAGATGCAAAGCTATCCAGTCTCGGTCTCAGCGTGCCCGGCTGGTGAACCAGAGCGGTCGATAATGTGATCAAGCCAACCCAACGCTCATCACTGTCATAGTTGACACTGGCATTGATTGCGACCTGATCAAGTTGCCAGTTGATCCCACCTCCATAGTAAGTGGTGTCCGTCGTCGGATTCTGCCTAACACTTAGATCGAGGGTCAAGTCTCTATCTATACGCAAACTACTATCCGCACTGAAGTCTAACAATTCACTTTCGGGCTCGAAACCATAACTGGCTGAAAGGCGGAACGTCCACGGCCTGATAGCAGTGTAGAAACTCGACTGACCACCTGTTTGTGATGTTCTCGTGGTACTGCCATTGAGGCGCTCTTCATCAGAACCATACCAGAGCGAGGACGAGAATCGCCCCAAGCCTGAAAAGGACTTCGTTGCGCCTAAGACTGCATCGAACAGGGTGTTGTCTTCTTGTTCCTGATTATTGACCTCTAACTTTATTGGAACCGCTAAGACAGACGACGAGATATCCGCATTGGTTCGCCACTTTTGAGGGGAACGGGCCATGACAGGGTCGTCAAGGAACTGGGTATAACCCACATTGAGATTGGTGTCGCCTACCTGGGTACGCAGTGAAGTGCTAATCGAGTTCTGGGCGTCGGGAGTGTCGAAATAGCGTACGCTACCGTAGAGCCTGGAGGTGCTCAGGCCAATGCCTACATTGCTGGTGGCAAAACGCCCACCGTTTATCTCCAGGCTTCTAACGCCCGCCCCCACGGTTAGGTTGCGCGACAGGCCAAGGTTGAAGTCACCTGTATAAATCCCGCTATCCCGGTCTCCCTCGCCATCTGTGTCATTCACACCAAACACTGTGCGTCCACTCTGCACCGCTGCCACCTCGTAGCTGATACGCCCGGGTTCAAGCATACCCACCCCGAGGAAGTGAAACTCTTCGCGAGATTCAATCTCGCCATACGGCCCAAAAAACCTGAGTTCAAAGCGGTTTTCACCGAACAGTAGAGGAATATCCTCAAACAGATAGCGCCCTTCCTGCCCAGTCGTCTGTATCATGATCAACTGATCGTTCTGGTAGAGTTCAACATCCCAGTCAGGTAGTTGGCTGCCCTCGAGGCTGACAGATTCATTGTCAAAGTGCCCTTCCTGCACTGTGCCCCCAGCACTACCGCGTAACAGAAAACCACGGACCCCCCCAGCGTCTACATCACCCACCTCAACATGGTTAATGCCCAAAGGGCCATCAAAGGCAGTCCGTTCCAGCTTCAGGCGTGCGCCAGTAAATGACTCACCGGATTGCCCGGCCAGTGAGAGTGTGGATGTCATCCATCCAAGATCGCCCCTGGACAGAGTGGCATAGTTGGCTTCATATTCTGCATCACTATCCGGGGTTTGACGCACTGTGGAGTACCCCATCCGCACCTTTGTAATATGAGGCCCAATTAACTGATAAGGGGTGTCCTGCAGAGGGTGTTGTGGTTCCTGGTAATCGGATGAACCAACGATGATATCGCGCCCTCTGCGATTGAAGCGTTGTTGAATCGGGAGTGGCTCTGTGGTTTCGACATCAAGAAACAACTCGCGCACAACGGCAGTTAGACGCAGAGGAAACCAATTCTGTAATGCCTTTGTCTCTACGTAGACATCACCCTGAAAAATCACCGCTTCGCCGTCAGCAAGCGGCCACTGTTTGTCAGCACTGATCACTGTCGCGCGCGCAACGTCTAGCGAGAAACCACGATCCGTGGATATATACCAACCGTTGGCCGAACCCTGTGCCCCATCTACTGCAATGGGGAATCCCAGACCATTTGTCAGTTCATCGAGTGACAGTAAAAAATCCTCACCTCGCTGGTAACCCAGAACATCCAACCCGAGTTTCTCTCCATCAAGGCGTAATTCCAACAGCAATTCATTCTCAAGCTTTAGCTCGGCCGGTGCCGAGAGGGCTTGTGTGACGAAGGTGAAACTAAGAAGAACTAATAGAAGTTGCCATCTATGAGTGAAATTGCCATTGGCAAACATAACTTTTCCCAGGAAAATGCTGTTTATTACCTCAGCTTTAGCCAAAGCATTCGTTACAGACAGCAAGGATGAGGCCTAATAAACTGATTAAGGGGTGTCCTGAAAAGAGTGTTGCGGTTCCTGGTAACCGATGGACTGCGCGCACGGTAGGTTGGCGAGGTGCCAGCACGAAGTTTGATTGGCTGCAGGCACCGTGGAGGATTATGTAACTAAAAAACTGCCCGTCCGCTATTTTCCAATACGGAATGCTGATACTGGCAAGCAAGGCAGGCTCGACAAACCTGTGTGATAGTTGTAGTCGCAAGCCGAAACTAAAGGACGCACTAAGTAGCCCTTATAACAGTGCACAAGCTTTCTGCAGCGGGGAAGCTATCCAGTGAACGACAAACCTTCAGATATCTTTATCACTCTTAATCTATGAGCAAAATTGCCACCGGCTAACATGATTTTCCCCAAGAAAATTATGTTTTGAGCTTCAGTTACTGTTTTGAGACTCAGTTTCGCCAAAGTCGGACGTTATATTTGGCAAGGTAACACTTTCAGGGCGACGACAGACTTTTCTGAATTAGACCTTTTGTACTGCTCATAAGTGCGTAGGTTTGGAAAGGTGAACGTACGCAAAGAGTTTTAACATTTAATTTAAGGATTTAATAATACTGATGATGAATTTACGAAAAAAACGTTTGGCAATCGCCGTAGCCGGTGTAGTTAGCTTAGGGGCTCCCACTGCTCAGGCGACCGACTTTGGCGCCAGTGCTACATTACAAAACACGCTTACTGTCACTAGCGTCCTGGATTTCGACGTCGGTTCAGTCTTTGCGACAGTAACTGGTGCGGCCCTGACCAATGGCGTGGGAGCTATAGTGATCAGCCCCGAAGGAACTGTAACTGATCCCACTGACAGTGTAACAATAAATTTGATCAGCCTGTCAACCCCGGTACCCGCGCAAGGTTCTATTGGCATCACTTCCGATTTCACTCTGACGTTGCCAGATACCACCGCAGCTGACCCAGACGATTTTGCTGCTAATGCTGGCACGACTCTCGCCACTATCACAGGCGGCACTGCAAACGCGACAGAACTTGTCCACTCAAGTGCTAACCCTTCTGTCCCTAGCCTGTTCCTGATGCACTTTACAATTGGTGACGTAAGTGGTGGTGCGAGTACCGAGAATAGTACTTATGATGGTGACTTCTCGGTAGTACAGTCCTTTGGTGAAACTACCTATGTTTTCAATATTGGTGCGACTCTCACAACAGAACCCACGGCATCACAGGAAACTTATCAAGAGGGTCTCTACTCCGGTACATTCGCTGTAACCGCCTCGTACTAAGTGGAGACAGGCAATGCCGCGTAAAGGGGTGCGCCTGAAGCGCCCCTGCTTCTTGATTGTTCTATTCTGATTGGCAAGGGAAACACAGCGTGTCACTCCGCTTACTGAAGAACAGCAGCGCTTGAATTCAGGCACTCTTGCGATCGCGGCTTATGCATGTGTATGGCGATTTACCTATCCGCGAGCCGGCAGTAAGATTAGTATGAAACGCAAGTCGGTATTGATTACCAGTGGTTCGCTGGGCTGCTATTGTTCAACCGTTTTTCTGCCTATATTGCGCTCAGCGTTAGCCTGAATTCCACCACGCTCACAGCTAGCACTAACAGTTTTCCCCAGCCACTGACCCTAGACAGCGGCGACTTTGCTGAACTGACCACAGATGCATGGGATGAGCCCGAATTGTCACTGGGTGCAACCCTTGGTATAACGGGCAGTGATAGTAGTTATGTAGCTGCTCCCCACATTCGCACCACAGTATTACGTGTTTAAATTTGGCACTTTATTTGCTGCATCCAGCAATACAAGTCAGGCAGTTTTAACCTCATCGCCTTCTGGCTCTCACACCATTAGTGAGCTGGGGAACTCGCTATTTGGTCTCTTTTGTGCATTCCAACCAGGGGTCTTAAATGTCGTTATTAACGGTGGCTTCCCTATAACACAGAACTTTGGTGAGACTACCCATGTTATTAATATTGGTGCGACTCCCACAACCGAACCTTTGGCGTCAGAGCAAATTTATCAAGCGCGTGTCTACTCCGTTACATTCGCTATCACTGCCTCCCACCATATGGAGCAAGGCAACACCGCGAAAAGGCGTGCGTCTAAAGCATCTCTTGTTTTTGACAATTCTATGCTGGTTGGCAACGACAACCACTGCTGTCGCACAACCGCTCATTGAAGAACAGCAGCCCCTGAATTTTGGGACCCTTGCGATTGCGTCTAACTCACCTGTATCGCGATTTACCTACCCGCGAACTGGCACTAACATTAATATAGAAGGCCAGTTTGCATTGATTGCCAGCGGTTCACCAGGTCTCTATCGTTTCACCGGTTTTCCGGCTTACACACCACTTAGCGTTAGTCTGAATAACACTACCCTTACACCATCAGGCGGTGGATTTTTCGAGCCGCTGACCGTGGACAATTACGACTTTGCTGAGCTAACAACAGATGCCCAGGGTGAGGCCGAATTGTCGCTGGGTGCACGCCTTAATACAACAGGCAATGGCATTAGTTATGTAGACGCCCCCTACAGTAGCACCACAGTGTTGCGTGTTGACTACTGGCAGCCAGATGTTAGAGCCTTCGTTTTCAATACCAAGACCATTGATTTGGAGACAGAGCTGCGTTCCACTCTGACTATCAATCAAGAACAACAACTAAATTTTGGCACTTTATTTGCTCATTCCAGCAATACAAATCAGGCAGTTTTAACCTTGTCGCCTTCTGGCTCCTACACCATCAGTGAGCCGGGGAACTCGCGTTTGATCTCTCTTGCGAAGCCCGACCAGGGAGTATTAAGAGTGAGTGGCGCGGCGCCAAATTACAATCTAACGATAACACCGCAGGTGGCAGACGTGTTGCTGGAGCACACACAAAGCCCTGGCAGTGCACCGCATTTTATTCTGAGTAATCTGGTTACATCGCCAGATGGAACGGTTATGACGGGTGCCAATGGCGAGCTGGTGATAAAAATCGGCGGTACGCTAAAAACAGAACTTACTGTTTCGCCGACTATCTATCCCAGCGGAGAGTACGAGGGAACATACCAGCTCACGGTATCTTATTAGTATCGTGATCATTCGCAACAAGGGTTGATCAAACGATTTATGTACGAATTAAGAGTAATTTGATGACAAATAAAAAGCCGCTACTGGCGTCAATTTTAATCAGCCTGGCGTTATGGCTATCCTCGGCGTCCTATGCGGACATGCTGATAAGCCCCACCCGTGTGCTAATGAACGATACGAATCGGAGCACGTCGCTGGTACTCAGGAATCCCAGCGACGGCTCACGCACCTACCGGCTGAGTTGGCAGGATAAACGTGTCGATGAAAACGGTGGCTATACAATGGTCACAGACGATGAGGAGTGGCCCTCTGCCAAAGGCATGGTTCGCCTCTCTCCTCGGCAAATAACTGTCGGCCCTAAGGAAAACCAGACAGTGCGTTTTAACTGGCGCCCCCCAGCTGATTTACCATCCGGAGAATACCGTTCACACTTGTTGCTAGAGGTTATTCCAGATATTTCTGAACCCAACGCAACTCTGGGAACCGAAGCTCGCGAGGATGGGGTTGGAATTCAAGTTTTTATGCAGATGTCATTCTCTATACCCGTGGTAGTAAGACATAACACCGATGCACCACAAGTCTCGATTAATGATGTTAAGGCCGTACCACTCAAAGACGGAAAGCACCTGGGCCTGCAGTTGACATTCAATCGTGCAGGCAACGCCAGCAGTTTCGGCAGGGTATCGGTGGAGATGCAACGTAATTCCGACAGCCCCGTGGAGCAAATTGGCGAGTATGGCGAACTCTCCATCTTCCAAGAGGCTGGCAGGCGCAAAATAACCGTTCCCTTGCGCGATGCCCGTATTCCTGAAGGTGCCTGGGTTCGCGTCGCCTACGAAGGGCTCAATGAATATCAAGGAATACTATGGGATGAAAAAGTATTTCAAGCCAAGTAAGCTATTGTCCGGAACAGTACAGAGGAATTTAGCATGACTAAAAAGAATTTCAACCACAGCAAAGCAATTTATGTTGTCACCATAGTCAGCATTCTGTTTACTGCTTCTGGGTTACGCGCAGAGGAGCGACTACCATCATCAAAAGCTATATCTGAAACGACAAAGGAATTTTTATCCGACCGCGCTCGCACTGGCAGTCTTTTAGGTAGCATTCTTGTCGGAGCAGCTGTGCCAAACCCGCTCTCGCCACTGCTGGGTAGTCTAGCTGGCTTCTTAATCGGTAAACGCTCCGCCTACACCAAAAATGAAAGTAACGCCGCGCGGCGTCAAGCCTCCAACAACCGCAGCTTGATTCCTGAAGATGATCGCCAGGTGACAAGCCTGGCAGGACTCACAGGAAAGCAACCGCCAACGTCTGAACAAGATGTCATGCTGGGATTGTCTGGGGAACCAGGGACCGGATATCAGTCAGAACAGAATGAACAAGTAGTCATTGTGGGAAATACACCCATAGCCTCAGCTGGTAGATCCTTGTCCAAGGGAACAGGGACGGGACATCAGTCAGAACAGAATGAACAATTAGTCATTGTGGGAAATACACCCATAGCCTCAGCTAGTAGATCCTTGTCCAAGGGAACAGGGACGGGACATCAGTCAGAACAAAATGAACAATTAGTCATTGTGGGAAATACACCCATTATCTCAGCTGTCAGATCGTTGTCTGAGGAAACAGGGACCGGATATCAGTCAGATCGAAACGAACAAATAATCATTGTAGGAAACACACCCACTGTCTCAGCTATTAGGTCATTGTCTGGGGAATCAGCGACGGGATATCAATCGCAGCAGACTGAACAAACAGCCGCTGTGGAAAAATCAACCAATAGCTCAGCTATTAGATTATTTTCCGGGGAAACAGAGGCACGAAACAACCTGCAACAACAGCTTGCCTTTGCATGCAATAACATGCAACTCACACAGTCGATGTCATTGGGTTGCTACTATCATTCCCAATAGGACACGATACTTGTTAAGTACTACCAGGCCCGCACGACATCACCGGCATCCGGTCGGACGCCACCCACGCTATCTTGAGTGGCGCCAGCTATACTATGGTCTGGGAATACGGCATTAACTTTAACCCACCCCTCATCCTTGCCCTGTTTCTGTGTCCCCTGTTGCTGTGTCCCATCGGGTAAAAATATATAACTGCGTCGATAGACCCGCAGGGTTTCTCCTGGTCTGATGCCATCAAGAAAGCCAGCATTAATATGTATGTCGTCACCCTTTACTGCAATCACCTTTGTGGAAAAGGGCACGCAAGCAAGCTTCTCATTTATTTGCACGCTCATGGCTTTTAGTATTTCGTCTACCTGTGTTCCTAGATCAGTGTTGAACCAGGAGGGTGAAACAGTCCTGCCATTTCCCGGAAATCCGACAACATTGCCGCTGACGATGCGTTGATATAACTGCGAATGAAATAGAGCACCATACTCAGTGTCATAGATGTACAACTTGATCGACACATTCCGCTGGTTGCTGCCTCTGAATAACTTAGGCTGGGTGCTTCCTTTGAATAACGTAGAAAGCCAGCCCCCGGAGGAATGCAGGGCTAGATCCTGGATTTCGAGTTTAACCACAAACTGGGATTCGTACTGCCGACCAAACTGCCTGACACGCGCCGCAGTATCTAGGGCCATGCTTTCAAAAGTCGTATCATGCGTCGCCAACACATTAAAGCGCCCTAATGCGTCAAGGTGTGTCTGGAGGCGCGTGGAGGTTACATGAGCAATGCCTGGCAAATCCCTGGGAAGATCAGGTACGCCTAGGGTTCCGGCAACAAGAATGACTTTGCGATAAGAGAAAGGGGGTCCCGGTTCAAGTAAACATACCTCAAACGCACCCGAGTTCACCACTTTAGCTTGTTCTTCACTCTGCAGGGTATTCCATTGCGCGGCAACCGGCATCTCACCAATGTAAGAACAACCGGCAAGCAGTAACAGTAATACTCCAACGATCGAAAGCTTGTAAAAAGTAACAGTCATTTAGCCTCAAAATAATTTTCTAAAACACTAGATCGTATAACACTCCTCCTTAAATGTAGACCTCTGAGTTCTATAGTGGTCAATTTTTTGATTCAGCTTCTGAACTCCAAAAATTGAGTTACCAGATGGATGTTCTATTAAAGAGGCGCCAGTCCTGCAGCTATTCGGCCCTCGGGTGTTTTCAGAGAAAAATCTTGTCCATCAAATTCTGATGATTCGCTCTGCGTTAACCAAGCAACGGCTTGAGCAACATCTTCAACTGGAATATGAGCAGACCAATCCATTTGGCTGACAAAATTTATTCCTGACTCTTTTATGACTTCTTGCATACTCGTAGCCACGGTTCCTGGTGACAAACCAACAACACGAATGCCCTGGCTCGCCCATTCCTTGTTCGCGCACTTGGTCAAAGACAGTACCGCAGCCTTGGTTGCACAGTAATGACTCCAACCTTCCAGAGCGTTGACCGCAGCACCGGAAGACAAGTTTATGATTACACCCCCTCTGTCCTTGAGATAAGGGTACACCGCATGCAAGCAGTAATAAACGCCTTTGACATTGATATCCACAACCTGCCCCCAGTGCACTGGATCTGAGTTTTCAATTCGCGCTATGGGATCGATGATGCCCGCATTATTGACGCAAATATCCACTCCACCAAAATGCTCAGCACACTGAGTGATAGCCCGTTTTACATCACTGTAATTCGAAACATCACAAGCAATCGGTAGCGCCTGTTTGCCAATTTCAGCCGCAAGGCTATTAATATCCTCTTCAGATCTGGCCAGCAGAGCGACATTGGCGCCACATTGTGCAAGTTTCTTGGCAACTGCAGCGCCAATGCCTCGACTGGCGCCAGTAATCACTGCTGTTTTGTTAGTTAGTTGGATCATGCGGTGTCTCACAATGAAAATGTCGAATGCGTTGGTACATTATGACCAAAATTCTTCTGCAGAAATTTCAAAATTATCACCACGGCACTCGATCCTAAAAAACCCGAGCAATTTCAGCTGACTTTCTGTTGTATGGTTTTCGCCTAGCTACCCTACGTTGAAGCTGCAAGTCTTTAAACTCCCTGGACAGCCTTCGCTGCTAACGTCAGAAATCTAAATTGACAGCCACGAAGAAATATCAATGTATCGTTATCAGCGGGTGCGACGGATTGGCGAAGCCAACTTGATTGAGCGCATCCGGGTCGTCATGGAGAAGCCGTGTGGTGTTGATCTTGAATCTGCCATCAAGCTCAACCGAGAAGTTCACAAAGTATTCGATGAGGGTCAGGTATTCCGCATTGATCACTTCCTCGGTAAGGAGCCTGCTCAAGACATTCTGGCTTTTAGATTTGCGAATGGTTTATTCGAACCTATCTGGAATCGTAATTTCATTGAACATGTTCAGATACACGTTTCAGAAACTCTGGGGCTGGACAAACGGGCAGCGTTTTACGAGAACACAGGCTCCTTTAGAGACATGGTGGTCACCCACCTGCTCCATATACCGGCCTTGGTTGTCATGGAGCCACCTGTAGCTCTGGAACCGAATTCGATCAGGGAGGGAAAGAACACAGTTTTTCGCATTATGACGCCTACTGAACCCCATCATGCAATGCGCGGTCAATATACGGGATATACCAGCACGGAGGCATCGACCCGGACTCAGACACGGAAACATTCATTGCCCTTAAGTGCTCTATTGACAATTGACGCTGGGCAGGCATGCCCTTGTACCTTCGTACGGGCAAACGACTTGAGCAGGGTCAACGGATAATTTCTATCG
>JBLIIE010000087.1:0-22705 GCA_047634635.1 Granulosicoccus sp. | reverse complement strand
TCGTGTACTTATGGATTTGAAATACGCATAGTGTCCGCGTTGAGTATCGTTTTCTGTACTTAAGTGTTTAGGCATTGCCAATCTTAACCCCAGTGTTAACTTGCAACACGCGCTCATATTAAAAAAATATCGCTATGACCACGCAACATAAAATATTGCTCGACCCCTCGCCACGTGCCTCTTCAGATATATTTTCTAAAGACAGGTACAAGGAATTAACTGATTGTTTTGACGTCTACGAGCGAGGTGATCAAAATGCCGTGGATTTCTATCGGCAGCATTTATCAGAGGCGCAGTTTATTATTGGGCAGCCTGCTTTGTCGACTCAAGATATTGATCGGGCAACTCATCTGCAAGGCATCATAAATGTCGAGGGCAACTTCTTGCAGAATATGGACTATCAGGCCTGTTTCCGTCGTAACATTCATGTGCTCACAATCAGTCCTGTCTTTGCGCAACCTGTCGCCGAGCTGGCCTTGGGGCTGGCGCTGGCGCTGGCCAGAGATATCCCGAATGCCCATCAAGCGTTTATCGATGGCAAAGAGCTTTACGGACTTGGCGGTAATCAGCAGGCACGCACTTTAAAAGGGTGCAACTTGGGTTTTGTTGGCTTTGGGGATCTTGGGCGGGCCATTTTGCAAACCTTCGCAGGTCTTTCACCTAAAGTCAGAATTTATGATCCATGGTTATCGACAGAGGTGCTCGCACGAGAAGGGTTGAGCTCTTGTTCTTTTCATGAGGTACTCAGCCACAGTGACGTCGTGTGCGTTGTTGCTACAGTTACTGATCAAACCGTTGGGATGATGGGGGAGGCCGAATTTCAAATGATGCCGTCGGGTGCATTGTTATTATTACTGAGCCGAGCTGAAGTTGTTGATTTAGATGCAATGATGGCGGCTTGTACGTCAGGGCATATTCGGGCGGCTACCGATGTATTTCCTAGCGAACCTATGCCGCTCTCGCACCCTATACGAAAAACACCAAACCTAATTTTATCGGCTCATAGGGCTGGTGCGCTCGATAGTGCATTGCTTGAAATTGGCGATCGAGCTGTGGCTGATTTACAACTCATGAGCAAAGGTTTACCTCCGCAAAATTGTAAGCGTGCTGAGCCGGAGCTTGTTGGTCATCTGCAAAGTAAACCCGTTGTAAAGAGCTGACAACACGTAAGGAAAAAACCTAGGGTTGCCTCCTGCAAGATCCTGTTATCAAGCCTATTTGACTGTCGTTAGTGTTGCACTCCTACTCATTTGCTGTTTCTATAGATGCATCTGTTCGGTCGGAGAGTTGCATTGATTTACCAGAAAATAAACAGTAAGGAGCTTCCCATAGGGCAGGCTTTATTTAAAAAATGTATCGCATTGTTGTTAGTTACAATCGTGCTAATGCACATGCAGACCCTACATGCTCAAAGCACAGCTTTCGTAGATGTGTCTGGCCCAAAGCTAAAAATTAATAATCTGGATACGCAATCGTTCCTGAATTTAATTGAACAACATCCTGATTTAGTTGTTATGGATGTTCGCTTGCCCGAGGAGCTTGTGACCTTAGGTGGTAGCATCGACTCTAGTAGGCGAGACGTAGTATTAAGTCGTGGGTGGCTTGAGTTTAGGGCTGACGAAGTGCTGCATGATTTTGATACACCCGTAGTTGTTTATTGTGGGACTAACCGTAGAAGCCCGCTTGCAGCGGAGACTCTCCAGCAGATGGGATATACCCAAGTCTGGAATTATGCTGATGGTTTTTTTGCCTGGCGCGATGCTGGTTTGCCTGTTCGAATGACTGATCACGCGGTGGGCACCATGCTGTATCGCAACCCCATTGAGGTTATGCCAGGCATTTATACAGCGATCGGTGCGACGGCTCCAGCTACCTATGAGAACTCAGGGCATAACAACAACCTGTCTTTTATAATAACTACTGAGGGCGTTGTGGTTGTGAACGCTTCTGACAATGCTTTGCTGGCAGAATCGTTACACCGGGAGGTTCGAAAGCTTACTGACCAGCCCGTGCGTTACGTCGTTCTCGAAAACGGGCAGGGGCATGCCATGCTCGGTACGGACTATTGGCAAAAACAAGGGGCTATCGTTATCGCGCATGAAGATACAGTCTCTGAGATAGAAGGTCGAGGTGAAAGCATTCTGGAGCGCATGCAAATTAGAAATCGTGATAAGGCAATGGGGACCCAGGTAGCGCTACCTGATGAAACCTTCCGGGATGAGCGAATTCTGGAATTAGGTGGGCGTAGAATCGAGATATTGCGCCTAGGTACAGCTCATAGCCCAGGAGATGTCGTTGTCTGGCTGCCAAATGAAGAACTGGTTATTGCCGGTGACATGGCATTTCACCAGCGTCTTTTACCCGTGTTCGAAGACACCGACACTGGGGGATGGGTAGAAACTTGGCCGAAGCTTGAAGCGCTTGGTGCAAAGGTTGTTGTTCCAGGGCATGGAGCCCCGACAACCATCGGCGAGGTTCGGCGGTGGACCTTTGATTACCTGGTTTATATGCGTGCTGCGGTTAGGCGGATTCTGGATGACGGCGGCTCGCTAATTGATGCCTACAAAATCGATCAGCGTGCCTATCGGCATCTGGATACATTTGATGAGCTGGCAGGTTTAAACGCTGACCGAATTTATCGGGCTATGGAATTTGAGTAATCGTTGATTGAATATGAAGCTATAAAAGCTCCATCAGAATACTGCAAGTCTTAATACATTCAAAAAACAATATAAATGTATTGATTCCTTTTTGGAATAGGGTTAGTGTCTGTGCACTAAGAGTTTGGTCAGGCCGTTGGTCACGTCAGATAGCGACAAACACTGTTGGAGAATTGAAGTGAAAAAACGTAGCGTTTTACTTGCCGGATGCTTGGGATCCATGCTGATCGCGTCGACCCTAATGGCTGATACCGTCGCACCTGGTGACGTGGTAATCGAGAATATTGCAGTCAATGCTTCGTTGACCGGGGTTGCTGGTGATCCAGCTGCGGGTCGCAAGGCCTTTGCCAACAAAAAATTGGGTAATTGTCTGGCTTGTCATGCCAACGCAGATTTGGCAGATCAACTATTCCATGGCGAGGTTGGGCCCTCTCTTGACGGTGCCGCTGGCCGTTGGACTGAGCAGCAATTTAGAGCGATTCTCGTAAATTCAAAAGCAGTTTTCACTGATAGAACCATCATGCCAGCTTTCTATTCGCTGAAAGTGGGCGAAAATGTTCGAAAGAATCTTGTTGGCAAAACTATCCTCAGCGCAGAGCACGTTGAAGATATTGTCGCTTATCTGACGACACTTAAATAACGTTTTTATGAATTTTGAACGGGAGTTATCCTCGATGAATATCAGTAGAAGAACCTGGTTAAGCACGAGTGCAGCCGCAGCCGCAGCCGCATTTTTTGGTGTACCTGGCAGCGCAATCGCATCGATTGAAGATGTTGAAAAACTTATTGGTGAGTATGGTGCAGGTGCGACTGCAGAAGCGGGTGGCCCGTTGCAACTTACGACACCAGAGATTGCGGAAAACGGCAACAGTGTTCCGGTATCTGTCATGGTTGAGAGTCCGATGAGTGAAGACGACTACATCGAGTCGGTCATGGTAATGGCGGGCAACAACCCAAACCCTGAAGTAGTGACATTTCATTTTTCACCTGCCAGTGGAATTGCAAAGGCATCAACTCGAATGCGTCTGGCAAAAACTCAAGATGTGTTTGCAGTTGCTAAAACCAATACAGGCAAATTGTACAAAGTTAGTAACAACGTCAAAGTCACCATCGGCGGCTGTGGCGGTTAATCCCCTGCACATATTCTCTACTCAACGAATAAATAAGGAGAACGCACATGGCTGGTAAACCGCGTGTAAAAATACCTAAGAGTGTGGCGGCAGGTGATGTCATCACGATCAAAACTCTGATTAAACATAAGATGGAATCAGGTCAGCGCAAAAATAAGGAAGGCAAGACGATTCCGCGCAATATCATTAACAATTTCGAAGCATCTTTTAACGGCAATGTTGTTTTTTCTGCCGAACTTGATCCAGCTGTTTCGGCGAACCCTTATATAGAGTTTGCGTCTCGAGTGCCGGAGGCAGGGACGTTCATTATGAAATGGACCGATGATGCTGGAACAGTCACTGAAATTAGTAAAGACATTACTTTAAAAGGCTAGTTGCGTACCAAATTCTACGAATTGCAAAAGCCGCTTGAATACGAACCTATTCATTTAAGCGCCAGTATTGAATAAAAACGTAAAGGATCACCACGTGGAGAAGACCCTTGAATAGATTCCTAGCTCCTGCCGCAATAGCAGCCACTGCGGCAATCACCGTTTCGGTAATATCAATGACTGTGTTGGCGGCTCCAGCGGACGATGCACTGGTGATTGATGGTGAATTGGAAATGATCACCCGGACGACGTCTGTTGAAGGACACCCTTTGCCCGAGGTCATATCGGGTTGGCACTACCGCACCGATGACACTCGAACCTTACAGCAAGACTCGTTTGATAACCCTGGCATGTTGGGTATCGATGAAGGTGAAGCGTATTGGAATAAAGTAGAAGGAACTGAGGGCAAGTCCTGTGCAACTTGTCATGACGATGCCTCAGTATCCATGGCAGGTGTTGGAGCCAGCTACCCTAAGTGGAGTGAGAAGCTGGGCAAGCCTATAAACGTTGAATTGCAGATCAATGACTGCCGCGTAGAGAGGATGGGGGCTGAGGCCTACAAGTTCGACAAAGGTGGTCAAAAACCGTTAACGGCTTATATCAAGCATCAATCACTAGGACAGCCGGTTGCACTTGATCTTGATGAAGGCGAGATGAAGAAATGGTGGGAGCAAGGAAAGGAAACCTACTATCTCCGCACCGGCCAGTTGGATCTTTCGTGTGCGACTTGCCATGAGGACAACAATGGCAAGTACATACGAGCCGATCACCTCAGCCAGGGTAACGTTAACGGGTTCCCCACTTATCGATTAAAGCAAAGCAATTTAATTTCTCTGCATAACCGCTTCAGAGGCTGTATCCGCGACACTCGTGCAGAATACCCAGCGGCATTCTCTGATGAATTGATGGGACTTGAGGTTTATACAACCTGGCGTGGCACTGGTCTTTCTGTAGAGACCCCGGCTGTTCGTCAATAACTCCCAGATTTAACAGGTTTTCGAATCTTATGTTCTCTAGACGAGAATTTCTGCAAGCCGCCGTCGCAAGCACAGCTCTGACTGGCTTGGGCGGTGGTTTACAAAGAGCGGTTGCTCAGCAACGCTTAACGCAAGATGATTTACTATCGTTTGATTCAAAGGGCAAAATTACGTTATTGCATATCACGGACATGCATGCGCAATTGGAGCCTGTGTATTTCAGACCACCCGATACCAATATTGGTATTGGTGAGTACGCAGGCATTCCACCACACCTGGTAGGTGAGCAGTTCATCTCGCATTTCGGATTGGAATCAGGCAGCGCTTTGGCGTATGCGCATACCATGCTCGACTATGTGGAAATGGCGCGTACTTATGGGCGCTTGGGCGGTCTGGATAGAACCGCAACATTAATCAAGGCTATTCGAGCAGAGCGAGGCGACAACAATGTGCTTTTGCTTGATGGTGGTGATACCTGGCAAGGCTCATATACTTCGCTCAAAACAGACGGGCAGGACATGGTTGACTGCCTCAAGCTATTACGTCCTGATGCCATGGTGGGTCACTGGGAGTTTACACTGGGCGCCGATCGACTCCTCGAAATTGTTGACGATCTTGGATACCCGTTTTTAGCCAGTAATATTGTAGACATAGATTGGGAAGAGCCTGTTTTTGAAAGTACGGCCATGTATTCTGTGGGCGGTTCTCAGGTGGCGGTTATTGGTCAGGCCATGCCTTATACGCCCATTGCCAATCCGCGTTGGATGTTTCCTGAGTGGTCCTTTGGTTTGCGGATAGAAACACTGCGCAAGAACGTTGAAGAAGCAAGAGAAAACGGTGCAGATGTTGTTGTATTGCTCTCTCATAATGGTTTTGATGTCGACCGGAAATTGGTCAGTGTTATACCGGGAATTGATGTCATTCTCACTGGGCATACACACGATGCTATTCCGGAAGCGATAAAGGTCGGAAATACGTTGATTTTAGCTAGTGGGTCACACGGTAAGTTTCTTGGGCGTATCGATCTTGAAGTTACAAACGGAAAAGTAACCGACTACAATTCAACCCTTATTCCTGTATTCGCAGATGCGATAGAGCCGGATGTTGAAATGCGCAGCAAGATAGATGAAGTCCGTGCACCGTTTAAAGAGGAACTTGGACGGGTCGTAGCCAAGACTGACGGACTGCTATACCGACGCGGTAATTTCAATGGAAGCTGGGACGATCTGATTTGTGAAGGATTAATGGCTGAACGAGATTCGCAATTTTCGCTAAGCCCTGGATTTCGATGGGGAACAACCTTACTGCCAGGATCTGACATCACGATAGAAGACCTGTACACACAGACATCCATGAGTTATCCATCCGTTTATCGGTTGGAATTTACAGGATCACAAATACACGATATCCTCGAAGATGTTTGCGACAATCTGTTTAATCCTGATCCATTCTTCCAACAAGGTGGAGATATGGTGCGGGTCGGGGGTATGGGCTATACGTGTAATCCTTCTGAGAGCATCGGTTCTCGAATTTCAGACATGACAGACCTAGCGACAGGTGAGCCTGTCGTCCCATCCAAAAGCTATGTCGTGGCAGGTTGGGCGTCGGTTAATGAAAATGTAGAAGGTCCAGCCGTATACGACTTAATGGAGAACTACCTATCGTCCTTGGATGTTGTCACTCCAACAAAGAATGATGCCGTAAAAATAATTGGATAATAGTTAGACACGCGTTGGGTGAGCAGTAACATCGGGTAAGTAGTAAAGGAATATTGCTCATACTATTACAATTTGACTAGATATATTCAAATATACGAATATACAAATTTGATAGCGATTTGGAGCAATCAAGATATATGACTGACAAAATAGAAACTGACAAAGCTGCACCGTCCAATCGACGTCAAGCACTTAAAGCTGGTCTCCACCTGGGTGGCTTGGCCGCTGGAGCATCGCTGGTTGGAAGGTCATTCGCCAAAGATTCCGAACAGCCTTCCGATCCGTTAATCACTGAAATTCAGGATTGGAATCGCTACATGGGCGACGGTGTTGATGCTAACCCGTATGGATCACCGTCAAAATTTGAAGCCGACGTTGTCAGGCGTGATGTCTCATGGCTTACTGCCGATGCAAAGTCATCCATTAACTTCACACCATTACATGCCCTGGATGGGATCATCACGCCCAACGGTTTATGTTTTGAACGACATCACGGTGGGGTGGCGCAAATCGCGCCTAACGATCATCGTTTGATGATTAACGGATTGGTGGATACGCCCTTAGTTTTTACCATGGAAGATCTAGCCAGATTTCCCAGGGTGAACCGCACTTATTTCCTAGAGTGTGCGGCAAATTCTGGTATGGAATGGCGTGGTGCGCAATTAAACGGATGTCAGTTCACGCACGGCATGGTGCATAACGTTACGTATACTGGCGTCCGTCTCAAGCACCTGTTGGCAGAGGCGGGTGTAAAAGCACGTGGTAAGTGGCTACTACCAGAAGGTGCTGATCCTTCGCATATGACGCGTTCCATTCCCATGGAAAAGGCGATGGATGACTGTCTTGTTGTCTTCAAAATGAACGGTGAGGCACTGCGGCCCGAGCAAGGTTACCCAGTACGTTTGGTTGTGCCAGGCTGGGAAGGCAATATGTGGGTTAAATGGTTACGACGCATTGAAGTTGGCGACGAACCTTGGCATCACCGCGAAGAAACTTCGAAGTACACCGATCTACTGGAGGATGGCCGAGCGAGACGCTTTACCTGGGAGATGGATGTTAAGTCGGTGATCACTAATCCAAGTCCACAGGCGCCAATAACACATGGTCAGGGAAGAACGGTTATCACTGGGATGGCTTGGTCTGGTCATGGAACTATCCAACGCGTTGATGTATCGGTTGACGGTGGACGTAACTGGGTAGTATCACGCATTGACGGTCCTAGCTTTTCGAAATCTGTACATCGTTTTTATTACGACTTTGATTGGGACGGGCGGGAAATGTTTTTGCAAAGTCGCGCTATAGATAGTAATGGGAATATTCAACCCACTAAGAATGCATTACGTCTTGCTCGGGGTGAAAATTCGATATACCACAACAATGGAATTCAAACCTGGCACGTACGTGGGGATGGTTCTGCTGAAAACGTTGAGATTTCATGATGCCTGAAATGTTTTTGCAGCCAATACATATTTGCAACTCTATCCCTGTGAGAATGGTATCCGTTGTTGTCCTAGCATCGATTGGATTGTCTGTCAGTGCTGCTGACATTGAAGCTGGTAAGACCGTTTTCAATCAGTGTGCAGGTTGTCATGCTGTTGGCCCCGATGCGGCCCATCGCTTCGGTCCACAATTAAATGGCGTTATGTCACGCAGTGCTGGCAGCGCCGTAGACTACGATTATTCTGCCCCTTTTAACGACAAGGTGTTGTTAGGATTGAGCTGGGATGAAGACACATTGGATGCCTATTTAAAATCCCCCATGAGCATTATTCTGGGAACCAAAATGGTCTTTCAAGGATTGCAATCAGAGATTGATCGTCAGAACGTTGCGGCGTATTTAACAATATTTAATTCAGACGGCAGTACTGTTGGTGAGCCTGCTGAAAGCCTGTCGTCAAATAGAGATTTGAGTAAGTTTGCTTCTGCACCTGCGCCCACACCTCGACCATTGGCAATTGATGTTCCAATACCGACACACGGTATATTACATTTAGGAAGATCAGCGACCACAGATGAAGTTGATGCCTGGAACATCGATATCCGTGCCGATGGTCAGGGCTTGCCTGCGGGAACCGGATCGGTTGCGATCGGTGGTGAAATCTATGATGCCCAATGTGCGAGTTGTCACGGTGTTTTTGGTGAAGGCGAGGGGCGGTGGCCAATTCTTGCTGGTGGTTTTGATACCTTGACCGAGGAGCGTCCTGAGAAAACTATTGGATCGTATTGGCCCTATCTGTCTACCGTCTATGATTATGTACGACGCGCTATGCCTTTCGGAAATGCACGGTCTCTGTCAGACGACGATGTCTATGCACTAACCGCCTACCTGCTGTATCTGAATGACCTTGTCGACGAATCTTTTGAGTTGACTGATAAAAATTTTGGTGACATACGATTACCGAATGAAGAAAACTTCATTGCAGATAATCGAAATGAGGAATCTTGGTTTGCAGCAGCAGACGATGCGTGTATGAGCGACTGTATTGAGGGGGCTGCCATGGTTATTCAGCGTGCTCGGGTGTTGGATGTCACACCTGATTCAGAAACTGAGGACGGAGTGCTAGATTAATGTATCCGAAAAAAGCTGTGTGCTTGCTGGTCAATTCATTCTGCTTGCTCAGCGTATCGTTAAACAACGTAGCAAATCAAGATGGTTCAATTGACCATGCTGAAGTCGATCGAGTACTTAACATCTCTCAAGATGTCGGATATGGTGAGTATCTGGCAGGTGAATGTGCATCCTGTCATTCGGCGACAGTTGCGGCTGGAAGCAACGTGCCAGTGATAAGTGGAGCAGGCGCTGATTTTCTGGTTCGTGCGCTTCTGGAATATCGGGCTGGAGTCAGAGAGAACACAACTATGAGGAGTGTCGCTGGGGCTTTGGGCGACGAAGAGATAGCTGTATTAGCTCATTACTTAGCATTACAAAATCCTTAACGCAAAAGTTCAGGAAAAAAATATAAAGTCAGGTGTAGGTCCGTGGTGTTAGAACGAGTGATTATTTCTGATGCCTTTGTTGTCAAGAAGACATGATTTGGAGGAATTACCATGAACGAAATTACTCGCCGTAAATTTAGTACTCTAATAGGATTGAGTGCTGTTAGTTTAGCGGTACCCCCTATGGTTTTTGCTGAGGGTAGGCCTAAGGTCGTCATTATTGGTGGTGGTGCTGGTGGTGCAACAGTGGCTCGTTATTTGGCCAAAGATTCAGCAGGTGCTATTGATGTCACGCTTATTGAGAATTCAAGAACATACACCACCTGTTTCTTTTCGAATTTGTATGTCGGTGATGTCAGAACCTTTGATTCCATTACCCACAACTATGATTTTTTGGCGGCCATGGATGGCTTGAGCGTTGTGCATGACATGGCTATGGGTATAGATCGTGATGCCAAGACTGTCACTGTCGCAGGTGGTGCGAAAATCCCTTACGACCGATTAGTCGTCTCTCCTGGAATAGATTTTATCTATGACAGTGTTCCTGGATACTCAGAAGCGGCCGCTCAAGTTGCTCCACATGCTTGGCAAGGAGGTCCGCAAACTGAGCTGCTAAAAGCTAAGCTAGATGCGTTAGAGAACGGTCAGAACGTCGTTATGGTAGCTCCGCCTAACCCTTACCGCTGCCCACCAGGGCCCTATGAGCGTGTATCCATGATGGCTCACATGTTTAAAACTAAAGGTTTTACGGACAGCACTATCACTATCCTTGATACAAAGCCAAAATTCTCCAAGCAAGGCTTGTTCAGCGAAGGTTGGGAGGCAAATTATCCGGGTGTTGTTGACTGGATTCCACCAGAGATTCATGGCGGCATACTCAATGTCGACGCTGATGCCGGTACGGTAGAAACGGATCTTGATACATTCGAAGCTGATTTGCTGAACATAATCCCAGCGCAAAAAGCTGGTGTTATAGCGTCCTCAGCGGGTCTCACCAATGACAGCGGTTTTTGCCCCATTATGGCTGACTCAATGCGTTCAACTATAGATGAAAACATTTTCGTGATTGGTGATGCCAGTATTGCAGGTGCAATGCCAAAATCCGGTTTTTCTGCCAATAGCCAAGCAAAGGTTGCTGCCATGAACATTCGTGGTGATCTTATTGATTCACGAATTTTCCCAGCACGCTATGCCAATACCTGCTGGAGCCTTATTTCACCGGAAAATGGTGTGAAAGTAGGCGCCCAGTACGAGGCTAGCGACGATGGGAAAATTGTCGCAACATCAAAATTCGTTAGTCAAGCAGGAGAAGAAGCCTCGGTTCGCGCTGCAACTTATCATGAGTCTGTAGGTTGGTATGATTCGATCACAACTGATATGTTCGGTTCCTAGGGTTTAGCCATGAAAGCCACAATACAATCTCGACGAGAGTTTCTACAAACATCAGCGGCAATAGCCGGGGTTGTATTGTTGCCTACTTCACCTTTTAGTATCGCATCAACACAGTCACCAGTGACGTCGATACCGTTCGGTAGTGGTAATTTCTATTCCCTGAGTGATGGGCAGCTTCACTTGCCCGTTAGCATGGTATTGTCCGAAACACTGACAGCCGAGGAACGGGCACAATTCATTGGCAGACCGAGTATTGGTCAAGAACAATACACACCAGATTGCAACGTTGTTCTCTGGAAAACGCCAGATAGAGTTATTCTGTTTGACGCAGGTGCTGGTAGCCAGTTTCCAGTTGGTGGTGGTGAGCTTGCAACTAGTTTGGAGCAGGCGGGAATCGACCCCTATGAGATCACTGATGTAGTGTTCACCCACGCGCACCCAGATCATCTATGGGGTGTGCTCGATGATTTTGATGATCTAGCGTTTCCTGACGCTCAATTTCACATTGCACGACAAGAATGGAACTATTGGCTAGATTCAAAAACAATGGGTCGCACCGATGACGCCCGCAAATCTTTTGTTGTTGGAGCTCAAAACAGACTGCCTCTGCTGAAGGAGCAAGTCAGCCTGTTCAACCACGGTGAGGAAATTCTGCCAGGGATTGAAGCGGTTGCAACATTTGGTCATACACCGGGACATATGTCTTTTATGCTTCATTCCGGAACTGACTCACTACTAGTAGTGGGGGATGCAATAGCGAATGCTGTGGTGTCATTTGAATATCCTTCCTGGCCCTCGGTTAGTGATCAGAACCAGGCGCTGGGTGTTTCTACGCGGCTAGCACTTCTGGACCGATTGTCTCAGGACAAAAGCGTGTTGGTCGGGTATCACCTTCCTGCACCTGGAATCGGTTACGTGGAGCGGGACGGTAAGACCTATCGTTTTGTCGCTAAATAGAACGAGATTACGAATTTGGTGGCAGGTAGTGGCACTAAGATCTGTGCATAAATGTGAGATCCCAGAATCTAGTTCTGTTGCCGATAACGAGATGAAATCAAAATAATATCTGTCCGAGTATCTTATTAATATCAGAGGCTTATGGTGCTAAAATACAATCTGAAGGTCATTATGATGATAATTCTGTAATCATCCTTTTGGTGCTTTTGGTGCTTTTGGTGCTTTTGGTGCTTTTGGTGCTTTTGGTGCTTTTGGTGCTTTTGGTGCTTTTGGTGCGTTTGGTGCGTTTGGTGCGTTTGGTGCGTTTGGTGCGTTTGGTGCCGCAGTATGAGCACGTATTTATTTTGTTCTGGCAGCAGGTCAAGTAGGAATCATCGCAGCCGCTACGAAAGGTGTTGTATTGCTTGGATCTAGGCCAACTAAAATGTGAAGCCTCAAGGGAAATCATTACAGCCTATAATGATCTGCGCGTCTTATTTTCCTTTCGGCTAGTGATCCAGGAAGTTATAAAAATGTCAGACAAAAAGCAGAAAATCATTTACACCGCGACTGATGAAGCCCCTCTACTAGCTACGGCTTCCCTGCTACCGATAATCCGCATTTTTACCGCTGCTGCTGGGATAGAGATTCAGGTGACTGACATTTCTGTAGCGGCACGCGTGTTGGCAGAATTCCCGGATTACCTGAGTGATGCGCAGCAAGTTCCCGATAATCTAGCAGAGCTCGGTCGTCTGACTCAAGATCCCAATACAAATATCATCAAGTTGCCCAATATTAGCGCTTCGGTGCAGCAGCTGAAGCTGTGCATCAGTGAGTTACAGAGCAAAGGCTTTGGCATCCCGGATTTCCCTGACGATCCACAAACTGAAGAAGAGCACAATCTGCAACGCCGCTACGGCAAGACTCTTGGAAGTGCCGTGAACCCGGTGTTGCGTGAAGGAAACTCTGATCGTCGTGCGCCAAAGGCGGTTAAAGAATACGCAAAAAAACATCCGCACTCTATGGGTGAGTGGAAACAATGGTCGCGCACGCATGTGTCACACATGCACGCTGGTGATTTTTATCACGGTGAACAATCTATTACTCTTGAGAAGGCCTGCAACGTAAAGATGGAGCTAGTCGCTGATAGTGGTAAAAGTGAGGTGCTCAAGTCTGAAATTGCACTGCAGGAGAGCGAAATCATCGATCTTATGTTTATGAGCAAGAAGGCTTTATGCGAATTTTATGAACGTGAAATGGAGGATTGTCGTGAGTCCGGGATCTTGTTCTCGCTGCACGTTAAAGCCACCATGATGAAGGTCTCACACCCCATTGTTTTTGGCCACGCCGTGAGAATTTATTATAAAGATGCGTTTGAAAAGCACGGAGCCTATTTCGATGAGTTGGGTATCAATGTCAACAATGGCATGGCCACTCTATATGACAAAATTGCAGAGCTGCCACGTTCAAAGCGGGAAGAAATCGAGCGTGATCTACATGCCTGTCAGGTGCATCGCCCACGTTTGGCGATGGTTGATTCGTCCAAAGGAATCACTAATTTTCATTCCCCTAGTGATGTAATTGTTGATGCCTCTATGCCAGCCATGATTCGCTCAGGTGGTCAGATGTGGGGTGGTGATGGTAAAGAGTATGACTGTAAGGCGGTCATACCTGAGTCTACATTTGCTCGTATTTATCAAGAAGTGATCAATTTTTGTAAGTGGAATGGCAATTTTGACCCTGCCACAATGGGTACAGTGCCAAACGTTGGGCTTATGGCGCAAAAGGCCGAAGAATACGGATCACATGACAAAACCTTTGAAGCGGCAGAGGCGGGTATTGTGCGAATTACTGATATAGATTCTGGCGAAGTGCTCCTTGAGCAGCATGTCGAGGAAGGTGATATTTTACGTATGTGTCAAGTTAAGGACGCTCCTATTCGTGATTGGGTCAAGCTTGCGGTTAGGAGAGCTCGAGAGTCTGATACACCAGTTGTTTTTTGGCTTGATCCTTATCGTCCACATGAAAACGAATTAATCAAGAAAGTCGAGACTTACCTTGCCGATCACGATACAGATGGACTAGATATACAAATCATGTCTCAAGTGCGTGCCATGCGGTACACGTTGGAGCGTGTAACGCGTGGCCTCGACACTATTTCCGCCACAGGTAATATTCTGCGCGACTATCTAACGGATTTGTTCCCCATATTAGAGTTGGGTACAAGCGCTAAGATGTTGTCGGTTGTGCCGCTAATGGCTGGTGGGGGGCTCTTTGAGACAGGTGCTGGCGGTTCAGCCCCAAAACATGTGCAACAATTAACAGAAGAAAATCATTTGCGATGGGATTCTCTAGGCGAATTTTTAGCTTTAGCGGTTTCCATTGAAGAATTGGGTATCAAGAACGGCAACAGCAAAGCCAAGCTGCTCGCCACTACTCTCGACGCTGCCACCGGTCGCTTGCTTGATAACAACAAGTCCCCTTCTCGAAAAGTAGGGCAGTTGGACAATCGTGGCAGTCACTTTTATCTCTGCTTATATTGGGCAAATGAGCTCATGAATCAAAGCGAAGATGCTCAATTGGCGGTGCAATTCAAATCCTTGTTTGAGCAATTGAGTGAGCAAGAGGCAGTAATTTTAGAGGAACTGGCCTCTGTACAAGGTAAGCCTGTGGATATTGGTGGTTATTATTTCGCAGATCCTGAGTTATGCAAGAAAATCATGCGCCCAAGCGAGACGTTCAACACAATATTGAAGGCAGCTAGTCAGGCGTAGTCTATACAGTTCTCTACATAGCCCGGCTTGGCATTTGCCTTGCCGGAGTCATGATTTTGTCGAGGCTCAATGCTGATCACTACTGACTATCTTGCTGCCAACCTAAAAACGAAAATGGGGACCCTTCCAGCAACCAAGACAATCCTATTCTGGCACCCAGGCAAATGCTTAGAAATACCACGGGTGCTGACAATGCCAGGACAGATGCTGCGGATACTCCCTGACCTAGCGTGCAGCCTGCTGCGAGAACACCACCAGCCCCCATAAGTAATGCCCCACCCAGATGTCTGCGTAGTTCTCTAGCATCATCACAGGCTTCCCAGCGGATATCTCTATGCCAAAGAGCAGTCAGTAACGCACCCGTTACCACCCCCACCACCAAACCAACACCATAATCAGGAATTGGAGCGGTGCCTGAGATTATGGTTTGAACTAATTGCCCAGGAGGTAAAACAAAAGAGGCGGATTCGAGTTGAACAAGGTCGTAGGAATGCTGGCTTAACAAAAACGTTGCGAACCAACCCAGGGCAACGCATAAACCAATCAAGAAACCGCTAAGGATCGCCTTGCTACTATTTCTGAAGCGACTGTCTTTAAACAACCACACGAGTAGCAAACTGATGCAGACTAATACGGTAGGCCAGTAAAGTGTGGGACCAGCAAAACTGCTGACAATAGAAGGTATTGATTGGCTGCCCATTGTTGACATGTCCAGGGCAAGCGGCTCGATAAGCGATTCGCGGGCGATGCTCAATACACCGCGTTGTGCACTCAAGGCCGCTAGTCCTATCCCAACTACCACAACCAGGGATTGCAAACTCCCGCCGCCGATCCTTACTAGCGCTCCAAAGCCGCATGTGCCAACTAAGGCCATGCCGACGCCAAACAAGATGCCACCACCAATACTGCCAATTATGCTAATTCTAGGGATAAGGTAAAAGCTCTCATCCAGAGCAATTATGTTCAGGTAGATGGCTCCCTGGGTCGCAATAATCGCAATGGTTGCGGCCAGCACCCAGGAGCGCAGTCCATTGCTGTCTTCAGCGTACCAATGTCTTTCTAACGCTGTGAGTGTGCAAAATCGATAGTGCCGAGCGATAGCGCCCAGTAATATTCCAATCATTAAGCCCGAGGCTGGCAAGAGCCATGGGGAGTCCAGATTCATTCGCGTACAGGTTTGCAGAATAAGTCGTACAGAGACTCGATTATCGTATTCACTTCATTGTCGACAATGCGATAGTAAATTTGACGGCCTTCTCTACGAGTGGATACGAGTCGCTCGAGTCGGAGTCGAGCTAGTTGCTGGGATACTGCTGCTTGTGATAATCCGATAATTTCTTCTAATTCGGATACTGACATCTCTTTTTCGGTGAGCAGACACAAAATGAGAAGTCGTGTCTCATGAGATAAGGCTTTCATTAATTCGCTGGCACGCCTGGCTTGCGTTTGAAGCTGTAATAGCTCCTCCGCGGAGGCATCCTTGTTAAATCTAGGTAGTGCCATGATGAGAGGTGTCTAGATGGGCTGTGTCGACTGCTGCATCGTTTGGTTATAGAACTTCATTGATGTTCGAATCTTTCGATATTCAACTGGTATTGTACAAAATAACAACAATTTATTCAAATATTTGAATGTTTCCTTGCGCGTCGCAGAATCAGTTTTCGGCAAGAGCGTGACCACTAAAGCACTATCCGGAATGACCGGACATTATCGATTGAGCGAACTCCTGTGTAGAGCTTGCTTCTATCTGAGAAACAAGTGTCCATAGCCTATTGCATTCTTGCTTTCCCAGCAGTGCCTCGCATTTAGCGAGTAGCTTTTCTTGACGAATGCCCAGGGGCAACTGATGCGCCAGATCGTATTCTGCCGAGATTATTGAATCGTTGCTAAGGTGCAAAGACACGCGGGTTGCGGTATCTGTTAATTGTGTGTTTGACACGATCTCTGTGCTATCACGGAGTCTTGTCAATGCAGGGTCGTTACAAACAGTGTCGCTGTAGGTGGGTAAGGCTGCCGTGTTGTGGTCAGAGAAAACCAGGGACGCTATGTGTCGGTAACTGAACTTGGACTCAAGGCCTGTAGAAGGTGAGAGTTTGTTACACACCGCTAACCAACGCGGGTTGGTTTCAATGCATATGCGATTTATATCAGATGGTGTTAAACGGTGATCGATTTTTAGTTGCTCTAACGCTTCGATGCTTGCATGCAGGCCGTGACAGCAAGCGTGCAATTTATGTTGCACGTCGGTGAAGACGTAGTGCTCCCCCAATAACGAAAGGGGGTGATCTGACTCGTTCTGTGCCGCTGCGTGCGTGTAAGCAAACCCACGAGTGCCATCGATGCCATCTGCATTAGCAATAAAACCTCGGCTTGCCAGCTGCGCAGCTTCGACACCCACTGATGCTGCCATACCGGCGTGGTAGGGTTTGCTCATGGTGCCGAATTGGCTCGTTAGCCCTGCAGCGCGTGTTGCAGCAATACCCAAAGCATGACGAGTTTGTGTTTCATCTAGGGTCAATAATCTCGATGCCGTAGCAACTGCACCAAAAATCCCTGCAGTGGCCGTTTGGTGAAATCCAGCTTCGTAATGGGATCGCCCCAGCCAGTTTCCCACATAGCAGCACACTTCAGATCCAATCAGTGACGCTTCCATAAATGCCTTGCCCGATAAAGACTCGCTTTCTGCAAGGGCCATAGCTGCAGAAAAAACGACAACACTGGTATGACCAACATGTAAAAAATGCGTGTCATCATAGTCCAATGCATGTGATGTGGTGCCATTGACCATAGCTGCAGATCTCGGAGGTAGACGTTGTGAGGAGCCGAATACGTGACACACCTCATAGCCTCCGTCTGAGAGTGACTGTTCTCTGACTATGGTACTCACTGGCTCATTAATCCCCGACAAAGCAACTGCACACCAATCCATTAACGACAATCTCAGTACACAAAAAGCCTCTGCATGATCACCTTCATTGGTATTGAAATATTCAGTATTGACGACGAATCGTGCGATATGTTCGGATATACGTAATGGGTCCACAAGATTGGTGCGCTTTGATGCTGGAATTACCTGATATTACCGCGTACGCCCTAGTGTTAGAAGAGCGCGTTAGTAATGAGGCTAGGGTATGCTGAAGAACGCTGAGGGAGCAGACTTCGTCACAGATGGGTTGGTCAGAGAATTTGATGGTATAGAGGCGGTCGGCTTGGCACTGATGTGTTGTGGTGTGGCGCTTAATTCGCCCTTTGATAAAGCGTCTGGTGAAATTGGTCTTTTCATTCAATTTGCAGGTGTGAGTGTTAATAGTGGCGATATGATTGTTAGCGACAGACGTGGTGTGGCGGTAGTACCGTTTGAACGCATGGATGAAGTGATAGTGGCGCTTGCCAGGATTCGAGCGCTTGAAGAAGCGATGGATGCAGAAGTTGCGCAAGGTTTAAAACTGCCAGAAAAATTTAAGTCGATGATGCAGACAGATCAGGTTAGGCGCGTATGAGCCATCTAAGAACATGACGGTGAGCGCTAATTTTTTATTCGCTGTTTCGAGTTTTGAGTGGGCTGGTACCCTGATTAATTGAAGTGCTGCGTTCTATAAAACGAGAAATTGCTAAGAGGCTTGGTGTCTAGAAAGTACGCTCCGTTGCGTATACTCAGGAGTTGCATCTAGATCGCTTGTCTAACATCCAGAGCATCGCGTAACCAGTCGCCAATGAAATTGATAGACAGTACTACCAGCATTATTGCTAAACCCGGGAAGACGCCCAACCACCAAGCTTGACTAATAAAACCGCGACCATCGGCTAGAATGAGTCCCCACGTTGGGGTGTCTGCATCGACGCCCAATCCCAGAAACGATAGGCTTGCTTCACCAAGAATTGCATAAGACACACTGACGGTCGCCTGTACTATGAGGGGAGCCATAGCGTTTGGCATTATGTGACCAAACATAATTCTCATGTCCGAGAAGCCTAGTGTTTTTGCCGCATCTATGTATTGCTCTTCTCTGATGCTAAGTGTCATCGAACGGGCTACGCGGGCAAAGTCATCAATGAAAGCCAGCGAAATGGCGGCAATTATATTAAACAAACCCGTACCAAATACTGCGACAAGGTAAACAGCAATAATAAAGTTAGGAAATGCCCATTGGAGATCTATGTACCGCATGATAATGAAGTCCAGCTTGCCACCATAGTAGCCTGCTGCGACGCCCAAGCTAACGCCGATAAATAAAGCGATCAATACGGTACTCACACCAATAAATAACGAAATTCGAGTGCCGTAGAGGATTCTGCTAAACAAATCGCGCCCTAGATCATCAGTTCCCAAGGGGTGGGCAGCTGACATCTTATTCATCATGTCCAGTGTCATTTCGTTTGGATCGTTTGGTGAGATCCAAGGGGCAAAAATGGCGCCGATCACAAACAGGCTGAGCACGATTAATCCGAATTGCGCCTTGCGGTCTTTTGCAAGCGTAGCGCGTAATCGATTTTCACGTTTCCGGTGCACGGACGTTTCCGGCACGATAGCAGCTTGAGTCATCAGGATAGCCGAATGCGTGGGTCAATCAAGCCGTACAACAAGTCGACGAGCATGTTGGAGAAAACGAAGAATGCTGAAACCAATAGAACCGCTCCTTGCACAACTGGATAGTCGCGATTCAATATGCCTCCAATTAACACTCTACCCAGCCCTTTTATAGCGAACACATTTTCAACGACGACGGCACCAGATATAAGCAGCGCGAATGCAATACCGATTACCGTGATTACAGGAATCATGGCGTTAGGAAAAGCGTGGTTGAGCATGATTGCTCTTGGTGACAGTCCCTTGGATGCAGCGGTACGCATGTAGTCGGCGCGTAGTACTTCCAATAACGAGGATCGTATCATTCGGGCGATGATTGCGGAAAATGCTGTGCCTACAGCTAAGGAGGGTAATATGAGGTGGCTAAACCAGGCCCATAGTCCTTCGCTCATAGGCACGTATCCAATGGCTGGTAACCATTGCAAATTGGCGGCAAAGACAATGATCAACAGTATTGCCAACCAGAAATCGGGCATGGACAGACCGAGAAATGCGAAAAGCGAAACCGCCGTGTCTGTTGGTGTATTTCGCCGCATTGCCGAGATGATACCTGCGGGTATGCCAATGACCAGTGCAACGACAAATCCAATAAACGCCAGGGACATTGTGCGAGGAAGCGCTTCAAGAAGAATACGTGACACCGGTTGACGGCTGCCATAGATTGATGATCCAAGATCACCTTGTGCCATGTTGGCAAACCATTTGAAGTATTGAATGATCACTGGTTGGTCGAGCCCCATCTTTCTCTTCAGAGCTGCAATCTCATCAGGACCCCCAGCATCTGCGAGCATGGCTGCGATGGGGTCTCCTGGCACGATGCGTAACATAAAGAAGACCAGCGTTGCTACGACAAACATAACAAGCACCGCACCGAACATGCGGCGTAAAAGAAAAATGCCCATGGTTAGCCTGGATTATTCGATTGCAAAGAATTGAGAAGGATTGATCAGGTGGGGTCAGGAGTCAGCACAGTAATATTATTCCTTATGCTGAATCCCGTTCCCCATCAAATTAACGACCGAAGTAAAGGCCTAACTTTCTGTCAACGTGACTCTATCAAAATCGTGCAGCCCAGGAATTCGACTCTCCGCAGGGTAGTTGACTGAATTGTGGTAAACCTGAATGTCGACGGGGTGGTAGAGGAAAGCACAAGCAACCTTGTTACTTGATATCAAGTTGGCTTTTTGTACAAGCTGTTTGCGCGCATCGGGGGCAGCAGTTACCGATTGTTCCGTTATTGCTGCATCCACCAGTGATTCTGAGAAAAACCCGAATGGATGTTTAGTTTTATCTCGAGTAGGTCCGTTAAACTTTGAATCAGTGATCATCCAATCTATAAGCCCATCATCTGGATCGTAGTCTCCTCCTGAACCACCCAAACGCATATCAAAATCCATCTTGTTGAATTTTTCAATCTGTACAGAGAACTCCATGGTTACCACTTTTACCGAAATGCCAAGCACCTGCTTGTAAATATTGGAAATGACCAGGCCATAGCGTTTTTGCGAGGGCGTAGTGACCAGTTCTAGCTCAGGAAAGCCTTTACCGTCAGGATAACCCGCCGACGCCATTAATGCCTTTGCGCCATCTGGATCAAAGGCCTGCTGTGAAGTTGCGCCGATGTTTTCATCATAATAGAAACCCATTGCCGGATTGATCGTTCCATAGGCTGGGACGCCGTATCCGAACAGTGCTTGTTTGACAAACAGGTCTCTGTCCAGTGCCTTTGCTAACGCTAGTCGAACCATAAAGCCTTTTTCTTTCTTTAGCTCATCCAATGGTTTGTTAAAGTCGGAAACCATCATCACCTCGCGCCAAGGGTTTATCCACACTGACTGAAAGCCGGGTTGCGGCTTGATATCAACGGTCAGATCGGGGTTTTCCTTGAAACGATTTACCAATTGGGCGGGTACTGGATTGCCACCGATGTATTGAATATCACCCGCTTCAATGGCTGCGGCCAGTGGTTCAGGTCCATCAATTGGTTTGATGATTATTTTGTCGAGCTTTGGTCGCTCGGAATCAAAGTAGTTTTCAAATTTTTCCAGTACTACGCCTTGCCCTAGTTGATGTTCTGTAACTTTGAACGGACCCGTACCGATAGGCGTGAGGCCATATTGCGACAGACCCAGAGACTCCAAGCCACCTCTACTAACAATAGTCATGGCACGCCCTGATGCGCGTTCAAGTGCCTTTGGCAAAAATGAAGCTTGAGGTTTATTCAAAGTAAAACGTACTTCTAGATCATTCAGTTTTTCAAGATTAGCTACATTGGCAAGGACTTTTGAATGTATTGATTGTTCGGGATCTTTAGAACGATTGAATGTAAATAGAACATCATCTGCAGTAAAGGCATCACCATTATGAAACGTTACGCCTTCACGCAATTTGAACGTATAGATAGTACCGTCTTCAGAAACCTCCCAGCTTTCAGCCAAGTCGCCCTGCGCCACGAGATTTGAATCGATATGCGTCAGTCCGGAGTAAATGTTTGATGCAACCTGAAACTGTAGTACCTGATTGATTTTAGCCGGGTCTAACGTCACTATTTCAGCGACACCTGACCAACCACAGCGCAGAGTGCCTCCGGTTCCCGCTGCTTGGACAATACGTGTAGCTCCAGTTCCTGGTAGAAGGTGTGCCATGGTAAGCACGCCACCAGCGGCCAACAAGCGTAACGTTGCTCGACGTGTCAGCATGGGGCCAGACATCTCGTCGCGAGTCAAGCCGAATAGAGGATCTTTAGGATCGAAATCGTGAGCCTCGTTCCAGGTGTTTTCTGCTTTGTTCTGCTTATCATCAATATCAGACATTTTAAATTTCCTATTATTCAGAGGAGGGTATTACTGGAGTTTTGGGTCAGCCAACAGGCGGCCGCTTGATGTGGGGTGACCGGTTGCAACACAGGTACCGAATGGCGGCATCGATCTTCACTGACAGGACAGCGTGTGTGAAAAACACAACCTGGCGGCGGATTGGACGGGTTGGGAACCTCGCCATGGAGCGGCTCGATTTTTCTATTGGCTTCAATACGGGGATCTGGATTTGGAACAGCGTCCAAAAGTGCCTTAGTGTAGGGATGGCTTGGATTACTGAAGAGCGGGTCGGAATCTGCAATTTCCATAACGCGGCCAAGATACATCACCGCTACCCGATTGCAAAGATGACGGACAACCGACAAATCATGGCCAATAAACACGTAGGTTAGTTCCAATTCTTTGC
>JBLIIE010000086.1:0-22825 GCA_047634635.1 Granulosicoccus sp. | reverse complement strand
GCACCTATTGGCATAAGTACTCTGATCTGAAATCACGACGAGCAGCTATAGTGCGACGTCCCACCACTCTCAAAGAACTGAGACGGTTTTCGCCTATCGTATTCCCCCTCAACCTCCTTCGTCTGCTCAGAGTATGGCTGCGTCATGATGTCCTGTAGCTCACGTGTTAACGCGTAGTTCCTTGCTGCCGCTGCTTTATAAGCCGGTACAACGAACCACTCACGCAAAATGTATTTTGGATTGACGCGTTTCATCCGCTGAGAGAGCTCCTCATGTGACTGAGAAGGAGCATGGCTGACCAGTGCTTTCCATTTTATCAGCCACGCTGACCAGTGCTCGTCCACCGCTTGCGAGCTAATGTAGAAACTCTTTTTGAGGGGCGCAATGTTATCAGGTATCGCTGAAAGTTCGCGGAAGAAGATCGTATAGTCGACAGAAGTTTGCACCATGAGCGTAATAAGTTCATTGAATAACGCCTCGTCAAACGTTGCAAGCCCAAGTTTGGCAGCCCACATTTGATTCATTTGGGCTTGCATCTCGTTTGGAAAACCACGTTGAAATTGATCGAGTTGCTGCAAAGCCTCGGGGCGCGAGACCAGCAAGGGCCTCAACGCTGTACAAAAACTCACAAAATTGCGCTCCGCAGCCAACGGTTGATTAAGGAAGGAATAATGCTTACCACCACCCGTCCATGGCTGGAAATCCGGATCAAACACATCGCAAAAGCCATAGGGGCCGTAGTCAAGTGTAAAGCCACCGGCTGCACAGTTGTCACTGTTGAAGTTGCCCTGGCAAAAGCCGACCCGGATCCAGTTTGCAATAAGTGAAATAAGGCGACTTCGAAACTCACGCGCTAGCATCACTACTTTTTGATCAGTAGTTAGTTGCTGGTCGATGACACCAGCGTACTCACGATCTATCAGGTGCAATACAATCATTTCCAGCTCTTCCATTGCTTGAGGATGCTCTTCCCCACGCGCACGTCGACCAAAGAGTTCAAGCTGGCCGACCCTAATGAACGACGGGGCAACGCGAGTAGAGATGGCTACGGCATCAGAAATAAGAACATCAGGATCCTGCAAGCGTGATCCCTCTGAGTACCAGGGTCGCTGGACTGTCTCCGTTTTTGATGCGTACAAACTCAAAGAGCGTGATGTTGGAACTCCCAGCGCATGCATGTGCTCTTGTGCCAAAAACTCACGAACACTTGATCGTAAAACAGCGCGACCATCTGCACCACGAGAATATGGCGTGCGCCCGCTACCTTTGAGCTGCATTTCCCAGCGCCTACCTTTGATAACAGCCTCAAACACTGACGATGCCCGGCCGTCGCCGTATCCGTTACCCGTTTTGAAGGGACATTGCTGGATGTATTCGTTACCGTAAATAGAAAGTGCGTACCCGGTTGCCCAGCCTACCTTACGCATCGGCTCTGGTACGTTAGAGATATCGCCGGAGAATAGTTGGGTGAAGCTCACTGATTGCGCCATGGAGTCAGCGAAACCCAGTTCACGGAAAAAGTTTTTACTGTGTGTGACGTACTCAGGATTTTCTATTTGCATAGGGATAACCGGAACAAAATGGCCGGAGTAGACTTCACGAGGTGAGTGGTTAACTCCATTTGCGTCTGCGTCAGGATCGCTGTTAAGTGTATCCATGAGCGAGTAATCTGCAAAATTCGCTAGGTCACTGAGCGTCTCTATAGTTGGAACTTCGGGTAGGTTCATGGGGCTAACAACCGATTTAGATGGCATGTGTACTTCGGGGTAATGTTCGTGGTTCGGGTCCAAAATTTACATAACTAAGCTCCTGCTGCCTCATATCCTTAACAATAGACTTCCAATGCAAGCCAGTTTGGCTGATCGAATAGTTTGAGCGCGCAGCTTCTGTCGCGTTCATCAATCAAGGAAACGAAACCTGTGGCACGCGACGCCTGACCCTTCACGAAATTCTACCCACAGAGAGTTATTACCAAGTCGAACTTTTTCAGCCAAAATACTCATGCAATGCCTCCTAGATAAGATCCTAGTCTCGTTCAACAATGTCAGTCAGTTTGCATCGAGTCAAGGTCCCAACCCGATTCGTGTAACAACGCTAATGAAATACATCTATCTCTTAGTTTTATAAGGATACCAAATTCATTAAAACCCCCAAAATTCTGTAAGAACCACATTTCAAAAATACTTTAACGTTTCTGCACTAAAAATCGTAATTCAGACTGAGAAAGAGGTGCTTTCGTGTAGTTGCATTGCACGATACTGCCTACCCCTGACTTCCGTGAAGTCTCTAGGATGTCGTTGCTGGCTACCTTGCTTAACACATTGAACCGTTGTTCCTTCGCATGAGCACAGGTACAGAGCGCGCTCGATACACTGAGCGATACGATCCAGAATCAGGCCTTCTGCTTGATCGTACAATCTCTCGTCAATCTGGCTGGGTAGTTGCTTGTAAAATTTCATGACATTTCAGATCATGCAATTTGCGGCATTGGAAGTTCACAATGAATCGTTTTTCGGAAGCACGTGCTTGGGCACAACAGGCTTTTCCTCATCAAAATGCAGAGACAGTGACAGAACGACCCTGGGCAATCACAGTAAGGCTGTTGTCTGTTGATCAAGTCGCGTATCTCAAAATTATCCCTGGCAAACACCGACACTGCGTCCAATTTACCGAAGCAGTTGCTGATATTGGTGAAGGACAAACTCCGCGAGTCATCGCGACTGACAAATCTCGCGGTTTCTTATTGTTGGCTGATCATGGCGGTTATGATTTAGACAACTACGTCAGTGTCGCTCAACGAGATGAGTACCTTAGAGGTTATGCGATGCTCCAGGGTCGCGCTGCAGCAAGCACCAAACTCACAGCTATCTTACCCTCGATCGCACTAGACAATATAGTGCCCCAATTTTTAGACTTTCTGAATACCGAGTCTGCTAAGACAGACCCTAGTACCACAGGCGCAGCATACTTTTTAGGGCGGCGTGCAGCCAAGCGCTACTATGAAGCATTTTCGGCAGTTCAGCAGCAACTTGAACAATTTGTTGGACTGGCAAAGGCACTTCCCCAAACCTTATGTCACTGTGATCTTCGCCCTCAGAATATCGCTATAGATACCAATGGAAGGTACCTATTTTTTGATTGGGACGACGCCTCAATCGGACCCGTTGGATTTTCTTTACATACTCAATTTAGTGGCTGTTGTCGAGCGTATATAGCGCTAAACCATACGGATGATCTTGCACAAAATACTAATATAAAGCGTGACAGTAGACTTCTAAAAGCCTACATGTCAGGAATTGAAGAGGCTGGTTTAGCTGAAGCTGATTTGCTGCACAGGAACCTTGCTTCTTCCATTTGTGCAGGTGCCTTGCACTACCTATTGAGCTATTCAGACTATCCAGATGACAGTCAGTCATATCAAAAAACTATTCGAAATATTCTTAAGCGTCGTCTCAGTGACCTACTGGACCTTTGCCAGTTTCTAGTCAGTGATGATCCGAAAGCATCCAAGAGATTAGCCGAAGTGTTTGCAGAGACTGGGCGTCCTCATCGTGCCAGCGCATTGTATAAACAATGCCAACACCCAGACAATCCACCAATCACATCGGATTTTGTTAGCTCGGACAACGCAACAACCAATCTCGATTCCGCCAGTTCCAATGCATTCCCCACACTAGGTTTGAACAAAGATGAAATTCAAACTAGTCATTTACGTGAAAATGGAACGGAGCTAGGTGCCAATCTTTTTTCCAAGCACTGCGCTGGTGAAACGAGTGACGTTCCAAAAATATCAATCGCAAGAGCTATTGCAAAGACAGGTATCCGCTCATGATGCTAGTTCCATGTTATGTCGCTCCCTCGTCCATTGAAGGACAAGGGCTTTTCTCAGCAGAACCCATTAACTCAGGCGATGAAATTTATCGTTTTGATCCGGAATTTGATAAGGTCTTTTCACGAGAATATTTGGAGACAATCCCTAAGCAAACCAAAGAATTCATAAGGCGTTATACCATTGCACACCCAGAAGATCGGAATAAACTCGTGCTTGATTCAGATGAGGGACGCTTCATGAATCACTCTAGAACACCAAACGTAGATTTCACTCATCGTTCAGTTGGGGTTGCTTTAAATTTCATTCCACCAGGAACAGAACTAACTGCTGATTATAAATACTTTAAGAGACGAAGTGCTCAAAAACCCAAAAAGCTCACCTTGGACGAACGACTTAAGTTATCAGACGAAAAGGGCGTTGTTCCAACCATTACCATTTCAAGTAAGGAGCAGGCAAACGAAGAACTAAGCAACGACAATCTTGAAGCTGGGATAGAATTTTTCAAACGTCACGGAACGCTGCTTATTGAAAACGCGTTTCCTGTCTCCTTGATCGATGAAGCAAAAGACATATTCTTCACCCGTTACGCTCGATATTTCAGCGATAAAAAGCACAAAAATGCTCTTCGGGTGGGCGATAAGCGCTTCATGATTACGCTTGAATTGGAAGCTCCATTCAACAATCCTGCATTTTTTGGTTCTCCCATGCTCCTTCCAATCATGTACAGCCTATTGTCAGAAGAGTGCATTCTTAGTGGTATGACTTGTATCACCTCGCTTCCAGGCTCGCAGAATCAGCGTTTGCACAAAGACCACTCGGCACTTTTCCCGGATTATAAAGACCTTTTACTCCCGCCTCTCTCGATAACCGTGATCGTTCCTCTGATTGATCTTGATGAAAAAACTGGCACGACACGTCTTCTCAAAGGCAGTCACAAGGTTGGATCCCGCGAAGCCAAGAAGATGGAGCACCAAGACCCAATTGTTAAAAAAGGTTCTTGTTTCCTTATGGACTTACGCCTCTCACATCAGGGGCTTGCCAACAATTCCGATGGACCACGGCCAATTGTGTCACTCGACTATCAGCGTCCCTGGTTCCGTGATTATATGAACTTTAACAAACAAGAACCGCTGCTGATTGGCGACACAGATCTAGAATCCCTGCCACGCAGACACCGTAAACTTATTGAATGACGGGTGCATGTAGAAAAGCGGGATACTTTGGAACTTTGGATTTAATGTTGCTGTGTTTACTTCAATAACTAAAATTTTATTAATAAAAATCCAATGATCTAGGAACTATGCAACTAATGCTTAGTGAAGCTAATAAATTGGCAGAGATAACATTGCCACTTCGGTCTTGAGTAAAAAGCTAATCATATTTTTGGAAAAAAAATACATGTCGAATAACGAAGAAGCCAATAACCTGTGCAAGAGCTGCCAAATTTGCTGTCGGGGAGCCATGTGTCGTGTTGTTGTTGCTGACGTGGAAAAAAAGCACTTCCCAACCATCGACTTCTCCGGGCGCCGTCTATCTGGTGGAAGAACCTACTTCAATCAACCCTGTCCCCACATTACAAATCAAGGCTGCCAAGTCTACTCTGACCGACCTAACGATTGCGCAGATTTTAGTTGTGATCTCCTGACAAGTGTGACTAAGGGAGAGGTTACGTTATCGGCTGCAATGCAAACTGTGGAAGAGTTGAAAACTGATATAGAGGATATTTCAAAAGACCTCCGCCGGGGAGACGATGATCATCGCGGTTTCAGGGAACTCAGGAAATGGTGGATTGCAAAAAAGATGCATCTAGACAATCCGGCCCAAAGCCGCCGCCTGTGGTCAGTTTTGAAGCGGCTAGACGAACAATTTTTTCGGCAAACACAACTAAAAGAACTACATGCAGCAGGATTCCCAGGCAAAAAAAAGGATCCCGACAAGATTGAGGATAAACCTGTTTCCATCTCTGGTGCGTGGAACAAAGTTGAATCACGCAAGAAGGACGTCTCGAAAATACTCCTCCAGGCAGAACAGCTTAGAACCCCAGCCTACGTAGTTGATGATATCTCCTTGGACAAAATTGCCACACATGCACGGGCCGTGATCGGCAATTGTGGCGCCAAAATGCTATATTCCGTAAAAGCAAATTCAGTAGCTGCTGTCATTGAGCGTTTGGCTCCACAAGTCGACGGCTTTTCCTGTAGCTCCCTCCCTGAAGTGCAATTGGTGCGTCAAATCGCTGGGAAAACAGCAAAAATCCACTTTGTTGGTCCAGGAATTACAGAGGCAGAAGCTGACTCATTGTTTGAAGAGTGTGACAAGGTCAGCTTTAATTCGCTGGGACTGTTAGAGAGATTTGGTACATCAGAAAAAGTGGGTAAGGGCTGGGGACTGCGCGTCAACCCTCATCTCCCCTTGAGCAAAGACCCCCGATTCAATCCTTGTCGACCCTACTCAAAACTCGGAATATCAATCTACACTTTGAAGAAGTTGTGGCAGGAAAAACCAGAGATTTTCGAGAATATTGGTGGCTTGCATGTTCATAACGCAACGGGAAAATCAGATTTCAAAAATCTGGCTGCCACAGTTAACATCATTAAGGAGACTTTGCCCGACCTTCTGCATCAAATGAGTTGGATAAATATTGGAGGTGGTTACCGTTTTCACCGTAGTAAAAACCAATCCATCTTCCAAGCCAGTGTCCGGGAGCTAAAGGAGCTTTTCGGCCTTACCGTCTATGTTGAACCAGGAACGACTCTCGTACGGAAAAGCTGCTGGCTGATGGCAACAGTGATTGATCTTTTCAACAGTGAGGGAAATGATGTTGCAATTCTGGACACTTCAATCAATCACCAATTGGAGGGATTCATATACGAGTTTGGTCCATCTGTTGTTAATGCTTCGGAAAACGGTCGCTACCGATATCAACTAGCTGGAGCGAGCTGTTTGGCGGGTGATCTTCTTGGCCGTCAATCCTTTGAAGAACCACTTATCATAGGTTCTCGCGTGTTGTTTCAGGATGTGGGCGCTTATACCCATGCTTTTACCACACGATACAATGGATTGAACCCGCCCGACATCTACCAGATCCACCCGGATGAAGGTTTGACACTACGTCGCCGTTTTATCCAAGACGATTTTGCTAGCATTTGCGGCATCTAGCCAAGACATCCATTGACCATACCCATGCCAATTCAACAGTCAAGAACCTTCCTGTGATAAATGCAAAACCAGTAGAGCATGAAGCCAGGCACTTGCTAAAAATGGCCGATGACATCATCCTCAACATCCCTGAAACGGCTAAACTGTTTTCCAGTTGGAGGGAGGAAGTTCACGCACTCATAGGCGACCCCATTCGGGAAACTGTCTGTGGTGAAAGTGAGTTGGATCGGCTGTCAATGAAGTTACGGGGCAATTGGATGAAGATTGCCCATGCCCATAGTGACCCTCATTTAAAATCTCCACTCCAAGGTTCCAAGATAAGGTTTCCGATGGGTGAAAGGTCCAAGCACACTTATGAGCGTCTGATTTCTCCTAAAAGCTTAGAGGAAAGATGTGAGAAATACCGGCCAACACCTCACGGCTGGCGCTCTCGCCACATGCTTTTTCGCAGTGGTATGGCGGCTATTACCGCATTTTTACAAAATGTACGCCCACACCTTTTTAATGAAGATCACGAACCAATAATATTAGATTTTTTTGGCGGATATTTTGAGAGCAAACGTCTTTTCGATCTGTTTTCTTCACCACTGTTTTCTTTTCGCCGTCACGCCAGCCAAGATCAGTTATTGCAGGCTATCGAAAAGAGCGAAGGTCAGCTGCTGTTTCTGGAACCGGTCGCCTACGATTGGGAAATGGAGGCTCTAAACCTAGATAAATTGCATACTGCGCTTGCCAGTAGAAAACAGATGCCTAGGATGATTGTCTTGGATACCACCATCATTGGAGATACGTTTCCAATGAAGCAGTTCCTATCGTCTCTGCCAGGCAAACCGCCGCCTATCGTGATGCAGATTAGTTCTGGCCTCAAACTTGACCAAGAAGGTTTGGAGTTGGCAAACGTAGGAATTGTAAGTGTGTTCTGGTCGAAGGCAGAGACAGAACAAAAAGAAGCTGCATTGACCCTTTCCAGAAAGATGCGTCAAAATCGTAAGATCACTGGTACCGGTTTGTCAGTCGATGAGATAGCCTTGTTGGATGCTCCTTGGTTTCTAAACCTTAGCAGTTTTAAGATGCACTGCCGAAGCATATTCGAGAATAATCGCCGGTTGGCTGCCGCACTTTCTCCCATAGTAGCAGCCTCCAATGGAGGCTTTACTCACGTGTCTCATCCTAGCCTTTCCGAGTCCGCCCACTTTCCTTGGGCAGTTGCTCCGTTTGTGGTTTTACATTTGCACGAAGAGTTGGACAACGAGGAAAATCATGCTCGCCTGATCACCCTCTTGCTTAAGAAGTCACAGATAAATAATCTGGGGTTTGGTGAGGGAATGAGTTTTGGATTTCGAAGCCACCGATTTGAGATCATTCAGCCCAATTCAGTATTTCATCCAAATGGCCGCGCGAAAGGAGTGTTGAAGGTCGCCATGGGCTGCCGCCAGGGACCAATAAGAGATGAAATAATTCATATTTTGACAACAATCGCAAAGTCTTCAAAAATACCTGATGACATCTAAGATTAGAGCCTTGGATTGTCGAACGATTGGGGTCCACTTCTAATGGAGGCAATGAATCGGTTATCTGCGGCTGTGTGCCTCGAACAACATGAACATGCATGAACGAGCCATACGCTAGCTTCACGTATGGCTCGTGTGATCCAACTTTGGTTTTTACGCTATATGACTTAGTGCCTGTTCCAGGTCAGCAAGCAAATCTTCAACATTTTCAATGCCGGTTGAATACCTGACTAAACCTTCTGGTATACCAGCTGCCTTCCGCTCTTCTGCTGTGCATTCCACATGACTGGTTGTGACTGGAGGACCAACAACAGTTTCTACACAACCAAGATTCGCAGCCATATGTGCGTATTTCAGTTTTGGCAAAAACACCTTGATTGCATTTAAGCCACCTGTGACGGAAAAACTCAGCATTCCACCGAAGCCCTTCATCTGAGATTTTGCAACATCGTGATGGGGATGTGTTTCAAGTCCCGGGTAGTTGACAAGTTCAATTTTTGGATGATCTTGTAACCATCGAGCAATCGTCATTGCACTTTGATTTTGACGCTCAATCCGTAAGCTGAGCGTCTTCATTCCGCGAATAAAACTATAGGCATCTGTTGGTGATAATGTTGCACCATTAATTTCCCGATAGTGGTAAACCATGTTTATCAGGTCTTTGTTGCCACATGCAACCCCACCCAGTGCATCAGCATGCCCACCTAAGTACTTTGAAGCTGAATGCAATACCAAGTCAGCTCCAAGCTGTAACGGATTCTGGTTTATAGGTGTTGCAAACGTATTATCTACCACGACCAAAGCCCCTACCTTTTTAGCAGCTACGGCAAGGCGTCTAATGTCAATGATTTTTACCGTAGGATTGGTAGGTGACTCCAGATAGAGCATAGTGCAACCCTTGGCAATTTCAGTTTCTATCTCCTCATAATCAATGGTGTCGCAAAGTGTCACATCGACGTTTAAAGGGGGAAGAAATGAGGTGAATATTTTATTGGTGCCGCCGTAGCTGTCTTTGATAGACACAACGCGGTCTCCAGGGCGTAGAAATGTGCCGAAAATATTGCTTATTGCAGCCATTCCACTAGAGAAGCTGGTCGCCGCTTCAGCTCCCTCCAGCTCTTTAACTTTGTCTTCAAACGTTCTGACCGTGGGGTTGGTATTGCGTGAGTAGATATGCCCAGGCACTTCTCCCAAGGCGACCTTATGCCAAGTGTCGATATCTTTGTAGGCAAATGAGACGCTGTGTACAACCGGAACTTGTGTTGAACGTTCGTAAAGTTCGTGCTCTTGTTCACCACTCCAGATACAAAGAGTGGAGAGCCCGGGAGTATTGGGGATGGTTTTGTCAGTCATAACTGCTCCAGTAACTGAATTGATAAAAAGACACGTGTTTTAAGTGATGTCCTAATTTCAAGGCAGCGCTTCGAGAGCCTTTATCTTGATAGGTGGATGATACCGACATAGGCTTTTTTGTAAAGAAGAATAAGCGTGTCACCGAATGCTTACGGTTTACAGACTTATCTATATTTAATTCATACATTTCAAAAATCTCTTAGCTTTTTTGCACCGTGATAGAGCATATCCGTCCAAGTCTTGTTAATGCGATCCCGTACCACAACTCTACATTCAACCGATGTATGGGCATGGCTGTGAGTGGAAATAGCCTGTGCGTGAGTTCTTTGTGCCAGATCTGGCGCTTTGAGAATAGACTCCGACCCGGCGAGATGTACCAGGACCATGATTGTCTGTTTGTGCCACAAATGAGCTGGATTACGGGCGATCTGGATGTGTATGGTCTGGGCCTTACCGATACCAATGAACTGATTTTTGTCAACCTGCCGTATTTGTCGTGACTGTGCCGATGGTGGTGGCACTGACCGTCAGGTTGCTGCCTTCTACGAGAGCACCCAATGTGCCGGCTGCAGCCGCCGTATACTGATCATCCCCATTCGCCCCGTCATTGCGAATCAGTGTCAGCGTAGCATGATCGAAATTGTCGATTGCTGACAGCTCTACATCAAAGGCTTCTACATCACCATCTAGCACGAGCGCTGATCCACCTCTCCCTTCTGGGATTCCAGATCCCAATCCCCGCCCAGTTCCGCATGTCCAGCTAAATCCACCAAGGCTGCCACATCGGTGCCAGTGAGGCTTGCCAGGCTGTCGACAAAGTTCTACCCCTGCCCAGTTGAGGCAAGATCACAACCATATATCAGCAGATCGCAAGTGTTGTTAAACGCATCACCCCATGCCGCGATGGCCGTCGTGTTTTCGCTCAAAGCATCTGCACATCCAGACGCGTTGCGCCAATGTCAATGTAACCGTCTGTACCATGCGAGATGATATGCACATCATCCAGTGAATCGTCGCCGGATAAAACATCGCTAATCTGTTCGATGCCATCACTGGAATTGTCCAAGATGTAGACCTCGAATCGGTGCACTTCGCTCTGGTGCGACAGTAAATCATCTACTAGTTGCTGGCAGTCAGCGGTGTCAGTGTCCACAAACACCACCTCATAGGCGTCGGCGTATTGCTGAATTCTTGCGCTCTGTGTTTGCTGCGCACGCGAATGCTGAGCCTTCCTCAGTCGCCGTTTGAGAGAACCTTTCATTTGGATAGCGATACTCGCTTCCTGACTGGCGATGTGCAGAATCTGTTTTCTGTACTCGACGAATTCGATATTGGTATTGGTATTGGTATTGGTATTGGTATTGGTATTGGTATTGGTATTATGGGAGATTCGCCTGACGTCAGTGTCAGTGTCAGTGTCAGCGTGCGAAATTATCGCCGCCAGCTGTTCAATGCTGGCGTGATGCTATTCCGAAAATGCGATATTGTGGCACGGAGAAAGAGATTCCGTATTGTGGTTTAAGTTGGATTGCTGGCCCGGATGGTAAAGATATAGCGCGAGCAGCCACCAGCGAGGCTTTAATTTTTGGTCACCTAGACAGGTCACTGCTCGAATCGTCGCGTAAGCTCAATACCTATATACAAAATCGCCGCCCCAAACTCTATCAAGATTTGTGTAAATAATCCCAACCTTAGAAGAGATATCAATGACTGCGCCCCATGCTTCGATAACTGGCAATGAGCCGGATGACAAACCGGTTACCGTTTTTGGCCCAGACTTTCCTTTTCCATACGACGATTGGCTCAAACACCCTGCGGGGTTGGGCAAAATCCCCGAAAATAAGCTTGGTAGCGAAGTCGCGATTATTGGTGCGGGCATGGCAGGCATGGTGGCTGCGTATGAGTTGATGAAAATGGGCTTGAAGCCAGTCATTTACGAGTCACGTCGAATCGGTGGTCGCTTGCATTCAGAACCGTTCAAGGGCGCCGAAGGTGTCGTAGCGGAATTGGGTGGCATGCGTTTCCCGCGCTCATCGACCGGTTTTTATCATTACCTGGATAGCTATGATCTGGAAACTCGGCCCTTCCCCAATCCGCTTTCGGCAGCGACGCCGAGTACAGTAGTCGATCTTGCAGGTGAGGCTGCCTATGTTGAAGATGTCAGTGAACTTAGTCAATTATTGCAGGAAGTTGGAGCCGCATGGAAAGAGACGCTAGAAAGTGATGCCAATTTTAGCGAGATGCAAGTAGCGATCAGGAATCGTGATGTCGTGCGCATTAAGCAAATTTGGAATGAATTAATCCCAACCTGGGATGATCGCACCTTCTATGGTTTTATCGCCAATTCGGAAGCTTTCAAGCGTCACAGCTTTAAACACCTCGAAGCCTTTGGCCAGGTCGGTTTTGGCACCGGTGGATGGGATACAGACTTTCCTAATTCAATGCTGGAAATTTTACGCGTGGTCTATACCAACTGCGACGACGACCAACACTTTGTCGTCGGTGGTGTCGAACAAGTACCTCGGCGTATGTGGCAGGATACGCCAAAGAGTATGCACCACTGGCCCGATGGCACGTCGCTGGAAAATTTGCACCGCGGTGCAACCCGCGCTGGCGCAAAAAAAATACAGCGCCTAGAGAGTGGGCAGGTGGCGATTACTGATATTTGGGGTGACCAACGCGAATACGAAGCAGTGCTCACGACCTGCCAAAGCTGGTTGCTGACCACCAACATCGAATGTGACGAAAGCTTGTTTTCACAAAAGCTCTGGATGGCGCTCGACCGTACCCGTTATATGCAGTCGGCTAAAACCTTTGTCATGGTTGATCGACCTTTTTGGAAAGACAAGGATCCGGAAACCGGGCGTGATGTGATGAGTATGACCCTAACCGACCGCCTGACGCGTGGCACGTATCTATTTGATCTCGGTGAAGGTAAACCAGGCGTAATCTGTTTGTCTTATGTTTGGATGAGCGATGCCATGAAAATGTTACCACTGCCTGTCGAGAGACGGGTCCAACTCGCGCTCGACGCTTTGGGTAAAATTTATCCAAAGCTTGATATCAAGAGCCATATTATCGGTGACCCCATTACCGTCTCATGGGAAGACGATCCCAATTTTCTCGGTGCCTTCAAAGGTGCTTTACCCGGACATTATCGCTACAATCACCGCATGTTTTGTCATTTCATGCAGCGCGATATGCCAGCACAGCAACGCGGTGTTTTCATCGCCGGAGACGATGTTGGCTGGATGCCAGGCTGGGTTGAAGGTGCAGTACAGACTTCCCTGAATGCGGTCTGGGGTATAGTCAATCACCTAGGCGGTGAAACCTTTGTCGACAACCCTGGTCCCGGCGATCGGTTTGACGAACTGGTGCCACTGGCACTAGATGATTGATCGTACAAAGGTACATGATGTTTAAGTCTTGACTTAGCACATTAGGATTTCCACTCCTCACAAATCATGGAAAACCTCTACGAGTATAACCGGTGCTTCTTCAAGCACTACTAGAGGGTATCTAGAAAAGGGGTTTTATTGTTCGATCAGCTTCTGTTTTATGATTCGTATTATTGTTATTTCTTAGGTAGAGAACAATGCCCTCAAATGAATTAATACCTTTCAACAATGAACAACTACCACAAGGCATCAGGTCCCGATTTATTGATGGGGTCAATGGCTTACGCATGCATGTTCTCGAAGCAGGTGCCCACGACCAGAACCGTCCTTGTGTTGTTCTGATTCATGGTTTTCCGGAGCTTGCCTACAGTTGGCGTAAAATCATGCCAGCACTTGCTGAGGCTGGGTATTACGTCGTAGCACCGGACATGCGCGGCTATGGAAGAACCACCGGTTGGCAAGGCGAGTTCGAGGATGATATATCTGCCTTCTCATTGTGTCGAATGGCCGGGGACGTTGTTGCGCTAGCCTCGGCGCTAGGGGTTAGACAAGTTGCTGCTATTGTCGGACATGATTTCGGTTCACCGGTGGCTGGTTGCTGTGCACTAATTCGTCCAGATATTTTTCGCTCAGTGGTATTGATGAGTGCGCCTTTTTCCGGACCGCTAACCGTACCTTTTGCCACTGGCACTATCACGAATGCGTCTGGAGATTCAGCTAGCACCCAATCCAAGGACCAGAATTCTGCAAAATACTCGACTCAGGATTCGTTACCGGAAGCGTTGGCTAAATTGCCGCATCCACGTAAACATTATCAATGGTACTACTCTGGCCCTGATGCAAATTCAGAAATGATGAATTCGCTGGGTGGTCTGCCTGTGTTTTTTCGAAACTATTATCACCACAAAAGTGCTGACTGGGCAGGCAACAAGGTTTTTGCCTTGACGGCCCCAATAGCGGAAGAGTTTGCAAAGCTCCCAACCTACTATGTGATGGACCTGAATAAGGGCATGGCCGAAACCGTTGCCGAAGAGGCTCCAACAGATCAACAGGTGCGTGATTGCAGTTGGCTGACAGCAACGGATATTGAGGTATACGCAAGTGAATACGCTCGAGGCGGGTTTCAAGGTGCTCTGCAATGTTACCGCTGTAACACAGGCGGTAGGAATGCAGCGGAACTTGCCGCCTACTCTGGCCGGACTATCGATATTCCTTCCCTATTTATTGCTGGAGCATCTGACTGGGGTGTGCAGCAGTTTCCGGGAGATCTGGATACACTGACCACTCGATTTTGCACACAAATGATGGGTGTGCATCTAATCGATGGGGCTGGGCATTGGGTGCAGCAGGAGCAGCCTGAAGCGGTGATCGCCTTGCTACTTGAATTTCTAAACTGATTTGGACGCAGCCAGTCGTCGTGCGATAATGCGCGCAGTTTGGCGAAAGTCTCGTTGTCCAACTTCGGTCAAGTAAAGTCTCGAATATGGGCTGAAAGATCGCGAATTGTAGCGTCGGAATCTATCAGCCCGGGTTGTTCATGCGCACCTATTCCGTTACGTAGTAGCTTCTTGCTTTAAACAACCCATTCAATTAGACCAGCCGCCATCAATGGCTAGTGCTTGTCCGGTGGTAAATGCACTATCGTCACTTGCCAGGTAAACTGCAAGGGCAGCAATCTCTTCAGCACTGCCAATTCTACCCATTGGCTGCCGGGCAATAAATGCTGAAAGGGCGGCATCGTAATCGCCAGTGGCACGTAGTCTTTCATGCATGCTTGGGCTATCAACTGTGCCTGGACATATCGCGTTACACCGAATACCTCGAGTGACGTAGTCAGCTGCGATGGATTTTGTCATTCCGATAACAGCTGCCTTTGACGCACAATAAGCAAAGCGGTTTGGAACACCCTTAATGGAAGATGCCACCGACGACATATTTATGATTGAGCCTGATCCCAATTCCAACATGGCGGGAAGTAATAGGCGCGTGACCCTGAATATGGCGTTCACGTTAAGATCAAAACTGAACGTCCAGTCCTCATCTTTACAATCCAGAATGGATCCGTTTGCTACGAAGCCTGCGCAATTAAACAACACATCTACTGGGTCCAGCTCACTGAGCACAGCCGTTGTTGCTGCAGCATCGGTAAGGTCTAGACAGATTGGAGTGACACCGGCAATGCCAGATAAACACTCCAACGCTTTCTGATTAATATCGACCGCATATATAGACGCCCCTTCTTCCGCGAATTTTTTCACGCTCGCTAATCCAATGCCTTGCCCGGCTGCTGTGACCAGAGCTATTTTGTTTTTGAGTCTCATGTTTACCGTTTATCTAAATCGAAAATGTCGTTCATCATTGATCGCTGACCATTAGGGCCTGCACTCTTCAACCGTCTTTGGCACAGGTTGGTCACCATCAACCAATCCCAAGCTTTCAGATTCACGCAAAAGATTGAACTATCCTAAAAGAGCCGCTTTAATCATTTTTCATATATGAAACATATGTTTATATACAATGTCAACCAAGTATTCGTTAAGCTGAAGGCGACTTCGCAGCAATACAAAACAGTTTCAAACTGCATGAACACCACTGGCAAAATATTTCGCGCACCCGCTCTTGAATTAGAATCACGTCGTCCCCTGTTTAGGCAACGGGTGCAAGACGAAACCCTTCACGCAGTTACCGGGTTCGGGAAAGCACATGACAAATCCTAGCCTTGCGCAATGAATGGTATTTTCTTCTTCGAGTTGAGGTTCAAGGTCCGTATAAGTTGAGAAATACGCTACGCAAAACGCACAGCTTTATGGCTGTCCGGTTTTTTTAATCCGTCCCCCTGGTTTGGGAGCTTGTGGAAACTGAAGCTCACTGGTTTTCAACAAGTTCATAGCACTGACATAGGCAAAGTCAAGGTGTGCCTGCATCGACTCGCGCGCACTGTTGGCATCCTCTGAATTCAGGGCTCGCAGGATCACCCTATGCTGTTCAATAGTTTTTTCGGCCTGCCCGGTTCGAGGCAGCATGATATGACGGCATCTATCCAACTGCGCCTTAGACACTTCGATCGTCTGCCACAGCCGTTCAAGTTCATTGATTCTGGCTATGTAACAATGAAATTCATCGTCAATCTCAATCGCTTTCGCAAAATGTTTGCTCTCTATGGCATGCGTGTGATTTTTGATGATGTTTGATAACGCATCGGTATGTACTTGTGTCATTACTTGTGACGCTTGTGCAGCGCTTTCCATCTCAAGTGCTCGCCTGATCAAGTAGGCTTCTTCAATCGATTTAAGATCCAATTGGGATGCGCGGGTAGCCGATTGAGCAACAACATCAACCAGATGTTCATCGCTGAGCCGTTTTACCGCTTCGCGGATTGGTGTTCGGGAAATGCCTAGCTGCGCCGCGATGGCTTTCTCGCCAATCAACTCCCCAGGCCTGATTTCTCCAGTAAGAATCAGATTGCGTAGCAGTACATAGACCTGATCTCGCATCGAGCTCTGGCGATTCAAACTATACCCACTAAGATTCTGGACCATATTAAATTGCATCCATTATATCTGAAACAAACATGATGATTTGTTCGCAACTGATTATTTTGAGCTGGACCTAAATTTCACATTCTGGTTTAATACTAATATATCAGTTATCGGAGCAGGTGAAAATGGCAGAGCAGAATAGCTACCCAAAACTCCACAACGCCATGTGGCCAGGCTTGGTAGGCAAAGGATCTGATTCTGAGCCACCTATCGATCTGGACACCATGCTGGATCTCACGGCAAACACTGTGGTCGACGGCGTGCGGTTTGATGGGGTCGATCTATTTCTGTCCGACCCACACACGTCAATCTTGGCAGACGAGGGAGAGATCCAGGCTCTTGCCGAAAAAGTGCAATCAAAAGGCCTGGCAATCGGCTCATGCGTCGCGCCTGTGTGGGTGCCAACCGGCGGAGGTTCATCAATGGGATCGAAAGATGAACGCAAGGCGTTTCTAGAGGCGATCAAACAAGCTTGTCGCATATCGAGCAAACTGACAGAGTTAGGCGTACGACCCAGTGGTGTCATTCGAATTGATTCTTCCTGCTCACCGACTGATTGGGCAAAAGATCCGGCTGGCAGCACCAAGAGAATTGCTGAAACCTTCAGGCAGGCCTGTGACATCGCCTCTGATTTTGGAGAACGACTTGCTGCTGAAGGGGAAATCTGCTGGGGTGGTATGCACTCCTGGAAATCCATGCTCGACACACTTGAAGCCACTGATCGCCCCGGTGTCATAGGGTTTCAGGCCGATATGGCTCACTCACTTTTGTACACGCTCGGGTACAACTCACCGGAGCACCGAATTATCGCAGAAGGTAAGGATCTGGATGATCGCGAGGCACTGGACGACGCCATCAAAATAATGACTAACGCGCTAAGGCCGTGGACCATCGATTTTCATGTGGCGCAAAACGACGGCACTGTAAAAGGTGAAGGCTCACATGACAAGACAGGCCGCCATTGTCTCCCCGATGATCCGAATGGCAAGCTCGATATCACACGACACGCTGGCGCCTGGTTGCGTGACACCAACGGCGATCTGACTAAAACCTGCCAGCACATCTGCTGGGATGGCTGCATGTTTTCCAACGAACAACTGATGAATCCAAAAACATGGGAATCTATTCTTAGCGCCATGATGCAAGTGAGAGCTGCACACGGCTGGAATGCATAGAGGATTCCACTTATGACACGTAAAACTCTAAACATTGGTTTGATTGGTTGCGGCTTCATGGGCAGAACCCACTCAAACGCTTACCGTCAAGCAGACGTATTTTTTGATCTGGAAAAAAAACCAGTACTCAAGGCAGTCTGTTCTCGCACGGCTAAAACAGCTGAAAACTTTGCTGAACGATGGGGATATGAGTCAAGTGAGACCAGCTGGCAAGCACTAATAGAAAGAGACGATATTGATCTTATCGACATCGCCAGTCCCAACGATACCCATCATGACATCGCTATAGCAGCTGCAAAAGCTGGGAAAATGGTGATGTGTGAAAAACCACTTGGCCGCAATGCAAACGAATCCAAAGCCATGGTCGAGGCGGTAGAGGCAGCAGGTGTCAACAATATGGTCTGGTACAACTACAGACGGGTGCCGGCAGTGACACTGGCCAAACAACTTATTGATGAAGGCACGCTTGGCAAGATTTTTCACTACCGAGCCAATTTTCTGCAAGACTGGACTATCGCTAGCGATTTACCGCAAGGTGGGGAAGGCCTCTGGAGATTAGATAAATCCGTTGCTGGTAGTGGAGTAACCGGGGATCTGTTGGCACACTGCATCGATACGGCTATGTGGCTTAACGGTGGCATCAGTGAAGTTGTGGGTATGACAGAGACCTTCATCAAAGAGCGTCAACATCAGTTAACAGGCAAGGTTGAGGCAGTCACCATCGACGATGCCAGCCTGTTCCTCGCACGGTTTGCCAACGGCTCGCTGGGCAATTTCGAAGCAACTCGCTATGCGCGTGGGCACAAGGCGTTGTACACGTTGGAAATCAACGGTGAATATGCCTCGATCCGTTGGGACTTACACGACTTACACCGCTTGCAGTTCTTTGATCATCGCGATGAAAGTCGCTGCCGTGGATGGCGCTCGGTCCACATAACCGATGGCGAACACCCTTACATGGATAAATGGTGGGTTCCAGGCCTACAGATTGGGTACGAGCACACATTTACTCACCAGTTTGCAGACTTCATGGATGGCCTTGCCACGGGTACCGTCGCCTCGCCTACGTTTTCAGAGGCTCTGGCTACGGACCTCGTGACCGATGCGGTGCTCAGCTCGGCGGAAACGCGTCAGTGGATGAGTGTCGCAGATTAAATTAGATTCACTCAACGAACTGCCTAAAGAAATTAAATGCCACAACTAATAGTTGACAACCTGAAGAGAAACTTCGGCTCTGTACAAGCGCTGGACGGTGTTTCGTTCTCCGTTGAAGAAGGCGAATTCTTCTGTTTGCTTGGAGCGTCTTCAGCGGGCAAAACGACGACGCTACGCGCTATCGCAGGCCTTGAAGAATTAGCTGAAGGATCAGTGAAGTTTGATGGCAACGATCTAACCCACGAACCGGTGCAAGGGCGCGGAATGTCGATGATATTTCAGACGTTTGCGCTCTACCCTCACATGAGTATCTACGCTAACCTTGCCTACCCGTTAATGCGTGAAAAAGTAGGCCGCAGCGAAATTCGCAAACGGGTTAACGAAGTTTCTGAGTTGTTGCGTATTACGCACACACTGAAACGCAAGCCTCCCACGCTCTCTGGTGGTGAACAGCAGCGAGTCGCCATTGGCCGTGCCATTATCAGACGCCCCAAGCTGCTGCTGCTCGACGAACCTCTTACCAATCTAGACGCCAAACTACGCAATGACATGCGCGCAGAGTTCAAACGTCTGCACCGTGAATTGGGTATGACCATGTTGTATGCCACGCCTGATCAACTAGAGGCGTTGACTATGGGTGCTCGCATTGCATTAATTGACAATGGAAAGATCGTGGAGACAGGTGCGCCAAGGGATATGTACGGCTCACCTTCTCATACCTTCGTTGCCAGCATGCTGGGTTCACCTGTGATCAACCTGATAAAAGGCAAAATCAATCGAAATGGTAGTGATCAAAAACTAGAGTTACCATTTGGCGAGCTGGATATTGGCAAGCTGAATCTGCAGGCCGATCTTTCTAGTGGCGATGCAGTAACGCTTGGTATACGACCTCATGATTTACACGTCAGTTGCGATACAGATGCGTCATTCCTACCAGATCTGAACATCACTGGCCGCATTCACCTTACTGAACCACTGGGCGATGTGACAATTCTGGATATCGATGTAAACGGTAATTTGTTGAAAATAGTGCTACCTGAAGATAAGGCTACTGCCTATTCCCCCGGACAGAATATCGGTCTGTCCTTTCAGATGTCAGATGCACACCTTTTCGATGCTGATTCTGGATTAAGAGTGAGTTAATAGACAGACAATAAAAAACGACACCATAAAGCAGTGCCACAAAACCACCACCACTGAAATATAGGAGAATTAAATGACGATGTTCAAAGTACAAAAGCGAGTTCTCGGAACTTGCATAGCGGCAGTTTTGGTTGGAGGATTCAGTACTCCATTGCTAGCTGAAGACATCACTATCAATATGGCCGTTCCCGATTGGCCTCCCACCCGTTTTATGAAAGAGCACTTTGATAAAACGTATGTCTCACCTAATGGTGGTACTACAACTCTGGAAATGGATTGGATTCCATGGCCCAGTTTCTACGAACGTGTCGCTGCATCGCTTACGTCTGGCGAGCAGAAATACCAGATGATTGTTACGGACAGCCAATGGCTTGGATCATTTGTTGAAGGAGGATACTATATGGATTTAACAGAGAACATTAAGGCTGATCCTGAGCTGATGGCCATTATGGGGGATCTTCACCCAGCACTTGTATCTGCATATTCCACTTATCCACACAAATCACGCAAGCAACTAGAGGATGCAGGTAGTGTACTTGCCCCTGATACTAAGTATTACGGGTTTCCTCAATTCCCCGATACGTATGTCACGTACTATCGAAACGATATTTTCTGCCATGAAGGCGAAGCCGCCGCATTCAAGGCCAAATACGACGCCACGTTCCCGTGTACCTATGAAGATTGGCAGAACGTTGACTGGGAGAGGTACGCACAGATTGGTGAATTTTTAAAACGCAAGAAAGGCGATCAGTTGGCAGGCGAGACACTGACCGACGATTTCTACGGCATCTCTTATCAAGCAGGTAAGGGTTATGATTTCTCTTCAATGCAAATAAATGCGTTTACCTGGCAGCATGGTGCGGGTATATGGGACGAGACAAAAGCACCTGATGGTCAAGCAGAGGGTGTTGTGAATTCAGACCTTGCGGTAACCGCATTTGAGCACTACTTATCCATGATTCCTCTCATGCCACCGGTAGCCAAGACTGGTCAGATGGATATCTTTGTCATTCAAGATCTCTTTATGCAAGGAAAGGTTGCGAGCACCATCGACTGGGTTGGACTGGGTGAACCGGTACTCGACCCAGCATCATCCAAAGTTCATGATAAATCGTCATTCGCAATGGCTCCTGGTTTACGTTTAGCAGATGGTTCGATAGATCGTACCGGTAATATAGGCGGTCAGCCATTTGTGTTAACGACCTGGAACTCCGATGAGATCGTTGACGAAGCACTCAATGTCGTTAAGTGGTGGCTTTCCCCGGAAACGCAGCTCGAAGCTGTCGCAAACGGTGGTCAATCAGGATTGATCAGTGTCATGGCGGATCCAAGTTACAACGACCTGCGACCTTGGAACCGCGCCCACGTTGACATGATCGACTGGCAGAAGGATTTTTGGCATATCCCATTGTTCTTTGAATTGCTAACACAACAGCAAGAAGAATTTGACAAGGCGATTACCGGTCAAGTTACAGCCCGAGAAGCGCTCGATGCAATAGCTGAGTTCCAACAGGAACTGCTAGAAGAAGACGACTTCATCCAATAACCCAGGTTCAGTAGATGTATAGCAACGCCCGCTTATCTAGCCCGAAAAGCGGGCGTTGCCAGTAAGAATTTCATGATGCCTGCCATTAGCACAATTAGTCCAGGTTTGGTCTACGACCGAAACCTATTGACTTTACGATCCATCAACAGCACCAGCCGAGTAATAAATCATGACAGATGTCGCGGCAAAAAAGCACCATACAAAAAGCGGGCTCTGGGCACGAATAACATCGCCAAAGAACCGCGGACCTCTACTGATTGCTCCGGCAATCATCGTGCTGTTCGTAATGAACATTTTTCCACTGTTGTGGTCTTTCGGATTGAGTTTTTTCAATTACCGTGCAAATCGACTCAACGTTCCTGAATTCGTTGGACTGAAGAACTTCGAAAGAGTACTTACGGATGAAAAAATCTGGGATCGTTTTCAGACTACCGCGATTATTGTTGGATCGTCGGTTACCCTGCAATTGATCATCGGATTTTCCCTGGCCATGTTGTTCGCTAAACATTTCCCCATGCGTCGTATCATCATGATGCTGGTACTAACCCCCATGATGCTGTCTTTCGTGTCAGTAGGTGTTTTCTTCAAGCTCTACTACGAACCTACTTTTGGATTGTTAAGCTGGTTCATCAATCTATTCACTACTGAACCATTCGCACTCTTGTCAACATCGACTGGAGCACTCATCGGCATCATATTTGCCGATGCCTGGATGTGGTCACCATTCGTCATGTTGCTTGTACTGGCGGGCCTGGTATCTGTACCAAAGTATCTCTACGAGGCTGCTGAAATAGATCGCGTCAGTTCCTGGCGTAGGTTCGTCACCATCACTCTTCCCTATATCAAGAGTCTGCTGTTGCTTGCCATACTCTTCCGAACTATTGAAACCTTCAAGATATTTGACATCATTTACATCATCACCGAAGGCGGGCCTGGCTCTTCAACTGAATCCATCGCAGTGAATATATATCGAATGGCATTCCAGAATTTTCGCACGAGCCGCGCTGGCGCACT
>JBLIIE010000085.1:0-22938 GCA_047634635.1 Granulosicoccus sp. | reverse complement strand
AAAGGCCGGAAGATTAAACGATCTTCCGGTTTTTTTTTGCCCTTTTTTTGTTGAAAAAGCGATTCTATGACTATCCAAATAAATAGCCAATTTGATGGCGGTAATATCGAGATTGTCGACATTAGCGATCCGTCTTCGATAAAGTTGTCCATACGAGCCGATGCTTCCTCGAATTTCTTGCAATGGTTCTATTTCAGTGTCTCAGGTGTTGCAGGCAAGGAGTGTGAAATAAGCATTGTTAACGCTGGTCAGACTTCTTATGCCCGCGGCTGGGAAGACTATGATGTTGTTACATCCGTGGACAGACATGGTTGGCAAAGAACGCCAGGTCGCTTTGATGGCAAAGTACTATCGTGGACAGTCAAAACTGAAGCTGATGTTGTCTGGTTTGCCTACTTTGCGCCCTATACTCTGGAACAACACGCTGATCTGATTGCTGCGGCAGCTAACGCGTCTGGTGTTGAGTATGAACCTCTTGGACAAACTCATCAGGGGCGAGGCATTGATTATTTGAAAGTGGCAGCCCTGTCAACTGGGTCGTCCAACGATCCTGTCAATCGTGCCCGAAAGCAATTATGGGTTATTGGTCGGCAACATCCTGGTGAGCCCATGGCTGAATGGTGGATGGAAGGTTGGATTGATCGCTTGCTGGATGAAGACGATGCGACTAGTAGGGCATTACGGCAACTGGCCGATGTCCATATCGTACCCAATATGAACCCTGATGGAACCTTTCTTGGGCACCTGCGAACCAACTCTGTGGGTGTTAATTTAAATCGTGAATGGGCAGCGCCGAGTCTGGATCGCAGTCCAGAAGTTTATTTTGTTAAGCAAAAAATGACGGAAACGGGAATCGACATAGCACTTGATGTTCACGGAGATGAGGCGCTTCCGTATAATTTTATTGCAGGCTCAGAAGGTATTCCTTCCTGGAACGAGCAGAGGGATATGCAGTTAATAGCATTCAAAGCAACTTGGGCGGCTCTCAATCCGGACTTTCAAACGGCTCATGGTTATGCGAGAACACCTGCGGGACAAGCTAATCTGTCGATTTGCAGCAGCCAGTTAGCTGAAACTTTTGGCTGTCTAGCCATGACTCTGGAAATGCCGTTTAAAGATACGGCCGACACGCCCCGAGCGCTAACAGGCTGGTCGCCAGAACGCAGTATGCGTCTTGGCGCCTCTTTCGTGGATATGGCCTATCTGGCGCTCAGTGATCGCCTACTTCCTTAACTATCTACTGAAACGCAGTTTCGAGGAAACTGCGTAGCTTCCTTGAATGCAATCGTTCGGATTTCATCTCGCTCAGTTTACGCAGTGCTAGCATTCCGATTTCCAGATGCTGGGCTACCTGGTTTTGATAAAACTCGGTTGCCATGCCGGGTAGTTTAAGTTCGCCTTGCAACGGCTTGTCTGATACGCAAAGTAGGGTGCCGTAAGGAACCCGAAGTCTGAAGCCATTAGCAGCGACAGTGGCCGATTCCATATCCAGTGCTATCGCTCTAGATTGGGATAAACGCCTAACGGGTTCACGTTGATCCTGAAGCTCCCAATTGCGGTTGTCGACTGAGGCGACTGTTCCTGTACGCATGATGCGTTTAAGTTCGTAGCCTACAAGACCGGTAACCTCCGCTACTGCGCTTTCCAACGCCTGTTGGACTTCTGCCAATGCAGGGATAGGAACCCAAACAGGGATATCTGCATCTAGAACTTTATCCTCTCGGACATAGGCGTGTGCAAGAACATAGTCACCCAGTTCCTGACTACTTCGTAGCCCTGCGCAATGCCCAAGCATCAACCAGGCGTGCGGCCTGAGAACCGCTATATGGTCTGTTATGGTTTTCGCATTGGAAGGCCCAACCCCAATATTGACTAGCGTAATACCGCTGCCATTGCGTGTCTTGAGATGATAGGTGGGCATTTGCGGCTGGCGCGCTGGTGCTGCACCGCTGTCACACTCTTGACTACCATTAAGCGTTATTACATTACCGGGTTCTACGAAAGATTCGTAGTGTGTATCCCCGCGTGCCATCATTTGACGTGCAATGCGAGAAAATTCGTCGATATAGAACTGATAGTTGGTGAATAGAACGTAGTTCTGAAAATGTTCAGGAGCGGTGGCTGTGTAGTGAACGAGCCGATGCAGTGAGTAATCAATACGCTGCGCGGGAAAGGGTGCCAAGGGCATTGGCAGGCCCGGTTCAATTTCAAGTGTGCCGTTAACTATGTAATCGTTAACTTGTGCAATGTCAGGAACATCAAACGCATCCCTGAGGGAAGTCGTAATTGTTTGCGGACGTTTTACTGACAACGTAGAGCCCGATTCCAATGCAAAATGCAGCGGGATAGGCATGTCCGACTCCGCAATTTCAATTGGTTGATCGTGATTATCGATCAGTAATTTTAGTTGGTGGGTGAGATAGCCTTTAAATAACGCAGGCTGAGTAATTGTCGTTGTATACAGGCCAGGTTGGTCGACGTGGCCGTAGGACAGGCGCGAATCTACTCGAGCATAAGTCTTATTGCGGAATCGTATTTCAGGGTAATAAGCGCGGAATCTGTTGTCTGGCAGTTTGCCCTCAAGATAATCGGCAAACGCTGCGCTAAGAAATTGCGTATTGCGGTCGTAGAGCTCGATCAAGTGCTGAACGGCATCAGCAGCTGAGCTGAATTGTCTCGGCTCTTGTCGTTGCGGGGTAGTAAACGAATCGCCCATCTTATCTCCGGATGAATTCTGGGCTAGGGTAACATATAGTTAATCCTCTCGATAATTAAGGTAGGCAAGAGAAAGAACTGCTGCACCCGCGTAGGCGTACTGTAAGGTTTGAAGATGTTCGAAAGGTACAAATACAAGGGATGCACCAAGGATCAAATACAATAGTCCCAAGTAGGTTTGAGAGCTATAACTTTTCATCAATAAATAATCAACTGCACTGCTTTTTCTTGCTACATCGAAAAATCGCTTGTTGAAGGCTAAGCGAAAAAATGAGGAGCAAAATGTGATGAGTACTAACGCAATAAGATACCCAGCGCCCTCAGAATTGTCATCAAGCGTAAAGCGCAGTAACCAGGATGCCGCGTATAGCCAGACTGCTGCCTTGTAGACTTTTTCCACAGCTAACTGATCAATCCTGTTTTTAATGATGTAGAAAAGCACGGCAAATACCACTGCAAGTATGACAACAGCAATGCCCAGACGGCTGTAGTCCTGTCGAACAATAAGAAATAACGACAATGTCCAGAAGTGGCTTTCCAGGTACAGGAAAAGCCCATCTATTGCGAAGATGCGTTGTGAGCCATGAATGTCCTTGTATCGAAGGCTCTGTTGTAGGGTTATTCTCGATCTTTGGTCAGTCAGAGCGCTGTAGGCTTTTTTACTCAGATACGTGGTGGCTGCGAACCCTGTACCGGCCGACAGCGCGAGCAACCATAGAAATCCGCCAAAATCCAGTAACAGTCCTCCTAGTAGAATCCCGATTTTCAGAAACACAGTGACAAAAATCTGAAAGTTCCCGTATTGCTTGCCGCTGTCGTTATTACCTAATTGTTGAATGAAAAGAGTTCGTTGAGTAGTCCAAAAAAAAGCGTTGTACACCCCGTTTGCTATTCCGATGATAAATACTGGTAACAAGACATCTTTGCTGGGGAGCTGATAATTGGCGGCAATGTCAAACAAGGCTGCGCCCGGTATCGTGCTGAACCACCCGACAGAGGCTACAAGGAATAGTTCAAAAGCGAACGTTAATGAGATTAGCTTTTGAGGTTTCCAGCGATACCAGATATGTTGCCAAGGACGAAGAGCAGCAACAAAGCTCAGCCCAGATACGCCAATCAACAAGCACAGTCCTGGGACGCCTATCCCATGCTTCCAAAGATAGACAGGTAGAAAAAATGGCAGCAGACCGATGAGTAGGGAATGTACACCTAAAAACTGATAGAAGAAGAGGGGGCTTCTCTGAGAATTCACATTAAAAGCCCTGTGTTAAGGGCATCCTGAGCAGGTGCCACTATCTACTCAGAAAGTGTCAGCGTCAGCGATATCGAGTGTATCCATCTTGCTATAGAACCCGTCAAGATTTTCAATTTCACCGTACCGAGGCACGCTATGCATGCGCGTATAAGGTCTTGAGTTCACTTCAAGAAAAATACAGCGTTGTTTGCGGAAATCGGTTTCGATTCCCTTTTCGAATATGACGTCGATACCGAAGAGCTTTGCATCGAAAACGTTGATCACTTTAAGGAAGAGATCTCGATTCGCTTGAGGGATTGTGTGCTGTTCGATGACTTCAACAACTCCACCTGGGGCAAGTGCGACCCTGTTAAATGTGTAAATGCGTTCTCGGTTTTCTGGAATGCTTTCTAGATTCAATCCTTGTTTGCGAAGATAGGAGACAGTTTCAGCAGACTTTAGAATCGGATAGATAGTAGGGCTAAGACCCATGGCATCACGAATAGCGTTTTCGCTATCAATGAGTGTTGAGATGTTGTCGTGCCCGTTGCCGTCTACAAACGGGGGGTAACGCCTAATTACCGAAACCATTGCGTCCGGGGTGGCCAGGACGCGATAGTTTGCTCCAGATAAATATTGTTCAACAACGCTGTTGGGCCACCATACCTTTACCCACAATGCGGCTTTCCAGAGTTCTCGAAAATTGTTTATGGGAAAATGGCTGCCTCTTGAAAAACCACTGACGTCGGGCTTAATACACAGTGGGAATCCATGTTCCTTGGCAAATTTGTGAGCTGTCCATGGGTTTAAAAATAAGGTGCCCTTTGCGTGTGGAATATCATGACGCGCAAACATTTCGCGTGCCTGTCGCTTGGAGCGGCTGGCTTTTCTGACCTCCAGCGAGTTGTAGTTACTGCATCCGGCCATGTACTTCTGACTGATCCATCCGTAGATGAGTTTTTTTAGAGATTTCACGATGGAATGTGCCGTCCGCCCATCTTTGAATTTCTGGAAGCCGTGGCTTTGCTGCTGGAAGTTGTATTTTTGGCGCGACCATAGAGCATCATGCAGGCGAATATTGGATGCTTGATGTCAGTGCGCTTAATCAGTTTCGTTGCGTGAGCAAGGCTCATCATAGAGCTGCGAATGAAGCGCCACTTTTGCATCCATGTATAACTTTCATCGAGAAGGTTAATCGGCATCGGCAGGAAAAGATTAATTTCAATGACATGAAAATTCCCTGCTACAAGGTCTTCGTTGCTGTCAGCTCTGACACTCATGCGGCTGATTCCAAACTGTCCAATCTCGGATAAGTAGCTTGCTATCAGGTGTTGTTGCTCAGTTGAAAATTGAGATGTGATGTCTGCATAACGAGTAAAGCGATTGTATTTGCTATTTATTGGAAACTTTTCTGTGTTGTTTATCGCTTCTGTAATCGTGAATACATCGTGCTCGTTATCGCTCTGATTTGAATCGATGCTGAACAACTCGAACTCTCGTTGCTCAGATGCTGCCTCTTGTAATAAATAACGCTGAGGCTCGTGTTCAAGGCGGGTCCGTAGTGTTAGTAACTGAGATTGATCGTCTGCGCGATGAATACCATGGGCGTTCTGCCCCCATTCTGGCTTTAGGAACACAGGGTAACCGGTGGGCTGTAGTGACTCGGAATCTACTGATTGAGCCAGGCGCCATCGCGCAGGTATGAGCAAGTCTGTCGACAGTTTGGAGAAAACTCCCTGTTCGACAGAGAAATACCGGGAATTAATCTGCCAATACCGCCAGGGCGCAGTCGCAACTCGCGCGCAGCAGGCGATATAGGTAATTACCATGATGATCGTGATGTGCATGACGTCCTACTGCCTAATCCTTAAACCCTGCAGGGGCATTGTTAAGACCCTCAATAGTACCGCGACATACGGCCTAGCTGCTACTTCATGAACCACTGGATTCTTGCAATGTGGTTACCAAAATCTAGCTCGAACAGCGTGTGTGAACAAGAATAAATGGGAAGGTTCCCGATTAAGTGTGAGAAGGATAGTTTATGGAGCACTGATGGTCATCTCTCCAGAGCGTTGAATCATCTCGAAATGTCTAAGAAAGCTCATTCCTAGCAGGGCAACATTGCCATTAATGCCCGGATTTATGTGCGCAGGTACGTTTTCCAGAGTGAAGGGCCCAATCGAAACTTCATCTAATTGTGTTGAATAGACGGTTACTTGTCCGTTTGCGGTGGACACCGGAAAACTTCTGCCACGAATTAAATTCAGTCGATTGGCTACTTTTACCGGAATACCGATTCCAGTTGCACCAGTATCTAATAGAAATTTCACATTTTGCCCATTGGCGCTACCCGTAAGTTGGTACTGGCCATATCGATCAGCACGCAGCGTCAACTTCGGTGTGATCCCGTCGGCTGCTGTCCAGACGGTTAATTTTGCAGCTTCTTGGCCCTTGATCCATTGATTCGCCAGCAGACTGCCGCCACCAAGAACTAGCAACCACAACAATACAATCATCCATCCACCGATAACGACAGAAGCATCTGGTGGCAATTTGGCCGTATCATCGTCAGGTGGTTGATTAGGTCTGTCACGCATAATTAACTAAACATTATTGCAAGCTTTTCGGGTTGCTCACGTTATAAGGCCAATATACCTGCGGAATAAGCCTTGCTATCTGACATGAGCATCCCAAAATTGGGTAGAATTGTTGGTTTACCGCGTCAGGCACCTGCTTTGATCGGATTTGCTGGTTTGGACTTTGTATACACAAGTCTTGCCTAAATCCTGATCTTGGGGTGTCTTGTCCGTTTTTTAGCTAGGCAACGTCCGGAGAATCACATTATACCGGGCCATATTTCCCAGAGCGTGAGCACTTAGATGACTGACCTTAACAAATACCGCAACATCGGCATTTTTGCCCACGTTGATGCGGGCAAGACCACCACCACAGAGCGAATCCTGAAGCTTACGGGCAAAATTCACAAGACGGGTGAAGTGCACGACGGTGAAGCAACAACTGACTTCATGGATCAGGAGCAAGAGCGTGGCATAACGATCCAATCGGCTGCCACCAGCTGTGAGTGGGACGGACACCGTTTCAACATCATTGATACACCGGGACACGTTGACTTCACCATCGAAGTGTATCGATCTCTGAAGGTACTTGACGGTGGTGTCGGTGTTTTTTGCGGTTCTGGAGGAGTAGAGCCGCAGTCAGAAACCAACTGGCGCTACGCCAACGAATCTGAGGTTGCGCGAGTTATATTTGTCAACAAGCTAGATCGCATGGGTGCAGATTTCTACCGAGTCCTCAAGCAAGCCAAAGAAGTTCTGGCTGCCAGAGCAATCGTCATGACCCTGCCCATTGGCACAGAAGAAGACTTTGTAGGTGTCGTCGATGTTCTGACTGAAAAGGCATGGATCTGGGACAGCACCGGTGATCCAGCTGCATACACGATCAGCGACGTTCCTGACGATATGGTCGAGCTTTGCGCACAATATCGCGAAGAGATGATCGAAAGCGCGCTGGAAATGGACGATGAAGCCATGGAGCGTTATTTCGAAGGTGAAATCCCTGACATCGAGACAATTAAGAGATGCATACGTAAGGGCACGATAGACCTTTTGTGGTTTCCCGCTTTCTGTGGTTCGGCATTCAAGAACAAGGGCATTCAGCCCATGCTTAACGGTGTGGTTTCTTATCTGCCAAGCCCGACAGAAGTCAAGCCACAACCAGAGGTTGATCTGGAAGGTGTCGAGACGGGAAAATTTGCCATCGTAGATCCTTCGAAGCCACTGCGCGCACTGGCATTCAAAATCATGGATGACCGCTATGGTGCACTGACCTTTATTCGTATCTACTCTGGCAAAATCCAGAAAGGCGATACTGTGGTTAATACTTTTACGGGTAAAAACGAGCGTATTGGCCGTATTGTTGAAATGCACGCTGACGCGCGCCAAGAGCTCGACTCTGCTCAAGCGGGTGATATCGTTGCCGTGTTGGGTATGAAAAACGTACAGACAGGTCACACGTTAGCTGATCCAAAATTCCCAGCGACTCTTGAGCCAATGGTTTTCCCTGACCCAGTCATCTCTATTGCTGTATCTCCTAAAGACAAGGCAGGTTCCGAAAAGCTGGGTGTTGCCATCGGCAAGATGGTCGCAGAAGATCCTTCTTTCCGCGTCATGACTGACGAGGAGAGTGGCGAAACCATTCTTATGGGAATGGGTGAATTACACCTCGACATCAAAATCGACATTCTCAAGCGTACTCACGGTGTTGAAGTTGAAGTGGGCAAGCCCCAGGTGGCTTACCGCGAAACAATTTCTCAGACAATCGCAGATACCTATACGCACAAGAAGCAATCGGGTGGTTCTGGACAGTACGGTCGTATTGACTACACCATCGAGCCGGGTGAGCCAGGTACTGGCTTTGAATTTGAATCAAAGGTTACTGGTGGTAACGTACCTCGCGAATACTGGCCTGCAGTAGAGAAAGGCTTCAAGCTATCTATGCACGAAGGTGTTCTGGCTGGCTATCCGCTACTCGATTTTCGTGTAGTCCTTCAAGACGGTGCTTATCACGCGGTCGATTCCAGTGCGCTAGCATTTGAAATCGCAGCCAAGGGTGCATATCGTCAATCCATTCCTAAAGCCGGTCCTCAGATCATTGAGCCTGTCATGAAGGTTGATGTATTCACACCTGACGATCACGTGGGTGATGTAATCGGTGACTTGAACCGTCGTCGTGGCATGATCAAGTCACAAGAGCCAGGTGCAACAGGTGTTCGCATTAAAGCTGACGTGCCTCTTTCAGAAATGTTTGGTTACATCGGTGATCTTCGGACTATGACGTCTGGTCGCGGTCAGTTCTCGATGGAATTCAGTCATTACAGCCAATGTCCGAAGAACGTTGCGGACGTGGTAATCAAGGAAGCACAAGAGCGAAAGGCAGCTAAGTCTAAGTAGCCTTTTTGCCGATATAGCAGTGTAAAGGCGCTCAAACGAGCGCCTTTTTTTTAACTGTAATAACGTTGAACACACAAAATGCCTCTTTTGATTGGATGCACTATTTACTGAAATCTGGACTATTGACAGCAGGGTTTGTGAGTTGATTTCAGAACTGTGTGGAATCTATATTCGTACGAAGAAAGATTTTATTCTATTTTTATGCCCTGACACTCAATCAGCCCGCAAAAGCAGGCGGTTGGGCGTGTAGGATATCCCTCTTGCTTACCAAATGACCGGATCCATGCTCGACTCGACACCTAACGACGAAAACAGCTCTGCATTGTTGCCTGACACCACCGTATCTGTCAGAGACGTATTCGGACTTGATATAGACCTTACTGTTCCTGCGTATTCAACCCGAACAGATCGGGTGCCGGATATTGACCCAACCTATTTGTTCGATTTTCGAACTACTATGGCAATCCTTGCGGGTTTCGCTAATGATTGGCGCGTCTTGATATCGGGTTTTCACGGCACTGGAAAATCCACTCATATCGAACAGGTAGCAGCTCGCTTGAACTGGCCATGCCTGCGAATCAATCTAGACAGTCATGTAAGTCGGATTGATTTGATCGGAAAAGACGCCATCGTGTTGAAAGAGGGCAAACAGATCACTCAATTCCAAGAAGGTATTCTGCCGTGGGCTTATCAACGAAATGTGGCGCTGGTGTTTGATGAGTATGACGCTGGTCGCCCTGACGTCATGTTCGTGATTCAGCGAGTGTTGGAAAGTGCAGGGCAATTAACGCTACTTGATCAAAGCCGCGTTATAAAGCCACATCCGGCCTTCCGGTTTTTTGCCACTGCTAATACGGTAGGTTTGGGTGATACAACTGGCTTATATCACGGTACTCAGCAAATCAATCAGGCTCAGATGGATCGTTGGTCAATCACTACGATACTCAATTACCTGCCACCTGAACAGGAGTGTCAGGTTGTACTGGCGAAAGCACCCCATTTGCAAAACGCCGAAGGCGAAAAAACCGTGGCGCAAATGGTGTCGTTAGCAGGGCTTACCCGGAATGCATTCAGAAACGGAGATCTGGCTACGGTCATGAGTCCCAGAACTGTTATCACCTGGACACAGAACCTAACCTTTTTCAAGGACATTGGACTTTCGTTTGAGCTGGCTTTCGTCAACAAGTGTGACCCAGCAGAACGAGAACTGATCGCAGAGTTGTATCAGCGTGTATTCGGGAAGGAGCTGAAGGACATTGACGGCTGATAAGCATCCGCATCGAATTGGTGAGGTTCAACCCTTAGGTGGCAGTGGAGATGCAGCTCAAAATGTTCCTGCACCGCAAGGTAATGATGGATATGGCGTGCGTGCCGGCTTTAGACAGTCAACAGGGGCCTGTGCCCGTGCTATTGCTAAAGATACTTCCATTGATATAACTTTCGATGAGAAGGCAGACGAGGTCAATGGCATGGTTTTGCCTGCGATCCCAGACAATGCCACTGAGATGGAACGACTGCAGACGCGGGGCAGAAGTGATGCTATCGCGTTGCAAAAACAGCATCACGATGCTGCGACTCATGCTCGTTATCAGCCGGTCACAGATACTTCGCAACGCCTACATGCCATGGCGGAACAAACACGTGTCGAACTACTCGGTAGCAATGATTTTGAAGGGATAGGGCGAAATCTGGATGCGACTTTGGATGGTCGTTATCAGCTGCTGCTGGATACGATTCGAAAACCCGCTATCCCACTGGACGATGTGCCCGTCGAGCCGCGATTAGGCATCGAGCACGCAATAACGCTATACCTGCGAGAACGATTAAGTAATCGGCCGTTGCCAGCAAGTGCAACCGACGTACTTGCTGATTGGCGTGAGTGGTTGGATAACGATGTTTCAACAAAATTTGAGGAAGCCGACTTCGATCTAAATAATCAGGCTAGTTTTGCTAAGTCTCTCGGCAAGCTTCTCAGGTCATTGGATATTGATGACGGTGAAAAGGCTGAAAGCCCAGATGATGTCAGCGATGAAAATCAAGACCCGCAGGAATCGACAAATCCTGACGAAGAGTCTGACGCCGGAGAGTCGGATAGCACGTCTGCACAAGATGACGGTGAATCTGAAACTTTAGACGATGACGGTTCAGCAGAAGAGGCGAGTGACACCGTAGAACCTGAAGATGACATGCCAGAACGCAGTTCTGAGAATCCGGGCAGCGAGTGGCGGGCAACAGCAGGAGAAGCGAGTCGTCGTCCAATAAGTGATTATCATATTTACACGAAAGAATATGATGAAGTCATCAGGCCTCTAGATTTGTGTGACTCGGAAGAGCTTACTCGCCTGCGCCAAACACTCGATACTCACATCGGTGATCTTCAGCGGTCTATTGGCAAATTTGCCAATCGCTTGCAGCGTGTACTCATGGCACAACAAACACGCTCTTGGGAATTTGACCTCGAAGAAGGGCAACTCGATACCGCCAGATTAACGCGGGTCCTGACCGAACCGATGATGCCACTGACATTCAAGCAGGAATCAGAAACTCCGTTTCGCGATACTGTCGTGACTCTGTTGTTAGATAACTCTGGCTCGATGCATGGCCGTTCCATCCGGGTGGCTGCCGTATGCGCCGATGTGCTTTCAGCTACGTTAGAGCGATGCGGTGTTCGCGTGGAAATTCTCGGTTTTACAACGGGAGCTTGGAAAGGTGGTAAATCCAGAGAGAAGTGGGTGGCCGCAGGTTATCCAACCAATCCGGGGCGTTTGAATGATCTTAGGCATATCATTTACAAATCGGCGGATACTCCTTGGCGGCAGTCGCGCAAGAACCTTGGGCTTATGATGCGCAAAGGGTTATTGAAGGAGAACATTGACGGCGAGGCACTGCAGTGGGCGCACTCACGTCTGTTGCAGCGTTCAGAACAGCGTCGTATTTTGATGATGATCTCGGATGGCGCGCCGATAGATGATTCAACGCTCTCGACTAATCCTGGCCGCTTCTTGGAAAAACACCTGCGCCATGTCATTGCCCAAATCGAGCGTCAGGATGAGATTGAGCTGGTCGCCATTGGTATCGGGCACGATGTGAGGCAATACTATGCAAAGGCAACCACTATCCATGATGTCGCCCAGTTAGCCGATGTCATGACTAGCCAGTTGGTGGAGTTGTTTTCAACCAGCCGTTCTGGACAGCATCGTTAAAGATGGCATTGGCCATCTCCCAGAGAGTATCTGAGCCTTTGGACACGGAAGCGCAGCGCGTTTGCACCTGATGCAGTGTTACGTTGAAATCTGGCCAACTACCGCCTTTGTTTAGGGCATTCAGTAAAATCGGCTGAAGCCTGTCGACAGCTTTCGCAAAGCGTGCGTCAATGCTCTCGGCGGCTTCAAACTCGTCCCAGCATTGACGAAGCAATGCTCCCTGATCGTCTGGAAGTAGTCCGAACAGTCGATCAGCAGCAGCTTGTTCTAGTGCGTGCGTATTTGGATTCTGAACAGCATGCAGCGGCACGTCGCCCGCATCGATCTCCACGATATCGTGGACCATTAGCATGAAAACGACTCGTTCAACGTCGACAGGTTCGTTGGCATGCTCAGCCAAAATTCGAGCAAATAAAGTCAAGTGCCACGAATGCTCAGCGCTATTTTCAAATCGCTCCCCGTTGATCAGACGACTCGCCCGGTTAATTGATTTCAATGCATCAATGGCTATCAGGAATTCTATCTGCTGGCCTAATCGCTTGGGTAGTGCAGACAGCCAATCTGGTTTGTCAGAATCAGATACGCCGTCGGATGCGTTTTTATCGGAATAAGTAGCTGTGGGTTTCATCTGTGTCCTAGAAATTTGACCATTTGGAATAAAATTGCTTTAATCCGTTATTAATAGCGGTAGCTTGAGGAGTATTAAACGTATGGCGAGCCAAAATTTCGAGCAGCTCCAACAGGATCTGCACCCACGGTTAACGCGGCACGAAGCCAGTGTGGAGTCTGATCGATGCTATTTCTGTTACGACGCACCGTGCGTAACTGCTTGTCCAACCGGCATTGATATACCTCTATTTATACGCCAAATCAGTACAGATAATCCGAATGGTTCTGCGCGAACCATATTCAATGAAAACATCCTCGGAGGCATGTGTGCTCGTGTGTGTCCAACAGAGACGTTGTGCGAACAGGTTTGTGTGCGAAATACCGCCGAAGACAACCCTATTCGGATTGGCGAGCTACAAAGGTACGCCACGGACCATCTGATGGAGACAGGTAAGCAGCCATTTGAACGTGCAGCAGAATCAGGTGCAACGGTTGCCGTTGTTGGAGCAGGGCCTGCGGGCTTGGCATGCGCCCATCGATTGGCTCTCTATGGCCATCGTGTTGAAATATTCGATGCACAGCCGAAACCCGGTGGGTTGAATGAATACGGCATTGCCGCCTATAAAACGGTTGATGACTTTGCACAGGCAGAAGTTGACTACATTTTATCGATTGGTGGTATCGAAGTGAAACACAATCAACGACTAGGAGTTGAGATTACTATTGATCAGCTAAAGGCTGACTATGATGCTGTTTTTGTAGGCATTGGCTTGTCGGCGGTGAACACGCTAGGTATTGAAGGCCAGGAGCTCGAAGGTGTGTTGGATGCTGTCGAGGTGATCGCTGAACTGCGACAGAGCGACGACTTGGAAGCTCTGGATGTCGCGCAACGCACGGTCGTTATCGGTGGTGGTATGACAGCAATTGATGCTGCCGTACAAACCAAAATGTTGGGATCAGACGAAGTGACACTGGCCTATAGACGGGGCGAAGACAGGATGAACGCAAGTCAATTTGAGCAGGATCTAGCGAAGGTCAATGGCGTTGTTATACGTACCTGGTTACAGCCGCTGCGCGTCTTAGGTGAGCAAGGTAAAGTCAGCGGAGTTGAATTTGCCCGGATGAGTATCGACACGGGTAAGTACGAAGCGACGGGCGAAACTCTCACCATTGCTTGTGAAAAGGTGTTGTCTGCTATCGGCCAAGTATTTGATGGTGCAGATGGGATCAACCACATTGAACTGAATAAGGGCCGCATTGAAGTGGACGATGAGCGGCGCACATCAGATGAAAAAATCTGGGCAGGTGGCGATTGCATCGAAGGTGGGGAAGACTTGACTGTTGCGGCTGTGCAGGACGGAAAGCTTGCAGCAGAGTCTATTAATAAGGTGTTACAGGAGAAGGCGAATGGCTGATCTAACGAGTAACTTTCTCGGTATAAAGTCTCCTAATCCGTTCTGGTTGGCATCAGCTCCTCCAACTGACAAAGAATTGAATGTTGTCAGGGCTTTCGAAGCCGGTTGGGGAGGTGTGGTTTGGAAAACCCTCGGCGAGGACCCTCATGTCGTCAACGTCAATGGCCCTCGGTACGGCGCTATTTATTCGAGTGACCGGACGCTGATTGGTCTAAATAATATTGAATTGATTACTGATCGCCCCTTGCAGATCAATCTTGATGAAATAACCAGAGTGAAGCGCGATTGGCCTGATCGTGCAGTCGTTGTTTCGTTAATGGTGCCGTGCGAAGAAAACAGCTGGAAAGACATACTTAAAAAGGTCGAAGACACTGGCGCTGACGGTGTCGAGCTTAACTTTGGATGTCCGCACGGTATGTCAGAACGTGGCATGGGTGCGGCGGTCGGGCAGGTTCCTGAGTACATTCAAATGGTGGCTGAATGGTGTAAACAACATACCCATATGCCTGTTATTGTCAAGCTGACACCGAACATCACTGATATTCGTGGTCCTGCACGAGCCGCGCATGCAGGTGGTGCGGATGCCGTGTCTCTGATTAATACGGTCAGCTCCATTATCAGCGTCAACCTGGACACGATGTCACCGGAACCGTCTATCGATGGATGGGGCTCGCATGGGGGTTATTGTGGGCCAGCTGTGAAACCAATTGCCCTGAATATGGTGGCTGAAATTGCGCGTGATCCGGAAACGGCCAACCTTCCTATTTCGGGTATAGGAGGTATTACTACTTGGCGCGATGCGGCAGAATTTATGGCATTGGGTGCGGGCAACGTTCAAGTGTGCACGGCTGCAATGACCTACGGTTTTCGTATTATCGACGAATTGACTCAAGGCCTGTCTGACTGGATGGATGAGAAGGGCTACCATTCAGTGGATGAGATAGTCGGTAAGGCGACACCGAATGTGAAAGATTGGCAGCATCTGAATCTGAATTACATAGCCAAGGCAGTCATTGATCAGGACCTATGCATTCAATGTGGCCGCTGTCATATTGTGTGTGAGGACACCTCGCATCAGGCGATTACATCTACCGTCGATGGAAAACGTAAATTTGAAGTTATCGATGAGGAATGTGTGGGTTGTAATCTGTGTGTCAGTGTATGCCCTGTTGATCACTGCATATCTATGGAGCAGATGACCTCGGGTGTTGATCCGCGCACCAATACTCCAATTAATTCAAAGTATGCCAACTGGACGACTCACCCTAACAACCCTTCCGCCCAAACCTGATACTTATCGGCAAGTGTTAGGCTTGCCATGGAAGGGCTGGTGGATGGCAAAGATAAAAGGCGTATAGCGTTGGGTGGCAGTTCATCACCTTTCGTACTCTGGATGTGGACAGGTCGGGGTAGTGCTTTGGTTATGTGCCGCTTGAGCAGATTTTCTGCTGTTCGGCCATTGCATACAATGCAAGTCAGTTCTGGGTGGGTTCGTACCAGGTTGGCAATATCGTTGGGTTGTTCGGTGCCTTTAACTATCTTGCTGTCCAAGCTGCCGGGGCGCGTGCAGCTTGCTAGTACATCCCAGATGGCATAGCCATTGTCACTGAGCTGCTGGCAGCGGTGCGTGTAATCCAGCGATTTCGCTGGCTCATAGGAAAAGGGGACGGAGGGATTAAATTTTAATCCCTCCGTCCCCTTTTCCCTATTGGCAATAATGGCCATCATGATGGGCCAGAATGCGTTCCGTGGATGTGCATAGTATTGTGTGGCTTTTAACGACGCCTGACCCGGTACGGTTCCCAGGATCAATGTATGGACCTGCGAACCCAAAATCGGTGGAAAAGACTCAGCGTATTCACTCATGAGGAAAAATTGTCCAACGCGCGTTGTAGAAAAAAGAAGAAAAAGGGGAATGGCGCTGACTTGAAGAAAAGACAAGTAGCCTGGACTGTTCATGAATAGTCCAGGCTAGGGAGCAAGGCCACGAGTTAAGATCAACCGCAGGGTATTCTCTGCTCCCTGGAAAAGGTCGTCACTCGAATCTGCGTTGAGAGCAGTGATTTGCGGTGCGAAGTCGGCGTAGTGTTGAGTCGAAGACCAAATCAGAAACAACAAATGCAACGGTGCTACGGCCACTAGTTGGCCTGCGTCAATCCAGCGCTGAATAATGGTGCATTTACGGGTTACTAAGCTTTTTAACTCAGTCTCAAGGAAGGGGCGAATAATTGGGGCGCCTTGTAATATTTCGTTAGCAAACAGCCTGGATGCCAGAGGATCTTTTCTCGAGAGCGTTAGTTTCTGCAGGGTGTATTGCCAGATTTCCTCGATTGGATCGCCGTCTGGGTTCAATTTATCCAGCGGATCGAGCCAGACACTGAGTGTTTGCTCAAGAACCGCCGTGTAAATATCCTGTTTCCTCTTGAAATAATAGAGAACATTCGCCTTCGACATGCCTGCAGCGGTGGCAATCTGATCAACAGTGGCCCCGCGAAAGCTATTTACTGAGAAAACGTTCAGGGCAGCGCGTATGATCCGAGCTTCATTCTGAGCCTGGATACGAGTGCGCTTTCTCGGAACCGGGTTATGAATCAAAACAGTGCTCGCAAATGTTGACCAGATGGTCAAGGTACGATAGCGTGGGTTTAATGACAAGCAATACTGATTTAAGAGAATCTATTCGATGATTAACAATTTGATTGGTGGCCAGCTAGTGGCGACGAAAAGTGGTCGATCACAGCCTGTTTACAATCCGGCTACGGGTGAGGCGATTGATGAGCTGGGACTAAGTTCCGCCGAAGAAGTTGCAGCAGCTGTGGAAAATGCTGCGGCAGCGTTTCCTGCTTGGTCGTCGACACCGCCACTCAAACGTGCTGCGGTCATGTTCAAATTCAATGAGCTTCTTATCCAGAATGCTGATGCCATCGCAAGAGAAATATCGCGAGAGCATGGCAAAACTCATGACGATGCTCTGGGAGAGGTTCAGCGTGGAAGAGAAGTCGTAGAATTTGTCTGTGGTATTCCGCAAATGTTGAAAGGTGAATTTTCCCGAAACGTTGGACCTCAGATAGATACTTGGTCAGATCGTCAGGCGCTGGGCGTCTGTGCAGGTATTACACCGTTTAATTTCCCTGCAATGGTCCCCCTGTGGATGTATCCCGTGGCTATCGCCTGTGGTAATACATTTATTTTGAAACCGTCAGAGCGCGACCCGTCTTCCGTCATGATGATTGCAGATCTACTACACCAGGCAGGGTTGCCACCAGGTGTTTTAAATGTTGTGCATGGTGACAAGGAATCAGTGGATGCCTTGTTAGATCATCCGAAAGTGCAGGCCATAAGCTTTGTCGGCTCCACTCCAATTGCAGAATATGTCTATCACCGCGGTACTCAGGCTGGCAAGAGAGTTCAGGCATTAGGTGGTGCTAAAAATCATATGGTGGTTATGCCAGATGCCGATATGGATCAGGTAGTGGACGCATTGATGGGGGCTGGGTTTGGCTCTGCAGGCGAGCGTTGCATGGCTATCTCAGTAGCAGTCCCTGTTGGTGAGAAAACAGCAGATCGCTTAGTTGAAGCATTGCGTCCAAAGGTAGAAGCATTAAAAGTGGGTCCAGCTGAAGATCCGGAAACGGAGATGGGACCTGTCATCACAGCGGCTGCAAAAACAAAAATCACTGAGCTTATCGATGGTGGTGTAGAAGCGGGTGCCGAGCTTGTTGTTGATGGACGTGGCATTGCCTTGCAAGGTTACGAGAATGGTTATTTCCTAGGCGGTAGCTTGTTCGATAAAGTCACCACGGATATGCAAATTTACCAACAGGAGATTTTTGGTCCTGTGTTATCTGTCGTCAGAGCGGCCGATTACGATGAGGCTGTGAAAATAGTCAACGATCACGAATACGGTAACGGTACTGCCATCTTTACCCGTGACGGCGATGCGGCTCGTTCATTTTCTAACAGTATTCAGGTGGGTATGGTCGGTATAAACGTTCCAATTCCTGTGCCAGTGGCTTATCACAGTTTTGGTGGTTGGAAACGTTCTTTGTTTGGCGATCATTCCATCTATGGGCCAGAAGGTGTGCATTTCTATACGCGCCTGAAAACCATTACCAGTCGTTGGCCAACGGGTATTAAATCTGGAGCTGTATTTAACTTCCCGACCTAATGTAATAGACACGGTTTTTTCGCACAAATAACGAGTCAATAACCAAGAGAGCACGATATGGCGATTACCAGCAATATGCGGATCAACAGCGAGCGCCTTTGGGACTCTCTGATGGAAATGGCAAAAATTGGACCTGGAATCGCCGGTGGTAACAATCGGCAAACATTGACGGATGAAGATGCCGTTGGGCGCCGGTTGTTCCAAACCTGGTGCGATGAGGCTGGCCTTAGTATGGGCGTTGATAAGATGGGCACGATGTTCGCCCGTCGTGAAGGAACTGATCCCGACGCTTTGCCGGTTTATGTCGGAAGTCACCTTGACACGCAACCAACAGGTGGTAAATACGACGGTGTTTTGGGTGTTTTAGGCGGTCTTGAAATCATTCGCCAGCTGAATGATATGAGTATCAAGACCCGCCATCCCATCGTAATTGTGAACTTTACCAATGAAGAGGGCACTCGCTTTGCACCAGCAATGGTTGCCTCCGGCGTCTTTGCCGGTATGCACACTCTCGAATGGGCATATGCACGTGAAGATGCAGACGGTGTAAAGCTCGGTGATGAACTTGAGCGTGTTGGGTACTTGGGTGACGAGGAGGTAGGCGCGAGAAAAATGCATGCCTTCTTCGAGTTGCATATTGAACAAGGGCCAATCCTTGAAATGGAAAATAAGGAAATCGGTGTGGTGACACACGGCCAGGGTCTCAAATGGCTAGAGGTGACCTTGATTGGTAAAGAGAGTCATACGGGTTCAACACCTATGTCCATGCGTACTAATGCAGGTCTGGGCATGGCTCGCATGACAGAGTTGGTCAACGAGATTGCGTTGAGTCATGCACCACTAGCTGTTGGCTCTATCGGGCAGTGCAATGTATACCCGAATTCACGCAACATTATTCCTGGAAAAGCTGTGTTTACTGTTGATTTCAGGCATCCGGAAAAAAACGTTATAAGCGATATGGAAGAGTGTTTTCGCGTTGGTGCTAATGAAATTTCCGAGGGCATCGGTTTGAGCTTTTCCATGGAGCAAGTGGGTGGGTTTGACCCCGTAGAATTCGACGAAAACTGTGTGGCTTCGGTGCGGGCTGCGGCTGAGCGTTTAGGATACAGCCATAGAAACCTTGTTTCAGGTGCCGGTCACGATGCTTGTTGGATTAACCGTGTTGCACCTACAGCAATGGTCATGTGTCCGTGCGTCGATGGCTTGTCACACAATGAAGCAGAAGATATATCACCTGAATGGGCGGCTGCGGGGGCCAATGTGCTGTTCCATGCAGTTGTAGAAACAGCAGGAATTGTTGACTGATTGTTGAATCGACCGACGTACGACACCGATAGGAGAGCACTATGAGCAAAGTCATTAAAGGCGGTACTGTTGTCACTGCTGATCGAAGTTACGCCGCAGATGTGAAAATTGATAAGGGCGTCATTGTTGAGATCGGTCCTAATTTGAGTGCTGATGAAACACTGGATGCTACCGATTGTTATGTGATGCCAGGTGGTATCGACCCACACACGCATTTAGAGATGCCGTTTATGGGTACGTATTCCACTGATGATTTTGAATCGGGTACGCGTGCTGCATTATCTGGTGGTACAACAATGGTCGTGGATTTTTGCTTACCAGCTCCCGGTCAATCACTGTTAGAAGCACGTCAGATGTGGGACAACAAGACCTCTAAGGCGTCTTGTGATTTCTCTTTTCATATGGCTATTACCTGGTGGAGTAAGCAGGTGTTTGAAGAGATGGCTGCTGTTGTAGATGGTGGTATTAATACGTTTAAACACTTCATGGCCTACAAAGGTGCATTAATGGTTAACGATGAGGAAATGTATTCCTCGTTCCAACGATGCGCAGCTCTTGGTGCTATGCCAATGGTTCATGCCGAAAACGGCGATATTGTTGCCCAAATGCAAGCCAGCTTAATGGCTGCAGGAAATACTGGTCCGGAAGCGCATGCTTATTCACGACCTCCTCAGGTTGAAGGTGAAGCGGTTAATCGTGCCATTATGATTGCGGATATGGCTGGTGTGCCCTTATATGTGGTGCATGTCTCCTGTGAAGAGGCGCACGAAGCTATTCGACGTTCACGGCAAAATGGTAAGAGGGTGTTTGGTGAGCCGCTTGTCCAGCATCTCACCCTAGATGAGTCCGAGTATGCGCATGCTGATTGGGATCACGCTGCTCGTCGTGTTATGTCTCCACCTTTCAGAAGCGCCGTGCATCAAGATTCCCTGTGGGCAGGTTTAGCTGCGGGCAGTTTGCAAGTTGTTGCAACTGATCACTGTGCGTTTTCGAGTGAACAAAAGCGTATGGGACTAGGTGACTTCACCAAGATTCCGAATGGTACTGGCGGGCTGGAAGATCGGTTGCCGGTTCTCTGGTCTCGAGGTGTGAATACGGGCAGATTAACGATGAATGAATTTGTCGCCGTAACGTCCACAAATATTGCAAAAATCCTAAATTTGTACCCAAAGAAAGGTGCCATTCTTGAGGGTGCTGATGCTGATATCGTGGTTTGGGATCCAAAGCGGCAAAAGATTATCTCTGCCAAGACTCAGCAATCTGCTATCGACTACAACGTCTTTGAAGGCTTTGAACTTATGGGGCTTCCTCGCTATACATTAACGCGTGGTCAACTGGTAGTAACAGAGGATTCAGTTAATACTGAAGAAGGCCATGGACGCTTTGTACCGCGAGAAGCCTATCCAGCGGTGAATCGTGCACTTTCGCAGTGGAAAGAACTAACGGCACCACATCCTGTCATGCGAGACCCTGCCAATATGCCTGCAGGTGTCTGATCTCTTGAATGGTGTTTCCAACGCAAACAGTCCGGTCATTGACATTAATCGGCTGTCGCTGACATTTAAAACCAGTGACGGTGACGTGCATGCATTAAGTGATATTGATTTATCTGTGGGGCAGGGTGACTTTATTTCGTTTATCGGACCTTCTGGTTGCGGGAAGACCACCTTGCTTAGAGTCATTGCAGATCTTGAGCAGGCGACGGCAGGGGATATCAGTGTAAATGGCATGTCACCTGAGCAGGCGCGTCTATCCAGAGCCTACGGGTATGTTTTTCAAGCCGCAGCTCTTTATCCATGGCGCACCATTGCAAAAAATATAGCATTACCGTTAGAAATCATGGGTTTGAACGCTGATGTCATTCGCGAACGGGTTCAGCGAAATTTGGAGTTGGTGGAGCTGAAGGGCTTCGATAAGAAATTCCCATGGCAATTATCAGGTGGTATGCAGCAACGTGCATCTATTGCAAGAGCGCTTGCAGTAGAGCCTGACTTATTATTGATGGATGAGCCTTTTGGTGCATTAGATGAAATAGTTCGTGATCATTTAAATGAACAATTGCTTAAGCTCTGGGCGCGAACCAGTAAGACCGTGGTTTTTGTGACTCACTCTATTCCTGAAGCTGTCTTTTTATCGACACGCATTGTCGTTATGTCGCCAAGACCTGGAAGAATTCACGACATCATTGACAGTAACTTGCCACGAGAGCGTGATCTGTCTATTCGAGAAACTCCTGAATTTTTGCAGTTGGCGAATCGTGTGCGAGATGGATTAAGAGCAGGGCACAGTTACGATGAGGTTGCATGACGGCTACAATCTATAGCATCTCCAAACGGTGGCGAACTACTCGTTCAACCCGAACAAATGCATGTGCCTTAATTTTAAAGGCATGGATGTGAAAAAATCCAGCATCTTTCCAGTCTCTGTCGTCGTGCTTGTTATTGTCATTGTGTGGTACGCGTCTGCGGTATTAATGAATCTTGCCTGGGAGAAGAGCGTAGCTGAACGCGCCGGCACGTCTTCGTCAATGACGAGCATGATTCAGAACACCATGGATCAGGACAGGCCCGTGTTGCCAGCCCCCCATCAAGTGGTTGAAGAGGTGATTAACACCACGTTCAAGAAAAACATAAACTCAAAGCGAAGCTTGATCTACCATGCCCGAATTACCTTGTCTTCATCCATGTTGGGTTTCTTCCTGGGCACAGTATTAGGTATTGTTTTGGCTGTAGCCATTGTCTACAACCAGGCGCTCAACAAAAGTCTTATGCCTTGGATAATCGCGTCGCAAACCATTCCGATACTGGCCATAGCACCAATGATAATTGTTGTTTTGAACGCTATTGGGGTGCAAGGCTTGTTACCAAAAGCCTTTATCTCAATGTATCTGAGTTTTTTCCCTATCGTGGTTGGCATGGTCAAGGGCTTGAACTCGCCTGATCGTAGCCATCAGGATTTAATGCGAACCTACAGTGCGTCTGGTGTACAAACTTTTTTCAAACTGCGGTTACCGACCTCACTCCCCTTTCTTTTTACTAGCATGAAAGTGGCGGTCGCAATTTCCCTGGTTGGTGCGATTGTGGCCGAGTTACCTACAGGCGCAGTGGCAGGATTGGGTGCACGATTACTCGCAGGATCCTACTATGGTCAAACCATTCAGATTTGGTCAGCACTCGTTGTCGCATCTGTTCTTGCGGCATCGCTTGTCGTCTTAGTGGGAGCGATTGGTTCGTGGATAAACCGTCGAATGGGTTTGCAGCAAAATACGTCTGAAATGAGAGCATCTTAGAATGCCCCAGACGCTCGCCCATAAAAATGA
>JBLIIE010000084.1:0-23138 GCA_047634635.1 Granulosicoccus sp. | reverse complement strand
CGGCGGTCTCTATCGACTATCAGACACTGGTCAATGATGGAATTCAGGGCAGCTTAATACTTGCGAAGGAATCAATTCTCTTTGCAAACGACAACGCTGCCCGTGTTTTGGGCTATCCCAGTGCGCAGGCGCTGATTGATAGTGTTCGTGTATCCGACATCTTCAGCGAGATCGAGCATCAGCGTGCACTCGACCAGGTTGTGTCTGATTCGTCCGGTCCTGATGCGCAGCAACGCGTTAATCTTCTGGCGAACTCGCGGACGGGCAGTCTTGTTCGACTGATTGCTCGTGTGAACCATGTGCAGTGGGGCGCATCTCGGGCGCTTCTGCTCTCGTTCGTTGATGTTGCGATATCAGATCCGCAGGCTGGAAGCGCTGCCGTCTCTGTAAGCCAAAGTGGATTTACACTGCCTGAAGATCAGCTTCAAGAGCTCAAAAGGCTTAGAATCAATGAAATACGGTATCGACATTACGCTAGTGCAGCCGCAGATTTTTTCTGGGAAATAGATTCCAGCCTGATTTTCCGTGTTGTGTCGGAAGGGCTTGCCAGGGTTCTAGGCATTCCTCGCGAACTCATACTGGGCAGAAGCATTAATCAATTGCTCGATCATCCCGCCAATATCAATGATCAGCTTTATTGGGAAGAGCATCTGAATCATTTGTCTGAGCGAGCACCGTTTCGAGATTTTGAATTTCGTTGGTCAGTGGATGGCGACACCCGGGTAGTCCGCTACAGCGGCATTCCGGTGTTCAATCGCGCCAGGGAATTTGTGGGTTATCGAGGGGCTGGGTGTGATGTTACCGCATCAGTACGACAGGCTGAAACGACTGCCTACCATGCGAATCACGATGCTCTGACTGGCCTGGTGAATCGACGATCTTTTGAAAACACTGTACAGGAGGCTTTGGAGTTTTCTCGACAGAATCGCATGGCCCATGCGTTATGTTTTATGGATCTTGATTCTTTCAAGATCGTGAACGATACCTGTGGCCATCAGGCAGGCGATGAATTGCTGCGCCAGCTTGCACAGTTGTTTGATTCTTTAGTGCGAAAAAGTGATGTTCTTGCCAGATTGGGTGGTGATGAGTTTGGGGTGTTGTTATATAAATGCAGCGTTGCCGAAGCGTTAAAGCTTGCTAATCAAATTCGTCATGAAGTTGAAAATTTTCAATTCCTATGGCAAGAGAATCGATTTACTGTCGGCGTAAGCGTTGGTTTGGTTGTGGTGGACGATCGCTGGGAAAATATTGAGTCACTATTCAGCGCTGCTGACTCCGCTTGCTACATCGCCAAGAACGAGGGGCGAAACCGGGTCGTGGTTTATCGCGAAGGCGAGGGTAACGCCAGCAATCGAAAAGTTGCTACACATTGGGTTGAAGAAATCAATTCAGCTCTGGAAGACGATCGTTTGCGAGTGGCTTGTCAGAAGATATTGCCCCTGCACAACCAGCCTGAAGGATTACGCTTTGAGATGCTGCTTCGATTGGCAATGCCAGATGGGGAAATGGTTTCCCCGCAAGCTTTTCTGCCATCTGCCGAGCGATATGGGCTTATGACGGCGCTGGACGAGAGAGCACTGCAGTTGACTTTGGAATGGTTGGTAGCCAACCCGTCACTGCAGCGGAGTATCCGCCATGTTTCCCTAAATTTGTCGGCAAGCTCCGCTATTGATCCAGGCTTTCGAGCGAGGCTCATCAAAGCCATTCACGATAGTGGTGTGCCGGCTGAGAAGCTGTGTTTTGAAATAACCGAAACAGCTGTTATCGCTAATTTATCCAAAATCAGTACGTTTATGGACGAACTGTCCTTAGTGGGTTGTCGATTTGGAATAGATGATTTTGGTTCAGGGCTATCCTCGTTTGCCTACTTAAAGAAATTGCCAGTAGATTTTTTAAAGATCGATGGCTTGTTAATCAAGGATATTCTCGATGACCTTACAGATTTCACTTTGGTTAAGGCTATAAACGACATCAGCCAATCTATGGGCAAGCGCACTGTTGCCGGATCAATCGAGTCGCCAACGCTTCTCGAAGCAGTCCGTGAAATCGGTATAGATTTCGGGCAGGGCTACCATCTAGGTGAACCTGAACTCATCGCTTGATACCGTTTATGAGGACGACCTATTTAGTCGTAATGACTTTTATTTAGTCGCACCCCTGTATAAAGTTTATTCCACCTGCAAATCATGTCCAAATGTTCACCAAATGGATACGTATAAATGTCGTGCTGGTGCAGTGATTTACATTAAACTTCATAATTGACTTTCTTGGACAAGAAATTGGCCTTGAATCTTATTTATTGATTAAGCACCAATCTACTTTATTCGTTGTGGTGTCAGTTTCGACTCAGGGCTTAGGAGTCACAAACTTCATCACTTGGTTATGCGACTAGGTTTGTAATGCGAGCATCGAAAGGCGAGGGTTGTTGCCACAAAAGCGCTTGCGTTACTGCTGTAAAAAACTTAAGAACAGAAACGATGATATGTAAGAATCGAACGTTAAGGTCCTGCCTACTGCTAAGCCTGCTCATTTTATGCACAACTGCGGCGATAGCCGTTGATACTCCGCGTGACCCTCGAGGCACCGAAGTAGGACAGTCGCTAGTCAAGTGGGAATGGCAGCGAGTCTCAGACGCAGCGATTTATGAGGTAATCGTCGATGGGTCTCACGTTGCCTTAACCAAAGATCCTCAATATTTCAGTTTCAATTTATGGGCAGGTGAGCACTCCTTGACCGTAAGAGCAAAAAACTGGAATGGCGAGTACTCAGCACGCACCCCGACAGTCAAAATTATTGTGAGTGACTGGTATAGTGCGGCGGATTTCAGTCGTAGCTTTATTGTTGGTCAAGAAAGTGCGTCTGCTGCGGTATCCACTGCTCCCTCTATTTCACCAGCACCTGTTGTGCGGACTGAAACATTTGCAGCACCGTCTGATCCACGTGGCTCCGTTACCGATAGCGGCACTATCAAATGGGAATGGGCGAGTGTGTCAGGTGCCAGTAGCTATGATGTCACTGTAGACGGTGGCTATTCAGGTACAACACAAAACACTAGCTTCACCAGCCCCAACTTGTGGGAAGGCGACCATTCCATGACAGTCGTTGCCGTGAGTGCCAATGGTGACAAGTCAGAGCAGTCCCTTACGGCCAAAACATGGTTAGGCGCTGGCAGCCAGTCAGTCGTGCAAGCCGATCCTGTGGTCCAGAATAATACTAATGTTGCCAGCGTAGCACCGCCTCCGCCTGCCGGAAACCCGGATTCGGCGAGTGTTCGAAGCATGGTCGATCCAGCGTCCTATGGGTATAACGATGTTTATCGCCTACCAGGTTACGAACTTATATTCAGCGACGAGTTCGAAGGTACTTCTTTAAACCCTTACCGCTGGAATACAGGTCTACGATGGGATGGTGAATACAACGGTGAGCGATATGAGTATCGTATTATCAACGGCGAAAATCAGTTTTATGTCAATATTTTCAGCGAAGACGACGAACACATCAGAGACGTAACGCCTTCTCACAATCCCTTTGAACTCGACGGGTCACGCCTTGCCATTCGAGCGATCAAAAATCCACTGAAAACCAACAATGGTGATCGTGCTTATGGCTCTATGAAACAAATTGTTTCTCAGCAGGATTTTTTGTCTGGTGCCATAACAACACACGACAAGTTTAGTCAGAAGTATGGATACTTTGAGGCACGGATAAAAATTCCTAACCATGTAGGGTCTTTCCCAGCATTCTGGTTGTTTCATCAAAACAGATCATGGGAAGGTACTCAGCGGACTGAGATCGATATTATGGAAAATCTGGGTCATGCACCTTGGTATGTATACAACTCTTTCCACTATTGGAAAAATGTCACAACGACCAATAATGGTGATCCAACCTTTGTAAAGCCGTACCCTAACGGCCAGATTTACACAGGTACTGACTACAGTCAGGACTATCATTTGTACGCCGTAGAGTGGAGTCCTAGCAAGGTAGTGTGGTTTATTGATAACGAAAAAGTCAGCGAACTCGAGCACAACGAAGTCAATTTTGAAGAGTTATATGTCAAGCTTAATTTAGCGATGGGTGGAAACTGGACTAATTATCCGGGAAATGCGGGTGGTTTGGGCCGATCAGAAGGGCAACACTTTCCTAATCAGGACGATATGAGCAACTTCAACAATCCGGCTCTAGAAATAGATTTCGTTCGCGTTTACAAAAAAAAGTAACGCAGCAAGACAATCCGTGATGCCTCCTCCTTTTTAAGCGTGAAGCGGGGGGAGACTGAGTTAGTAAAAAGGCCGTCTTGCAAGGCGGCCTTTTTTAGTTCAGGGCTAAGCCGGTAACGATAGCCAGTTCTTGATAAATCTGATGTGGCAGAGTTACTGTTAATAAAGTCTGGCGCCAACCACCCCAGTTGCATTTAAAGAGCTGTTTTTATTAACCCCTGCGCCAAGTATGGAATTTTTTAACCCATCGAAGTAATGCTTCAGGTTGGTGTGCCCTTTTCCATTCCCCAGCTGCATATTTATTAGATTCTGACAGGGTAGGGTAGATGTGGATCGTGCCAAGGATCTTGTTAAGCCCTAGCCCATGTTTCATCGCCAATACATATTCTGCGATCAAATCACCTGCATGCTCTCCAACGATTGTGACGCCGAGAATTTTGTCTTTTCCTGGGACCGTGAGAACTTTAACTACTCCATAATCGCTACTGTCCGCGATAGCTCTATCCAGGTCGTCAATGCCGTAGGTCGTGAGTTCGTAGGCAGTGCTTTGCTCCTTGGCGTCTCTTTCGTTGAGGCCTACTCGAGCGACTTCTGGATCGGTAAATGTAGCCCAAGGGATAACTCGATAGTCCACCTTAAACTTTTTGAATGAGCCAAACAGTGAGTTGACTGCTGCGTACCAGGCTTGGTGAGCCGCGACATGAGTGAATTGATAGGGGCCAGCGACGTCACCGACGGCATAAATATTGGGGAAATTAGTCTGTAAGTACTCGTTGACAGCGACCGTGCCACGGTTTGATATTTCCACACCGAGTTCTTCCAGCCCGAAACCCATGGTGTTGGCCTTGCGGCCAACAGCGACAATGATCTCATCAAAGGGGACTTCGATTCGCTCTCCGTCAAGTTCGCAGACTAGCGTCTTGTTCTCGCCACTGACTTCAACAGCTACCGCATTGGTGTTAATCATGACGCTAATGCCTTCGGACTTAAAACGCTGAAGAACCATTTCTGCGACGTCTGGGTCTTCGCGTCCCATGATGTTGCCCTCACGTTCTATTTGTACCACTTCACTCCCAAGTCGGTGGAAAGCCTGAGCCAACTCGCAACCAATCGGCCCCCCGCCCAGAACAATCAACCGCTTCGGCTGTGTCTTGAGTTCCCATAGGTTGTGCGATGTAAGGTAGTCCACTTGTTCCAGACCTGGGATAGGCGGGACGAATGGTGAGCCGCCTGTTGCAATAACGATATTGCGAGTAACCAACGTTTGACCGTTGACATCAACCGTCCACGGTGACGTAATACGTCCTTCGCCTTGAATAACATTGACTCCCAGGCTCGTGTATCGCTCTACAGAATCATGCGGTGCAATTTTAGCAATAACTTCGTGAACCCTTTGCATGGTCTTGGCAAAATCGATGCTGCCACTAGCGTTTTCAACACCGTATTTCTTGCTGTGCTCAATGTTGTGCATCAGCTTTCCGCTTCGGATAAGGGCTTTAGAAGGCACGCATCCAGTGTTTAAGCAATCTCCACCCATCCGAGATTTTTCAATCAATGTTACTTTTGCTTTGACGACTGCACCGATATAAGAGGTGACTAGTCCGCCAGCCCCAGACCCTATGATCACGATGTCGTGATCGAATGTCTTGGGTTTCTGATGACCTTTGTAAATTTTTCTAGCCTTGATCATATCTACAATTTTCTTAGCAACGAGTGGGAAAATGCCTAACAAGGCAAAGGAAAAAATCAATCCTGGAGAGAGGATTCCACTTAGAGAGTCTATTTTTGCCAATTGAGTTCCAGCATTGACGAAAACCAGTGTGCCTAGCAGCATGCCGATTTGACTCACAATGTAAAAAACTCCAGTTTTCAGGCGAGTCAGGCCCATCACCAGATTGACCAAAAAGAAAGGGAAAATGGGAACGAGACGAACTGTGAACAGATAAAACGCCCCGTCTTTCTCTACATTGTTGTTAAACGTTCTTAACTTGTCACCGAACCGGCGTTCGATGGTGTCCCTAAGCAGATAACGCGATACGAGAAACGCTAGAGTCGCACCTATGGTTGATGCAAACGATACAATGACTAGGCCTAGCAATAATCCAAATTGAGCGCCTCCAGCCAACGTTAAAATCGCAGCTCCGGGCAGTGATAGGGCCGTAACTACAACATAAATTAGAAAAAACGACGCGATTACCATTAGAGGTTTGGCGGCGTAGAGGTCAGTCAAGGCCGCTTGTTCGCTTTTAAGGTAGTCCAGACTGAAGAATTGACCGACATCGAAAATGAAGAATGCGGCAATTAGTGCAACAATAACGACGATTAACAGCTTGCGATTCTGCATTCCTGATTTTCCTGGATCTGGTTGGTGGATTCGAAACAGCTAGCTAACGCTGTTACGTATCAATAAAGTGTAGTGGTGCAAGTACGGTGTGTTTGCAAGTACGACTCAACGCTGCCGCGCAGGGGTAACCCGAATGGTACAGCGTGCTCATGATAGTTCCAATCGATCGATATTCTGTCCTGAATCACTTGGCAATCGTTTGTCCTCTCGACGAGCTTTAAGAGTAATTCAGCCTCCCAAGAGTTCCCAGCTATTCGCGTTAACGATGAACCTATTCAATATTTCATTCCTCATTCCTGGCTATTTGCCACCTGGTCGACTTGTTGAACCTGACACCGTGGAATTTGGTTCAAGTGCACCAGTTGCAATGCAGTGGGAATCAGGTCTTGTTCAGCAGCCCTGGCAGGCAAAATTCGAACAGCATTTGGGTCTTGTTGGGTCGTCAGGCTTGCATCTGCCAATGGCGAGGTTGATGTGTAGCAGAAACAGTGAAACAAATGGCCTTGTCTGTGCGGATCCTATTCATCTGCAACCTGATCGGGACACTGCAAAGCTGTTGCCGGCCGAAATGCTGGATTTGAGTGAGGAGGAAGCAGAGCGTCTTCTGATGGACATCAATGCGTTCTTGCTGGCAGATAATATGGTTTTAAGTCGGAGGCAGGGTCTTGGATGGTATCTTTCCGGGATGGATGCTTCGCAGTTGGAGAGTTTTCCACCGTCGTTTTTAGCTAATCGCAACGCATCTGCTTATTTGCCGGATGGGGAAGACTCTGGGCAGTGGCGGCGACTGATGACGGAGTTGCAAATGCTTCTTCATGCACATCCGGTTAATGAGGAGCGTGAGCAATTAGGGAAACAGCCTGTCAATAGTCTTTGGTTTTGGGGTGGGGCACCTTTGTACTCCAGCTTGGACGTTGCGATCGACGGCGTTGGGCATGCTGATACTTTGACCGTCACTGCGCTCGGAAGCGCAACCGGAACCGTGTACGCTGATGACGAATTTACCCGAGCGGCTTGTGCTGACTTACAGTTACCGTGCAAAGCGTTGGAGGACTTTGACCCTTTGTTCTGTGAAGACTCTTTGGTGGTAGACACCCGAATTGCGAATGCCATCTTTGCTCGAAACGAATCTGAGATGCATCGAGTTATCGAAGAAATAGATCAACAATGGTTAGAACTGCTAGGCAAGCGGATAAATCAGGGGGAGATTCAGCAGATCTCAATAGAGAACGAGGACGGAGATAAGGGGGTGCTGACCAGAGACTTGCAACGTGTCCATTCACGCTCTGAAAATCGCTTCTATCGAGCATTACTCACTATTAAGCTACCTGCTCAGCTGAAGCGCTGGTTTAACAAAAAGAAGCAGGGCTAGGACATGAACGATAAGTTTGGGCCAGTGAGTGTTGAGGTGCGGGTACGCAAGCTACCTGAGCTGCAAGGCGCATTGCATGAAAATCCGCTGATACATCGCATTTTGGCCGCGCGCGGTATTCTTGATGCTAAGGAACTTGATATGGCGCTGGGCGATTTGCCACGACCAGAGTCATTGCCCAACATCGATTTGGCCGTGTCCCGATTGTTATCCGCACGAAATCGTTCCGAGAAAATTCTAATTGTTGGGGACTATGACTGTGATGGTGCAACCAGTACCTCAGTTGCAATGTTGGGACTTGCAATGCTGGGTTTTGACAAGCTGGACTACCTGATTCCGAACCGATTTGAGCACGGCTATGGCTTGTCACCGGCTATCGTGGATCAAGCGAAACAGCATCATCATCCGGATCTGATTGTTACCGTTGATAACGGGGTTGCGTCTGTAGAGGGCGTCGATCACGCTGCAATACTCGGTATCGATGTGGTTGTCACCGATCATCACCTTCCACCTGAAATATTGCCTAACGCGGCCGCCATCGTTAACCCGAATCTCAATGAATCAACCTTTCCCTCGTTAAACCTTGCTGGTGTCGGAGTCATTTTCTACACCTTGATTGCGCTTCGTGCTGAACTTGCCAGGCAGTCAGATCCAGCAGCAGATGCACCCATAGCCGACCTTCTTGATCTTGTTGCCATTGGCACGGTGGCAGACGTTGTTCCGATGGATGCAACGAATCGAATACTCGTAGAGCAGGGTTTAAGAAGAATTCGTCAAGGCAAGACACGTCACGGAGTGTTGTCATTACTCTCGGCAGCTGGTTGTAAGGTAGATGTTATGTCAACTCAGGATATCGGATTTGGAATCGGACCCCGGTTGAATGCTGCGGGTCGGCTCGACGACATGCGACTCGGTGTGGAATGTTTAATGAGTCGCACGAAAGCCGATTCTGACTCGCTTTCCCAGACGCTCAATTCATTGAATGAGCAACGCCGTGCTATTGAGTGTGATATGCGCTCTACGGCTGATGAGCAACTCGCCTCATTATCTCTTGAGGATTTGGACAAGGTGGAAAAATTTAGTATCTGTTTGCATGATGATGGCTGGCATCAGGGAGTTATCGGAATTCTTGCGGGACGTATCAAGGAGAGTCTGCACCGGCCGGTCGTTGTCTTTACCAATGACAATGATGAAGAGATTAAAGGCTCCGCAAGAAGTATCCCGGGTGTACATATTCGGGATGTGCTGCAGTCGATAGCGACTGAGCATGTCGGAATGATTCATAAATTTGGTGGTCATGCAATGGCCGCAGGGTTGACCCTGGGCAGGCAACACCTGGACGAATTCAGGGTGGCGTTTGAAAACACCGTGCGTGACTCTCTGAATAACCAGTTGCGTGTTCGCGAGTTCCATACCGATGGATCTCTCGCGTCAAAGGAAATGACGCTGCAAAACGCAGCGGATCTGGCGACAATCATGCCATGGGGGCAGGGTTTTGAGGCCCCAATGTTCTCAGATTATTTCGCTGTGGCAGGCTACAGAGTGGTGGGTAAAGGCCACCTCAAACTGACATTGAATTCCTGGGGCGATACTGATCACCGACCTGTAGATGCGATTGCCTTTAACTGTGATCTTGCGCCGCTTGTAGATCAACCCGTTTTTGCGATCTACTCTCTCGATGTGAACACTTGGCGTGACCGTCAATCCCTACAACTTAGGGTTCATCATCTAGAGCAGGCCGCTTTGCGGTAAACTTGGCGCCTGTAAACTCCTTTTGCTTTAGCGCGTGTCCTCATGATCGAAATTAATCCCTATCTGACCCACATTGAGGATTTACGGCAGCGTGCCGATTCCCTCCGGGGGTATCTTTGACTACGATGCCAAAAAAGAAGAACTAGAAGAGGTTCTTCGTGAGCTTGAAGACCCTGCTGTTTGGAATAATCCGGATAAAGCTCAGAAATTGGGCCAAAGACGCGCTTCCTTACAGGATACGATGGATGTCCTTGATGCCTTGGGTTCTGGTCTTGTCGATGCGTCTGATCTGCTCGATATGGCTCGTGAAGAAGACGACGAAGATACTGTCAATGCGGTAGCTACAGATCTAGCTAGTCTCGAGGAGCGAGTTGCTGGTCTTGAATTCAGGCGGATGTTCTCAGGCAGCTCGGATCCTGCGCCGGCTTTTCTGGATATTCAATCTGGCAGCGGTGGCACCGAAGCTCAGGACTGGGCTGAGATGTTGCTGCGCATGTATTTACGCTGGGGAGAGCATCAAGGTTACAAGACCGAGCTCATCGAAGCCTCGCCCGGCGATGTAGCCGGTATAAAGTCTGCGACCATACGCTTTGAAGGTGATCACGCCTTTGGCTGGTTGCGAACTGAAACAGGCGTTCATCGTCTGGTTCGGAAAAGCCCTTTTGATTCGGGCAGCCGCCGACACACCTCTTTTGCGGCAGTATTCGTTTCACCAGAAGTCGATGACGACATTGACATTGACATTAACCCGGCAGATTTAAGAATTGATGTTTACCGGGCTAGTGGTGCTGGTGGTCAGCATGTAAATCGTACTGAATCGGCGGTGCGTATAACTCATGCTCCTAGTGGAATTGTTGTGCAATGCCAGAATGATCGGTCACAGCATAAAAATAAAGCAACGGCCATGAAACAGCTTAAATCCAAGATGTATGAAGCGGAACTTCAACGTCGGCAGGGAGATCAAAAGGTCGTAGAAGAGGGCAAATCAGATATTGGCTGGGGCAGTCAGATTCGTTCTTACGTTCTTGATCAATCGCGCATCAAGGATCTGCGTACAGGTCTTGAGACTAGCAACACACAAGCCGTGCTTGATGGCAATATCACGGCCTTTCTGACTGAAAGTTTGAAAGCAGGTTTGTAATAACCGTAGTTTTCAAATTCATCGAGATACTCAACATACCCATGACTGACAACGACAATCAACTCATTCAGCAACGCCGCGCAAAGCTTGACAATATGCGCAAGGAAGGTAATGCGTTCCCTAATACCTTCCGACCTACTCATCTCGCAGCTGGTTTGCACGCTGAGCACGATGAGAAAGAGAAGGATGCGCTTGCTGTAGAAGCAATAACTGTCAGTGTTGCTGGTCGGATGATGTTTCAGCGCATTATGGGAAAAGCGAGTTTTGCTGATTTGCAGGATGTCAGTGGTTCGACGCAGTTGTTCTTTCATCAGGGAACACTGGGCGAGGACGCATACACTCAATTTAAACACTTTGACGTCGGCGATATTTTGGGTGTGACAGGGTTGCTCTTTATTACCAAGACAGGTGAGTTGTCTGTCAAGGTACAATCTTTTGAGTTGTTAACCAAATCTTTACGCCCCTTACCTGAGAAATTTCATGGTCTGAGTGATCAGGAAACGCGTTACAGACAGCGTTATGTTGATCTGATGACCAGTGAAGAGACTCGGAAAACATTCCGTATTCGTTCTCAAGTCATTGCTTACATCAGAAGTTTTTTCATGCAGCGTGAATTCTTGGAAGTTGAAACGCCCATGATGCACGTAATACCGGGCGGGGCAGCAGCTAAGCCATTTGTCACCCATCACAATGCACTTGATATCGATTTATATTTACGTATTGCCCCTGAGCTGTATCTGAAACGCCTAGTCGTAGGCGGCTTCGATCGCGTATTTGAAATCAATCGGAGTTTTCGTAACGAGGGTTTAAGTACTCGACATAACCCTGAATTCACTATGCTGGAGTTCTATTGGGCGTACGCGGATTACAACGACTTGATGGACACCACCGAAGATTTACTCAGAGGCTTGGCGAAAGATGTTGTAGGTACCTTGAATATTCAGTCTGAAAATGGTGACCGAGAGTTTGATTTCGAAAAACCGTTTACTCGATTAAGTCTTTTTGAATCAATTTTGTCACACAACCCTGATGTTCAAGCTGATGCGCTGGCAAGCTTGGAAGGGGTCACGTCGATAGCGAAAAAATTGCACATCGATGTGAAGCCCTCCTGGGGCTTGGGGAAGATTCAAACTGAGATTTTTGAAGCAACAGTTGAAGAGAATCTGATGGATCCGACATTTATCACCCTGTACCCAACCGAAGTATCTCCTTTATCACGCAGAAATGACGACGACCCGTTAGTAACTGATCGTTTTGAGTTGTTTGTGGGTGGTCGAGAAATAGCCAACGGTTTTTCTGAATTGAATGATGCTGAAGACCAGGCGGAGCGCTTCAAAGCTCAAGTGGCTGATAAGGATGCGGGTGATGAAGAGGCCATGCATTATGATGCTGACTATATTCGGGCCTTGGAGTATGGATTGCCCCCTACAGCGGGTGAAGGTATTGGGATTGATCGGTTGGTCATGCTCTTGACCGCGTCACCGAGTATTAGAGATGTCATTCTCTTCCCTCATATGCGGCCTGAGGCTTAGGGTTGCGGTATAGGTAAAAATACCTATTTACCCAATGAACGCCCTTGCATAATCATTGTCACATGTGGCCAGTTGTTTAAATTTAGCTAATTGAAGATTTGTAAATATGTTGATGCGTCATTACTTTGCAGTGTTCGCCATCAGCGCACCGATCGTGTTGTTGGCGATTTCGATGCTCTGGTCTCCCATCCTCTTATTGCTACTGCTCCTGGTTCCAATTATCGGGCTGGGACTGCATGACATGTTCCAGACAAAGCAAACGATTCGTCGTCTGTACCCCTTTTTTGGCAGATTTCGCTACATGCTTGAATCGGTCAGACCCGAAATTCAACAATATTTTGTTGAGTCGGATACGAGCGGCACACCCATTCCTCGCGAGTTTCGGTCTCTGGTATATCAACGGGCGAAGGGTGCGCGAGACACCCGCCCCTTTGGAACAATCTTTGATGTCAACCGAGCCGGTTACGAGTGGATTAACCACTCACTAGTGCCTCTACATCCGCACAATATGAACCCGCGGGTGGAATTTGGAGCTCACCGTTGTGCGAAACCCTATATGGCATCACCACTGAACATATCAGCCATGAGTTATGGTGCCTTGAGTGGTAATGCAATCAAAGCACTTAACCGAGGGGCTAAGATTGGTGGTTTTTCTCATAACACGGGTGAGGGAAGTTTAAGCCCTTACCACAAGCAAGGTGGCGATATAGTCTGGCAAATTGGCACTGGCTATTTCGGTTGCAGAACAGACGAGGGCGATTTCAACCCTGAACAATTCAAGGAATCTGCACAGCTTGATATTGTGAAAATGATCGAAATCAAACTGTCGCAAGGAGCCAAGCCCGGACACGGAGGCATTTTACCTGCTGCTAAGCTAACTGCAGAAATCGCAGAAATACGCCGAGTTCCCATGGGTAAGGATGTCGTCTCTCCTCCATCTCATTCAGCGTTTTCCACGCCCATCGAATTGCTTGAGTTTATTGAAACCTTACGAGAACTTTCGGGCGGAAAGCCGGTGGGAATCAAGTTGTGTATTGGTAGACGTGATGAGTTTCTCGCCATTTGTAAAGCGATGAAGCAGACGGGGAAAATGCCTGACTTCATTACTGTTGATGGTGGGGAGGGTGGTACGGGTGCAGCGCCTACCGAAATGACCAACTCTGTCGGGACACCGCTACGCGATGCTTTGATCTTTGTTAACCAGTCGCTCATCGGAATCGGGCTCAGAGATCAGGTTCGTATTATTGCATCGGGCAAAATATTTTCGGCGTTTCATGTACTAAGAGTGATAGCCCTAGGTGCTGACACGGTTAACTCTGCACGTGGCATGATGATGGCGTTGGGTTGTATTCAGGCGCGTAGTTGTAATACAGATCATTGCCCGACTGGCATTGCTACGCAGAACCCTGCCAGAGGTGCTGGCCTAGTGGTGAGCGATAAGGCGACTCGTGTGGCAAATTTCCAGAAAGCTACGGTGGAAAATCTGGTTGAGTTATTAGCTGCGGCGGGCTTGGATAGTTTGGATCAATTAGAACCCAAACATATCAATCATCGTGTTCAGGGTACGAATATTAAAAACTACGCGCAGATGTATCCCTCTATAGGGTCAGGATGTTTGCTGGATGAATCAACAATGCCTGCCGACTGGCGTGACGATTGGAACGCAGCAGATTCGGCTCGCTGGTGATTTTTACGACCTGGCATTTTCCTGTGTACAAGCATAGTATTGTTGAGAGACTAAGTTTGAACCTAGCTTATCAAAAAACTTCTCACTTTCGAACTGGTGCTTTGCTTGTTCGCGACTAAAATGGATTTCGCTCCCCATGAAAACCTCTGATCTATTCGTTAAAGCACTGGAAAATGAGGGTGTTAAGTATATTTTTGGAATTCCAGGTGAGGAAAATCTGGATTTTCTAGATTCTCTGCAGGGCTCCAGTATTCAGCTTGTATTGACCCGTCATGAACAAGCGGCAGGTTTTATGGCAGCAACTTATGGCAGATTAACGGGTGAGCCTGGAGTTTGCTTGTCTACTCTTGGGCCGGGTGCCACAAATTTTGTTACAGCAGCGGCATATGCTCAGCTGGGTGGTATGCCTATGATCATGCTGGGCGGTCAGAAACCTATAAGAAAGAGCAAACAGGGTAGGTTCCAAATTGTCGATGTTGTTAGCCTTATGAAACCTGTTACCAAGTATTCGGAGCAGGTGGTTGACGGAAACAATATTCCGTCCATGGTGCGTGAAGCCTTTCGTATAACTATGGATGAGCGTCCCGGTGCTGCCTATATTGAACTTCCTGAAGACATTGCGGAAGAGCAAACCGATGCTTCTATTTTTGATGTAGTTGGGCACCGTCGTCCTGATGCCAGTGAGCAGTCTATTGAAAAAGCTGTTGATATGATAAAGGCGGCTAAACTTCCCCTTTTGCTTGTTGGTGCAGGAGCCAATAGAAAGCGTACCAGTGATGCTTTAGAATCGCTTGTTAATGAATCAGGGCTTTTCTTTTTCAACACTCAAATGGGCAAAGGAGTCATAGACGAGCGTCACGAAAATTATATTGGTACTGCGGCCTTATCAGATCATGACTATTTACACTGCGCCATAGAGCGATCAGATTTGATTATTAATGTGGGTCATGACGTTATTGAGAAACCCCCATTTTTTATGGAAAAAGATGGCAAACAAGTTATCCACATAAATTTTGATGCCGCTGCAGTCGATGATGTCTACTTCCCTCAGCTCAATGTTGTTGGCGATATTTCAAGTTCTATAAATCGGTTAGCCACTAAGTTAGGCAAGTTGCCGCAAGATTTTGGTTTCTTCAAACGGGTTCGTGATGAAGTTGATCTACATGTCACTAAGTATTTTAGTGACACACGCTTTCCTATGCTTCCACAATCTTTGGTGAGTATGCTCAGGGAAAATCTCGCAGACGAAGACATAGTGACATTAGACAACGGTGTCTACAAAATTTGGTTTGCAAGAAACTACGAGTGCTATGCGCCAAACACCTTGTTGCTTGATAACGCATTGGCAACTATGGGGGCAGGCCTGCCAACAGCTATGGCTGCCAAGTTGTTAAAGCCGAATAGTAAAGTAGTATCGGTCAATGGTGACGGTGGGTTCATGATGAATTCACAGGAACTGGAAACAGCTGTGCGCATGGGGCTGGACTTGGTGGTTGTCATCCTGACGGACAATGCCTACGGCATGATCAAATGGAAGCAGGAAGACGTGGGGTTCAGCAACTTCGGTTTGGACTTTGGTAATCCGGATTTTGTTCAATATGCCAATAGTTTCGGAGCTACCGGGCATCGCGCTGAGAGTTATGAAAATTTCCAGGAAATTCTTTCAATTGCACTCAACGGCAGCGGTGTGCACGTTATCGACTTGCCGATCGACTATTCACTAAATCACTCCATCTTGAATGTTCTATTGAAAGAGAGTGCTTGCATTATCTGATTCAGAAAGTACGACGGGTTGAATAATTACGCATTCAACCAGTCTTCAGCTTGATCTTGTTGATCTACATTGAACGCGCGAATGGACAATCCTGGAATTAATGCACCTTCGATCTCACTGATGCGCCTTACCCAAATTTTGTCTGCAACAACAGCAACTTTGTCAAAGCGGGCAATTAGTTTAAACAGTTGAGGAATGCGTGGTATTTCGACTGCCAACGCACTGAACGCAGGAAATTCGAAATCCGTTATGCGATAGAGCATCTTGCCGTGTTGGAAATCAGTTGATTCTTCAAGCAAACCGTTCAAGCCTTCAATCATCTGGATGCTATCGAGTTTCCCCGATATTTCAATATCCAGTCGATTCAGCGTATGTTTCTTCACGTTGAACATAGTTATTTACCTCAGTTCATCGATAACACGATTCAGTAGGTTTTACGACGTAATCCGGAAAGACCCTGGAATGCTACAGCGCACAAAACGATGGCGCCTCCAATCAGGGTATTGCGTGCAGGGGTCTCGTTGACCAACAACCAAACCCAAAGCGGTGACAGCGCGGTTTCGGCAAGCGCAAGGAGGGGAACTTGAGCAGACGGCACACTGCGTGATCCAAGCGTAATTAAAATAAAGCCCATGCCCACTTGCACTGATCCTAATGCGATAGATAACAAAAGATCATGCAGTGAAATTTGCAGAGTTGGCACAAAGAACAAGCACATGACTGCAGCGCATACTCCTGCCAACGCTGTTGCTGGCATCGTGTCGTGGTTTGCTGGGGATCGTCTCAGCATGACAATCATTACGGAAAAGGTCATAACAGCGAGCAGCGCATAGATGATACCTAGCTTGTCGGACGCAGCAATGCCACCAGAGACCATAACGGCCACACCGCTGAACGCCATAAGAATCGCCAGCCACGTAACCATTGTGACCTTCTCCCTGAGCACCAGCCACCCCAGCAGGGCGGCAAACACTGGGCCTGTACTAAGAATTAATACCGTGTTGGCAACACTCGTATTGAACAGACTAAGCACGTAGGTGATAAAGCCTAATGCCAGGCTCATACTGATAATAAGATCAGCAGCACTGAGAGCTTGGAAGCGTTTGACAAAAGTTTTTCTATCGCGTGCTAATAGAAAAAGCACAACTGTGACAGTGAAGGTCAGCGATCGGTAGAACAACACGGTCCACGGACTGGCGTTTTCGACAGAACGAATGAAGAGCCCGCCTGTACTGAGAAAAATACCGGCTACAACGATATACAGCACTCCGCGTTGATAAGTTTGGTCCTGCATGGGGTGATCTGCCTCTATACTGCGGTGCTTTAGGGTCTTTGTGCACCAGAACATACAGCAGATACGAATAATCTGCCTATAACGATGAGGGAAATCTAGTTTATGAGAATTTTGGTACTGGCACAGGACGAGGTGTTGCGCCTTCTGTCGACACGCCGTGGAATAATCGCACTAATCGGTTTTTTACTGATATGGGTTGCTGTGTTGCGCTACGGGGTTCTACCGGCTGCCGCCTTGATCGAAGACGCTTCTCTCTCAGGTTTGGTTGAGGTAATGCTTTCCTGGTTAGGTATGGAAGATGTCAGAAACTGGCCGACGCCAGAGCTGGCGGTCTACTGGGTAATCAGTTTGTATCTGTTACCTTTTTTTGCGCTTATGGCATCTGCTGATCAGACGGCGTCAGATAGAAGCCGTGGTACCTTGCGTTATCTAGTGCTGAGGTGTTCCCGGTTTGAAATATTTTTGGGTCGCTTCTTAGGACAGTGCATCATTATGTTGTTGGTTGTGCTTGTTACCCTTGCAAGTGTGCTGCTGGTTATCACGTTTTACAGTCCAGATAATCTAGCAGTGGCGCTTGTTAAAACACCCCTGATTATTGTGAACCTGGTAATTGTTGTAGCGCCCTATGTCGCATTGATGGCCTTGGTGTCTGTGTTGGCTCGCTCTGCAAGACAGGCAACACTCTATGCGTTCATCATATGGATAAGCGTGTCGTTACTGGTGGGATATCTACAAGCCAGGTTCGGACCACTGACTTTGCTTGATTGGGCTCTTCCCGGATCGCAAATAGGACAACTGCTTAGGCTTTCCAATTGGGACACATTGTCTTTTGCCATGATTCCTATTGTGCATACAGCGTTGTTTCTGGGTATTGGCGCAGTTCTCATGAGGCAACGAGACCTATGAACCCTATTGAATGCCAAGGTCTTACAAAACGTTTTGGCAGTATGATTGCCCTGGACAACGTTACGCTTTCTCTACCCTCTGGAGAGCCGATCGCGCTGATAGGTCCTAACGGCGCGGGTAAAACTACGTTGTTGAGTCTTTTGTGTGGATTCATAAAACCGACGAGTGGAAATGTCACTGTATTCGGCGAATCACCGGGAGCTAGAGAACTTTGCGGCAGGCTCACAGCCTTGCCTCAAGACGCCTTGCTGGATCCGCGCATAAGTGTTGGGCGTCAGCTTTGCCTATTTGCCAAGCTACAAGGTATGAAGAATGTTCAGGCTCGCGAAGAAGTTGAGCGCGTACTGCATCTTGTGGATCTGCAGGGTTCGATAGACACCAAACCGTCGAACCTATCTCATGGCATGCGCAAGCGCATAGCCATTGCGCAGGCATTACTAGGTTCGCCTAAATTGGTATTGCTAGATGAGCCTACAGCTGGAATCGACCCTCCCAATGCAAAAATGATTCGGGATCTCATCCGTGAACAATCTGTGCACACAACGTTTGTGGTCAGTTCGCATAACCTTGATGAACTCGAACGCCTATGTGGTTCAGTCGTTTATCTTGAGAAGGGTAAATTGATCAGCGTTGGACCTGTAACCGACGATACTCAGGATGATTTTGTCACTGTGCGAATGGGTACGGTTGTGGAGTCTGAATTTGTGCAAGCTGTAGAATCTTTGCCAGACGTGAGTGCTATTGCTAAAACTGCACAGGGCGACTTCCTGATTAAAACCGTTAACGATATGCAAGCCAGTGCCAGCCTGATGCAATTGTTTGTCGATAAAGGGTGGCGTTATCGAAAAATATCCAGAGGTAAAAGTCTAGAGGAAAGGCTTTATGGTGATCAGAGCTGACATAGTCCAAAAATAACCAACATACCTGCCACCATCGTTAGTGGCAGGTTTCTGGTGACAAGCGCTACTAGTAATCCATAGATGGCAACACCCAAAGCTGGTGGGGAGATGTCTTTTGCTGTACCCCAGAATTCCTAAGCTTGTGTTGATTGGTCTATACACAAATATTACCTGAGCCACATGGAGGCGTGTGTCGTTAGATCGAAAGCTCACGAGTACGAATTTCAAGCTGACCGGTTAATGTTCGGTGTACCGGGCATTTGTCGGCGATTTGCATAAGCCGCGCCCGTTGAGATTCATCGAGATTGCCATGCAGCTTTATTTCTCTGTCTATGACGTCTAGTTGTGTGGGTCTGTCCTCGCAACTTTCGCAATCAGTGGTGTGTTCTCTGTCATGTTTGAGAATTATTTCTGCGTTGTCGAGTGGCCATTGTTTGCGGGCAGCGTACATTCTGATGGTCATTGCCGTGCAGGTACCAACAGCAGCTAGCAAATGCTCATAAGGGTCAGGTCCTGCGTTATTGCCGCCTACACGGGACGGTTCATCAGCAATCCATTGATGAGTGTCACTAAACACATCCAGCATGAATTTTTGATTTCTTTCACTAACGCTTATCTGTCCGTTGGCAACTTCAGGCCGTGACATAGAATCATTCACTGATAATTGCCGCATGGACCAGGCTGCAATGATGTCAGCAACATATTCAGCATCACTGGCGCGAGTGAGTAAATGATTGGCATCGTCCAGACTAACAAAACTCTTGGGATGATGAGCGGCCTTATAAATGCGCTCAGCTTCGCTGATATTGACCGTAGCATCGACGGGTGAATGCATCACCAGAAAAGCCTTTTTTAATCTACCGATATGCTCTACCGAGCTTTGATTGATATCGTCCAGGAATTGTTTTTTGATAGTAAACTTTCTACCCGCTAAATCGACTTCTGCCTCGCCATTTTTTTCGATTGTGTCAATGTCGCATGAAAACTGGGCTGACACATGTTGTGCATCCGCTGGAGAACCGATGGTCACTACACCTTTGCTGTCAGGAATGCGATGAGCGGCGTTTAATACCGCCGTGCCGCCCAGGCTATGACCGATCAATATCGACGGTGCCATGCCTTTTACGCGAAGATGGTCTGCTGCTGCCACAAGGTCATCGACATTGGATGAAAAATTGGTGTTGGCGAAATCGCCATCACTATTACCAAGACCTGTAAAGTCGAAGCGCATGACTGCATAGCCGCGTTTTACGAGCGCGCGCGCAATTCGGGATGCCGCTGCAATGTCTTTTCCACACGTAAAACAATGCGCGAAGAGGGCAGTGGCGATTGGCTCTTTGTCAGGAGTTTCGAGCAGTGCTGATAACTGTTCCCCTGTCGATCCCTTGAATTGAAATTTCTGTCTATTGGACATGAGCATGGGCCTTTGTCATCGCAGATTTTATGAGTGGAAGAGTGTGAAGCATCAGCAGGGGCTGTGCTTCCGCCGTAGGGTGAATGCCATCCGACTGAAAATAATTTCTATCGTGAGCAATGGGCTGGAGTAGGAAAGGTAAAAATAGGCTGTCGGTATTGGCTGCCGCCGTCTCGAACGCTTTAGCGAAAAGCCTAAGATACGCAGCACCGTAATTTGACGGAATCATCATGCCCTGAATCAATACATCGGCACCATATGTTGTGGCAATAGTGGCCATAGACTCGAGATTCTTCTGCATGGCATTAGTGGGATAACCGCGCAGACCATCGTTGCCGCCTAATTCAATAACGAGCAGGTCCGGATTAAATCGATCCAGAGCGTCAGGTAAACGTCTTAGTCCGCCTCCTGTTGTGTCTCCGCTAATGCTCGCATTAACAAAAGTTACGTCAAATCCTTCCTTTCGAAGCTGTTTTTCAGCCAAGGACACCCAGCCATCCTGTTCGCTAATGCCGTACGCTGCGCTAATGCTATCGCCCATGACTAGAACGTTGTAGGCCTCTGCACGTGCGGCAGAACTGAGTACGACTGCGAATATAAGACAAAAACGTATTGTTCTTATGAATCCCATAGCTTGTTCATCTCGAATAAAACCCTATTATCTGCCATTAAAGCAGGTCCTGATCGAATTTTGCCCGTTTCCGGATGTCGGTTTAACGTCCGAGTTTTTATTTACAATGAGCAAGCATGTGCAGTCAGACCCAAAACAGTGTGGAAAGTGCCCAAATCGATGACTTCGTGTTGTCGGGTCAGCAAATCGCCAAACGGGTCGCAGGGCCAGAAGGTTCTCTAACCATACTGCATGCTCTTGACATACATGTGCGTGCAGGGGAAACGGTGGCCATCGTTGGACCTTCAGGCTCTGGAAAGTCCACAGTGCTGGGAATATTGGCGGGTCTTGACACACCTTCTGAGGGTCGAGTCGAACTACTTAACGAGCCGCTTTCTGAATTGAACGAAGACGCCCGAGCACGACTGAGAGCAGGACGAGTAGGGTTTGTGTTTCAAAGCTTCCAGTTGCTGCCGGGACTGACGGCGCTTGAAAACGTCATGCTACCGCTTGAGCTCACAGGTGAAAAAGACGCGTCCCTAAAAGCATCAAACATGCTGGAAAAAGTGGGACTCAGTGCTCGCGCCGGACATCAGCCATTACAGCTTTCAGGTGGTGAGCAGCAACGAGTAGCACTGGCCAGAGCCTTTGTAACCGCTCCCAAGGTTCTATTTGCTGATGAGCCTACAGGCAACCTAGATAGTGAGACAGGAGATAAAGTTGTAGAGCTGATGTTTTTATTGCGTGAGCAACAGGGGACGGCTGTGGTGCTGGTAACCCATGACGACAGCTTGGCACAGCGCTGTGACCGGATTTTACGTATGAATAATGGTCGGCTGGAAGCCGTATGAATACAGCATCCAAATCTATGTCTGGTGTCGTTACGTTGAGTAAGTCGCCCTCTTTGAATCTTGGTCGGCAATTCAGATTTGCGCTGCGCTCCTTGGCTCGCGATTTCAAAGCGGGCGAATTACGGGTTCTGGCATTGGCCCTTTTGGTGGCTGTAGCGTCAGTTACCGCTGTTGGATTTTTTACTGACCGTATAGGTCGGGCTGTTGAGCGCCAAGCCGGCGATGTTCTGGCGGCTGATTTGATAGCAACTTCCGGTTTCAAATTACCCGATGAGTTGCTCAATGCTATTGACAGGCGACAGCTGGATTCTGCTCAGCACGTACGCTTTCCAAGTGTCGTGGTTAATGAGCGGGATGAATCTCAGCTTGTTGCGGTAAAAGCCGTAACAGACGGATACCCACTACGAGGTACGTTGAAGCTTGCTGATATCGCTGACCCTACCCTACCCCTGACCCCCAACAATACCGCACCTGAAGCTGGAACCGTTTGGGTAGACGGGCAATTAGCGTCTGCACTCGAATTGGTGCCTGGAGATTCGCTTGAGCTCGGTGCCAAAAAATTCCTGGTTAGCAAAATCATACTGCTCGAACCTGATCGTGGGCAGAATGCGTTCGAGTTTGCGCCTCGCGTCATGATTGCTATGGATGATCTGGCTGCAGCTCAGTTGTTGGGTGAGGGAAGCCGCGCTCGATACACAATTTTAATGGCAGGTCCGACATCTGAACTGGTTGAGGCACGAGATTATATCGAAACTGAATTTATAGATGAAGTTCGTGTGGAAGGTGTGCGTGATGGAAGTCCGCAAATGAAGCGTGCGTTGGACAGAGCGCAAAGTTTTCTTGGTTTAGCATCAGTGGTAACTGTGCTTTTGGCAGGGGCTGCTATTGCCTTGGCTGTTCGTCAGTTTGCGTTCCGACAAGCTGATGCTAGCGCTGTAATGAGAACATTGGGTGCCACCAGAAATGAGGTCATACTTTGGCTGGCTACACGGCTAGCACTAATTGCTTTGGTTGCATCGATTCTGGGTATTTTTGTCGGTTGGTTTGCGCAGTTGGTGCTCGCCAATCTTCTCATCGGCTGGTTTGATTTGGAGCTACCTGCGCCAGGTTTTCTTCCACCTGTGATCGGTATGTTGACGGCCTTTATTGCGTTGGCCGGTTTTGGTTTGTTGCCCATTGTCAAGGCTGGGCAAGTCAATGTCATGAGGGTGTTGCAGCGAGATTATTCAGGTCTTAACGGTAGCTCTATTGTTGCGGGGGCGTTCGGTATTTTGTCAACATTTCTCGTTGTGTTTCTGCTGTCGCGTAACATGATATTAAGTGCCATTGTTGTATTGGGTGT